>NZ_LYSQ01000037.1:0-26939 GCF_001728955.1 Aeromonas sp. DNP9 | reverse complement strand
TTTTCAAGTTAGTTTTAAAAGCTTTTGCCTGACGGCAATAGCGCCGTGGAACCACCTGATCCCATGCCGAACTCAGAAGTGAAACGCGGTAGCGCCGATGGTAGTGTGGCATTCGCCATGCGAGAGTAGGACACTGTCAGGCACCTATTTAGAAGAGGCCTCCCATTCGGGAGGCCTTTTTGCATTTCTGTCTTCCAAAAAACTGCACTGCCGCCGGCATTTTAGTAAAAGTGCTGGGCTATCAAGGGATTGCCCGTTACTCTTTAGCCGTTGCCGATTAACACGTGATGCTGCCAGCGAGGTATTGATGGCTACGTTGAAGGAAATTGCACAGGAAGCGGGGGTTTCTCTCGCCACGGTATCCCGGGTACTGAACGAGGATCCCAGCCTGAGCGTCAAGGAAGAGACCAAGCAGCGGATCTTCGAGATTGCCGAACGGCTGGAGTACAAGACCAGCAGCGCCCGCAAGGGGATACACAAGAGCAAACTGCACTTTCTGGTGGTCTATGCCTATCCCCAGAGTACCGAGGTCAACGACCCTTACTATCTCGCCATCCGTTATGGTATCGAGACCCAGAGTGCCCGCCTCAATATCGAACTGACCCATCTCTACAACTGCGGTGAAGGGCGCGAACTGAGCGCTGTGGATGGCATTCTGGTGGTCGGCACCCTAACAGCCGAGCGCCTCGCCCAACTCAGGGCTTGTTCCGGCCAGCTGGTGTTTGTCGACTGCCGTTCACAGGGAGAGTTCGACTCGGTCGATGTGGATCTCGCTCTGATCAGCCAGCAGGTAGTCGATTACTTCATCGCGCAGGGGCACCAGCGCATCGGCTATATCGGTGGCCAGGACGAGAATCCGGATCTGCGCGAACTGGCCTTCCGGGATTATGGCCAGCGGCTAGGGGTGGTGCAGGAGAGCGATCTCTATCGTGGGGACTTCTCCAGCGCCTCCGGCTACCAGTTGGCGAAGGAGATGCTGGCAGGGGATTGGCCCAAGGCGCTGTTTGTCGCCTCCGACTCCATCGCCATTGGTGTGCTGCGTGCCATCCATGAGAAGGGATTGGCGATTCCCCAGCAGATCGAGCTTATCAGCGTCAACGATATTCCGACCGCCAAGTTCACCTTCCCGCCGCTCTCTACGGTGCGGATCCACTCCGAGTTGATGGGCTCCCAGGGAGTCAATCTGTTGGTCGAACGGCTGCGTGACGAGCGTGATATTCCACTCCGGGTGCTGGTACCGAGCAAGTTGACCCTGCGCGGCACTACTCGCTGATTTTAGTAAAATATTCTGCTTTTTAGTCGCGCCATCTTGCGGTGGTGCGACTCCTCTCCCAAGCAAACCTCTTTCCCATATCATCCAAAAACTTCATATCATATTGTTTTATAGTTGATTTTATTGCAGCTCAGCCAGCTACTATCAACATCCATGCCACTCATCCATATCTTGCCTTCCTTTATCTCCCGCTTCTGATCTCGCTCACAAAACCATCTGTTCATTGTGATCAGGTTAAAACTTTACCAATTCAAAGCTGATATTTAGTAAATGTTTATCTAAAGTTTACCCAGTCAAAGTTGCCTTGTTCCGGGAGGACATGTGAATAACTGGGAAAACGTCCAATTCGTTGGTGAAAACAGGCTGGCCCCGCGCGCCTACTTCTTCTCTTATGCCGACCACGCGCTGGCGGCCACCATGCAGCGCGAGCTGAGCCGCCGTTTTCTGAGCCTTGGCGGCCAGTGGCAGTTCCACTACTTCGACCACCCCCTGCAGGTGCCGGAGGCCTTCTATCACAGCCCCATGAGCGAGTGGGGCCAGATCACAGTGCCCAACATGTGGCAGATGGAAGGACATGGTCAGCTGCAGTACACCGACGAAGGTTTTCCCTTCCCCATCGACGTCCCCTTCGTGCCGACCAACAACCCCACCGGCGCCTATCAGCGCAGCTTCACGCTGAGCCCGGCTTGGGACGGCGAGCAGGTGATCATCAAGTTTGACGGGGTGGAGACCTACTTCGAGGTCTATGTGAACGGCCACTATGTCGGTTTCAGCAAGGGGAGCCGTCTCACCGCCGAGTTCGATATCAGCGCCTACGCCAGGGTTGGCGAGAACCTGTTGTCGGTGCGGGTGATGCAGTGGGCTGACTCCACCTATATCGAAGATCAGGACATGTGGTGGATGGCGGGAATCTTCCGCGACGTCTATCTGGTGGGCAAACCGGCCGCCCATGTGCAGGACTTCTTCATCCGCACCGCGCTGGCGGATGACAATCAAAGCGCCACCCTGAGCTGCGACATTCAGTTGGAAAATCTTGGTGCGCCCGCCCGTGATCACCGTCTGGTCTGGTCCCTGCTGGATCAGGGCCGCGAGATCGCCAGCGGCTCGCTCGATCATCTCGCCATCGACGGCAAGTGTGATTGCCGCTTCACGCTGGATCTGGCCCACCCCCATCTCTGGAGTGCCGAAGATCCTTACCTCTATCAGCTGCAACTCTCCCTCTACAACGGTCAGGGCGAGCTGCTGGAAGTGATCCCGCAGCGGGTCGGGGTACGTGAAATCAAGGTCAAGGATGGCCTCTTTTACGTCAACGGCCACTACCTCAAGCTGCACGGGGTGAACCGTCACGACAACGACCACCTCAAGAGCCGCGCGGTCGGCATGGATCGGGTGGAGCGAGATATCGTGCTGATGAAGCAGCACAACCTCAACTCGGTGCGCACCGCCCACTACCCGAACGACCCGCGTTTCTACGAGCTGTGCGACCAGTACGGTCTGTTCGTGATGGCGGAGACCGACGTGGAGACCCACGGTTTTGCCAACGTCGGCGATCTCAGCCGCATCACCGACGACCCCTTCTGGGAGCCGGTGTTCGTGGATCGTATCGAGCGCCACGTGCACGCCCAGAAGAACCACCCCTCCATCATCATCTGGTCGCTCGGCAACGAGTCCGGTTACGGCTGCAACATCAGAGCCATGTACCAGCGCTGCAAGGCGATCGACCCGACCCGGCTGGTGCACTACGAAGAGGATCGCGATGCCGAGGTGGTGGACGTGGTCAGTACCATGTATTCCCGCGTCTCCCAGATGAACTGCTTTGGCGAGTTCCCGATGGCGAAGCCGCGCATCCTCTGCGAATACGCCCACGCCATGGGCAACGGCCCGGGTGGCCTCAGCGAATATCAGCAGGTGTTCGACCGTCATCCCCACATTCAAGGTCACTACATCTGGGAGTGGTGCGATCACGGCATTCTGGATCAGGACGAGCAGGGGCGCGCCGTTTACAAGTACGGCGGCGATTACGGCGACTACCCCAACAACTACAACTTCTGCATGGATGGTCTCATCTATCCGGATCAGACCCCGGGGCCTGGCCTGCGCGAATACAAGCAGGTGATCTGCCCGGTCAAGGTGCGGGCGCTGGATCTGGCGAGCGGCAAGCTGGCGGTGGAAAACCGCTACTGGTTCTCCACTCTCGACGACATCCGCCTGCTGGTCGAGGTGAAGGCCGAAGGCGAACTACTGGCCAGCCAGCAAATCCGGTTGGAAGGGATTGATCCCGGTGCCACCACTGAGCTGAAACTCGAACTGCCATTCCTCGATGGGCGGGAAACCTTCGTCCAGCTGCGGGTCATCAAGGCCAGCGCCACCCGCTATAGCGCGGCGGAGCACGAGCTGGGCCAGTATCAGTTCCAGCTGAAAGAGTCGACTCGCCAGCTGCAGCCCTTTGCCAACCCCAATGCCACTGCGCTGCAGATTGCCGATGAGCGCCTCGCGCTGACCTTGAGCGGCAGCGGCTTCGTCCTGCGCTTCTCGCGCCTCGACGGCAAGCTGGTGAGCTGGCAGCAGGATGGCAATGAGCTTATCGAGCGAGCCCCACGCCTCACCTTCTTCAAGCCGATGATCGACAACCACAAGCAGGAGTACGAGAGCCTGTGGCACCCGAACCACCTGCAGATCATGCAGGAGCACTTCCGCACCTTAAGCTGGCGCCAGCTGGGTGACGCGGTCGAGGTGACGGTGGAGAGCCTGATCGCGCCGCCGGTGTTCGACTTCGGCATGCGCTGCCGCTACGTCTACACCCTGAGCCCGAACGGTCAGCTGCACGTGGCACTGTCCGGTCAGCCCTACGGCGGTTATGACGACATCATCCCCAAGATCGGCTTCGAGCTGGGCATTCGTCAGGATCTCGACCGGGTGCACTACTACGGCATGGGGCCGGGGGAGAACTATCAAGATAGCCGCCAGAGCAACTGGATCGACAGCTTCCAGAGCACAGTCAGCGAGATGTGGGAGCACTACCCCTTCCCGCAGGACAACGGCAACCGCCAGCAGGTGCGCTGGGCGACCCTGACCAACCGCCACGGTGCCGGTCTCTACGTGCGACCCGATGCCCCCATCAATCTGAGCGTCTGGCCTTACAGCTGGGAGCATATCCACGCGGCGCAGCACATCAACGAGCTGGAGCCCTGCGGTTATCTCACCCTCAATCTGGATCACAAGGTGCTGGGGCTCGGCTCCAACTCCTGGGGCTCCGAGGTGCTGGACTCCTGGCGGGTGCGCTTCGAGCCGTTCAGCTTCGGCCTGACCCTGCTCCCCATCGCCCGTGGCAACCTCAATCCGGCTGCGCTGGCCGGGCTCGATCTCACCATCAACGGCGGGAGGAACCTCGCATGATCACCCTGGACAACCTGACCCTGTTCAAAAACATCTACCGGGAAGGCAAGAAGTGGGGCCGCTGCGTGGAGGCCATCAACAACCTGCCAAACCTCAAGCCCGGCATCTGCCACTCCATCGGTGACTCCCTCACCTACCGCTTGCAGGAGGGGGCCAGCCCGGCCACCTCACTGTTTGAGGGGCAGCGCCGCTACTTCGACGTTCACTACTACCTGGAAGGGGAAGAGACGGTGGAGTGGGCAGCCAAGAGCGAGCTGCGGGTCGAGCAGGCCTATGACGACACCACCGACCGCGAGTGGCTGGCCGGTGAGGTGCGTGAGCGCCAGAAAGTCGGCAACGGTCAGGTGGTGATCTTCGAGAACGATGAAGCCTACCGGTTCGTCGGCGACGGGCCGGTGCGAAAGGTGATCATCAAGGTCACCGTCGAAGGCGGCTACTTCAAGAACAAATAACAAGCCGCCGGTTCTGCACTGACAAAGCCGGAAGGGCGGGGCTCACCCTACAAATCATGCCCCGCTCTTTCGCAGCAATAATTACAGGTCTGGAGATGCACCATGTCTGATTCCAAACGCAATACGATAGGCAAGTTTGGTCTGCTGTCGCTCACCTTCGCGGCGGTATTCAGCTTTAACAACGTCATCAACAACAACATCGAAATCGGTCTGGCCTCGGCCCCGATGTTCTTTCTGGCCACCATTTTCTACTTCATTCCGTTTTGCCTGATCATTGCGGAATTTGTGTCACTGAATAAGAACTCCGAAGCGGGTGTTTATGCCTGGGTGAAGAGCTCCCTCGGCGGGCGCTGGGCCTTTATCTCCGCCTACACCTACTGGTTCGTGAACCTGTTCTTCTTCACCTCGCTGCTGCCGCGGGTCATCGCCTACGCCTCCTATGCTTTCCTCGGTTACGAGTACATTCTCACCCCGGTGGCGACCACGGCATTGAGCATGGTGCTGTTCGCCTTTGCCACCTACGTCTCCACCAACGGCGCCAAGATGCTGGGGCCCATCACCTCGGTGACCTCGTCCCTGATGCTGCTGCTGACCCTCTCCTACATCCTGCTGGCAGGTGCGGCTCTGGTGGGCGGCGTGCAGCCAGCCGACCCCATCACGGTAGGGGCGATGATCCCCGATTTCAGCTGGGCGTTTCTGGGCATCACCACCTGGATCTTTATGGCGGCCGGTGGCGCCGAGTCGGTGGCGGTCTACGTCAATGACGTGAAGGGTGGCTCCAAGTCATTCGTGAAGGTGATCATCATCGCCGGGATCTTTATCGGCGTGCTCTACTCCATCGCCTCGCTGTTGATCAACGTGTTCGTACCGAGCGGCACCCTGAAATATACCGGCGGCTCGGTGCAGGTGTTTGAAGGGCTGGCGGCCTACTTCGGCTTGCCGGAGATCCTGATGAACCGCTTCGTGGGTCTGGTCTCCTTCACCGCCATGTTCGGCTCCCTGCTGATGTGGACGGCGACTCCGGTGAAGATCTTCTTCTCCGAGATCCCGGCCGGCATCTTCGGCAAGAAGACGGTCGAGCTGAACGAGAACGGCGTGCCCGCCCGTGCAGCCTGGATCCAGTACCTTATCGTGCTGCCGCTGATGGTGATCCCGACTCTGGGCTCCAACACAGCGCAGGATCTGATGAACACCGTCATCAACATGACCGCTGCCGCCTCCATGCTGCCGCCGCTGTTCATCATGCTGGCCTACCTCAATCTGCGGCTGAAGCTCGACCACTTGCCGCGGGAGTTCAAGATGGGGTCGCGCACCACCGGCATCGTCGTGGTCTCGGTGCTGATCGCCATCTTCTCGGTGGGCTTCCTCGCCTCCACCTTCCCGACCGGCGCCGACATCATGACCATCATCTTCTACAACGTCGGCGGGATCGTGATTTTCCTCGGCTTCGCCTGGTGGAAATACAACAGATACGAGGCCTCTCTCAATGCCGAAGCGCGTGCCAAAGAGGCCCAGCCGACAGCGCAGGTTGCCATGCAGACGCCATAGCCACTGCATTGAATTGGCCGTTGGCCACCCACAAACCGTTGAACCAGAAAAGGAAAATAGCATGAGCGAGACGATCGAGTTTGCCGAATTCAAACGGGTCGAGATGAAGGTGGGCAAGGTGCTGGAGGTGGTGTGCCATCCCGGGGCCGACAAACTCTACATCGTCCAGATCGATGTGGGTGGTGAGCGGCCGCTGCAGACCGTCACCAGTCTGGTGCCCTACTACAGCGAAGCGGAGCTGATGGGCAGCGAGGTGGTGGTGGTGACCAACCTCAAGCCCACCAGGATGCGCGGCGAGCGATCCGAGTGCATGTTGCTCTGCGCCGAGACCCCGGACGAGAGCCAGAGCGTGCTGTTGCAACCGCGGGTGCCGATGGCGCCGGGCACCCCGATCGTCTGAATGGTATTGCGAGCCGGTGCGGGAGACGGCACCGGTTCACCAACGAGGCCGTCCACGCGGCCCGCTCATAACAAGAGAGTAAAGTGCGGGGCCGACAGACCCTTGCCGAACACATCACAGAGTCACAGCGCTCCCCGCAGGGAGTGCGAGTCCACTGGAGGACACCATGTCTGAATCCGTACGCGGCACCATAGGCAAGTTTGCCCTGTTGTCGATGACCTTTGCCGCCGTGTTCAACGTGCGCAACATCGTCAACAACAACATCGAGCTGGGGCTCAGCTCCGCCCCCATCTTCCTGCTGGCGACCATCGTCTACTTCATCCCGTTCGTCTTCATCATCGCCGAGTTCGTCTCGGCCAATAAAAACTCCGAGTCGGGGATGTACGACTGGCTGAAAAAACCGCTCGGCACCCGGATGGCCTATCTGGGCTCGTTTCTCTACTGGTTCGTGAACCTGTTCTGGTTCGTCTCCCTGCTGCCCAACGTCATCGCCTACGCCTCCTACGCCATGCTGGGCTATGAGTACAGCTTCTCGCCCATGGTCACTTCGATCATCTCAATCGTGCTGTTTGCGGCGGCGACCCATATCTCCACCAAGGGGGCGAGCTGGCTCGGCAAAATTGCCGAAATAGTGGCCTACGGTGTGTTTGCCCTGTTCGCCATCTATGTGCTGGGCGCCCTGATGGCCCTGAGTGGCGATCATGTGCCGGCCCAGCCCATCACCCTGGAGGCGATGACCCCCACCGTCAACTGGGCGACGCTCGGCATCATGTGCTGGATCTTTCAGGCGGCGGGTGGTGCCGAGACGGCGGCGGCCTACCTCAATGACGTGAAGGGGGGCCAGAAGTCCTTCATCAAGGTGATCATCAGTGCCGGTATCGTCATCGGTGCCATGTATGCGGTCGGTTCCCTTTTGGTGAACGTGTTCGTGCCGCGCGAGAGCCTCACCTATGCCGGCGGCATGGTGGAGATCTTCACCGGCATGGCGCAGTATTTCGGGCTCTCCGAGGCGCTGGTTGGCCGCTTCGTCGGCGTGGTGCTGTTTATCGCCATGTTCGGCTCCATGATGATGTGGACCTCGGCGCCGGTGAAGATCCACTTCTCCGAGATCCCGCAGGGGGTTTACGGCGAGAAGACCACCCAGCTCAACGAGCACGGCGTGCCGGTGCGCGCCGCCTGGTGGCAGTTTGTCTTCGTGTTCGCGATGCTGGTGGTCAACGGCTTCGGCTCCGAGTCGGTGCAGCAGATGATGAACACCGCCATCAACCTCACCGCCGGTACCGCTATGTTGCCGCCGATCTTCATCATGGTGGCCTACTTCGTGTTCCGCTGGAAACATGACGACACCCCCCGCGACTTCCGCATGGGGTCGCGCAAGTTCGGGATGAGCGTGGTGTCGGTGCTGATCGCCATCTTCGTGGTGAGCATGAGCGCCTCCGCCTTCCCGGCCGGGGTGGATCTGGTGCGCGCCTTCTTCATCAACGTCTTTATGACCGCGGTCTTCTCGGCGCTGGCCTACTGGTGGATCTCCCGCTTCGAGAAGCGGCAGGCCCGCAAGCTCGGCGGCAATGAGAAGAAAACCGGCAACGGCACGCTGGCCAGCCAGCGCTGATCGGCTGAGCGAAAAAGCGGAACGGGCGGCCTTGGTCGCCCGTTTTTTTATCCATTTTCGCCGTTTGGGAGCTATCAGGGCCGTTTCATCGTCAACTTTTGCTGCTCGATATGGCGACGGCGTTAAGCATTGATGAACAATTATTCGCCGCTCAACTTTGCGCCTCTCCGTTATCGGGGTAAGCTGGAGGTTCGTTTTAGCGGGAGGTGCCAGACATCTCCCGCTCTGTTTCTTGTCCTCCCCAATCCTGACTGCCGCCACGGCAGCTGGATGCCCTTCTGATGGAGACCTTTCGTGCGTCTGGATCCCTTTACTGTTGTGCTGATTGCGGTGGTCACTCTGGCCTCCCTCTTTCCCTGCGAGGGGCAGGTGGCTGTCTGGTTCGGTCTGCTGACCAAGCTGGCGGTGGCGCTCCTGTTCTTCATGCATGGCGCCAAGCTGTCGCGCCAGAACCTGCTGGCGGGTCTCGGCCACTGGCGGCTTCATCTGGTGGTGATGCTCAGCACCTTCGTACTGTTTCCGCTGCTCGGGCTGCTGCTCACCCCGCTGGTGCCGAGCTGGTTGAACCCGGCCATCTACCTCGGCTTCCTCTATCTCTGTGCCCTGCCTGCCACCGTGCAGTCGGCCATCGCCTTCACCTCGATGGCGGGGGGCAATGTGTCGGCGGCGGTGTGCAGCGCCTCGGCCTCCAGCATCCTCGGAATCTTCCTCTCGCCGGTGCTGGTGGGGATGATGATCCACGTGCAGGGGGAGGGGATCGACACCTGGCACTCCATCCAGTCCATCATGATGCAGCTGATGCTGCCGTTTGTGGTGGGCCACCTGTCGCGTCCGCTCATCGGTCGCTGGGTCGATAGCCATCGCCCGCTCATCGGCAAGCTGGATCAGAGCTCCATCCTGCTGGTGGTCTACGTCGCCTTCAGCGAGGCGGTGGTGCAGGGCATTTGGCATCAGGTCGGCTGGTACGATCTGGCCAGTATCGTGTTGCTGAGCTGCATCTTGCTGGCGCTGGTGCTCTGCTGGAACGTCTGGATCAGCCGTCGTCTCGGCTTCGACAAGGCGGACGAGATTACCATCGTCTTCTGCGGCTCCAAGAAGAGCCTCGCCAACGGGGTGCCGATGGCCAACGTCATGTTCCCCGCCGCCAGCGTCGGTGTCATGGTCTTGCCGCTGATGATCTTCCACCAGATCCAGCTGATGGTCTGCGCCGTACTGGCGCGCCGCTATCACGAGCGGGGAGATTGATACTCGCGCCGTTTTGACTGCCATAACAAGAGGGAGGCCCGTTGGCCTCCCTCTTCTCATTTGCATGCCGACCGGCGGATTAGCGTTTGCGCCAGACGGTGAGCTGCGCCACCGTGTGCTGGTATTTGCGGGCGGTCTCGCGGATGACGAAAGGCACATCCCGCGGCGGGCAGTGCTCCTCGAACTCGGCCGCCAGCAGCCGTTGCAGCGCTTGATAGGTGGTGAGTGCCTCGCCGTTTTCGCGAATGCCGCCGAGCCAGTTGGCGGGCGGGGTATATTCCGCCAGCCAGGTATAGGGGCTGGTGAGCACCAGCAGGCCACCGCTGCGCAGCCGGGGAGCGATATCCCGCAGGAAGCGGGCGGGCTCCCGCAGCCGGTCGATCAGGTTGGAGGCGAGCACCAGATCGTAGTGGTCATATTTGGGCTTGAGGTTGCAGGCATCCCCCTGACTGAAGTGGATGCGCTCAGCCTGACTCGCCCCCAGCCCGTGGCTCGACAGGCGCGCCTCGCAATACTCCACCAGTTCACCCTCCAGCGGAATGGCGTAGCGGAAACTGTCCTGACTGGCGAGGGCCAGCGCCACATCGATGAAGCGGGCCGAGTAGTCCACCCCGTCCACATGCTGGAAGTAGCGAGCCAGTTCGAAACTGGCGCGGCCGGTGGCGCAGCCGATATCCAGCGCCCGCTGGTGGTTGCTGCACAGCTCGCCAGCAAGATCAGCAAGCGTCTTGGCGTAGTTGGCTACCCCGAAGTGGCTCGGGCCGTACTGGAAGTCGAGGTACTGAGCGACCAGCGTGTCGGTTTCATAGGGATTCACGATAACGGGTTCCTGATAACGGGAGACCAGATAGCGGAAACCCGCATGCTGGAAGAAGTGACGCCGGAAGGCGTAACGGGATGATTTGAGCGCTTCGTTACCTGTGCTGATCCAGCTGCCGCCCTTGATCAGGGTGTGCTTGCCATCAAAGGTGGGGGTGGAGAAGTCGTCGTAGAGCGGGTGGATTTTAAAGCCGTCGAAGCCATCGATGGCGGTGCTGGTCCACTGCCAGACATTGCCCACCAGATCGAAGAACTCCCCTTGTGGGCAGGCATCCACCGGGCAGGACGACGCGAAGCGGGCCAGATTGATATTGCCGGGGGCCTCCGTCCAGTCCGGCTGATCGCCGGGAACTTGCTCGCGCAGCAGCATCCATTCTGCCTCGCTCGGCAGCTGGATGGGGAGTCCGGTCTGGGCCGCCTTCCAGCGACAGAAGGCGGCCGCTTCCAGCTGGTTGACCTCGACTGGCCAGTCCCATGGCATGGCGACCTGCTCGGTCATCAGCCGCAGTTGCAACTGCCCGGGCTCGGCATGATCACCCACCCAGAAAGTGGGCATCTGCGCCTTGGCGTACTTGCACCAGCCCCATCCCTCCTCATCCCACCACTGTTGCTGGTCGTAGCCGCCCACCTGGACGAAGGCGAGGTACTCGGCATTGCTCACCAGCATGCGGCTGGCCTGAAACGGGGCCAGCTCGATATGGCGCTCGCCATATTCGTTGTCCCAGCCGTAGGTGGCGTCCCGCTTGCCAAGGCGCACCTTGCCGCCGGCCACCGGCAGCAGGCTGTTGGTGGGCACCTGATCAATGCGGTGGTGGGCTTCGGGGCAGGCGGGCCAATAAGGCTGCGGCCGCACCCAGGCGAGCGGCAACTGGCGGATCAGCACGCTGGAGGTCTCGAGGTGGATGCGCTCGTGCTCTATCCCCATCAGGATCACCCAGGCAGGGCTCTGCCAGTCGATGGGCAGGGTGAGCGGCATCTGGCGGATGAAATCGCACACCAGCGAACGGACTTTGGCCCGATAACTGCGTAGCTCGCTGACTTTGGGCCAGTCGTAGTGGGTCTCGTCCAGATCGTCCCAGCTCATCTCGTCTACCCCGATGGCGACCATGGCCTCGATGCGGGCATCCAGCCGCTGGTCGATCAGGCGCGCCGCCAGCAGTTTGTTGATGAAGAAGGCGGCGGTGTGGCCGTAGTAGAAGATGAGCGGATGGCGCAGCGGGATCGCCTTGTTGAACCAGGCCCGCTCATCGGCCAGACAGTCGAACAGCGAATCGTAGAGATCGAAGGTCTGGCAAAAGTAGGTGAGCAGCTCGCGCCGTTTCTGCTCGGGATCGCTGCCGGTCAGCAGCGGGGTGCGAGTCGGTTCCGGCAGACCGGTGGCGGTGGCATAGAGAGGGCTTGCTTGGATCACGCTCTGACTCCTTGTTGGCAGTGAAAACTGACAAGACACAGTGGTAATGACATTACCGCAATGGAGAGCTTGGTACGCACGAAGTACCACTATTGGCTCAACAGACCGGTACGGCAATCAAAAACTTCTGCGGGCTGCCAGCATAGTGACCGGCAAGGCGATCCGCCAATCAGCCACAATCATATCCGTTCGAGAATGGTTGTTTTCACCAGAATATGGTCTAAATAACTCTCCAAATTCTTCGGTTTGTTCTGGGTTTAATGGTTATTTCCTTTTGAATCATTAAGTTAATTTTTGGCTCACGCTTTGCAAAGCATGAAAACCAATCGGCCCTGGATGGCCAACACATAAGGAGGAGAGTAGCGATGAAATGGATGATGGTTGTCATGTTGATGGCGGGGCTCAGTGGGTGTCACTGGCTGGATCAGACCAGAGTGACCGGCGCGGGGGCTGTGGTCGAGCGCCAGCAGGCGCTTGGTGACGGGGTGACCCGGGTGCTGGCGGGGGTGCCTGCTACCCTCCATCTGGTAGCGGGGGAGCCGCGCGGTATCCTGATCAAGGGGCAGGAGAACCTGCTGCCCTATCTGGAGCTGACCGAGAGCGGCGACAAGCTGGAGATCGAGGTGAAGGAGGGTTACCGGCTCGATCCTACCGAGCCGCTGGAGCTGACCATCACCTTGCCGGTGTTGAACGAACTGGCATTGGCCGGGACCGGCAACGGCGATCTGAGCGGCTTCAAGGGGGATTCGTTGGTGCTGTCGGTGGCCGGTACCGGTGACATCGTCGCCAGTCAGCTGGAGCTGAAACGGCTGGAAGGGAATATCGCTGGCACCGGCAGTCTGGAGCTGGGCAGCGGTTCGGCACAGGCCATCGAGCTGAACATTGCCGGATCTGGCGACGTGCTCGGGAGCGAGATGCGCGGCAACGAGGTAGAGGTCAATATCGCCGGCAGCGGTGATGTGGCTGTAAGGGCGCAGGAGACGCTGAAAGTCGGCATCGCCGGCTCAGGCAACATCGCCTACTGGGGCGATCCCGAGGTGGAGCAGCAGATCGTGGGCTCCGGCGGAGTGACCCGAGCAGGCAGCTGATATCAACCGATCACCACAACTGAAACAGGCCCGTGACGGGCCTGTGTTGATCAGAGGTGGCGGGCGTGAAAGCGCAGGTGCGCCTCGATAAAGCTCGCCACGAAGTAGTAGCTGTGGTCATAGCCCTCGTGGCGGTTGAGCTCCAGCGGCCACCCCTTGCTGGCCGCCACCTCGACCAGCGCATCGATATGCAGCTGCTCGGCGAGGAAGGGATCATCCAGCCCCACATCCACCAGGGTGGGCAGCGGTGTGACCGGCTGGTGGCGCAGCAGCTGGCAGGCATCCCACTCCTGCCATAGCAGAGGATTGCTGCCGAGATACGCCCCGAGCGCCTTCTGGCCCCAGGGGCAGCGGCTCGGGTGGCAGATCGGACTGAAGGCCGACACCGAGCGGTAGCGACCCGGCTCTCGCAACGCGGCGATCAGCGCACCGTGACCGCCCATGGAGTGGCCGCTGATGGCGCGCCGGGTCGAGACCGGGAAGTGGGTCTCTATCACATCGGGCAGCTCGCGGGTGACGTAGTCATACATCTGGTAGTGAGCCTGCCAGGGGCTCTGGCTGGCATTGACGTAAAAGCCTGCCCCCATGCCGAGGTCATAACCGGGATCGTCTGCCACCCCGTCGCCGCGGGGGCTGGTGTCCGGCGCCACCAGGGCGATGCCCAGCTCGGCGGCGATGCGCTGGGCACCCGCCTTCTGCATGAAGTTCTCATCGGTGCAGGTGAGGCCGCTGAGCCAGTAGAGTACGGGCACCTTCTGGCCGGTGAGGGCCTGAGGCGGCAGATAGATGGCAAAATTCATCTCGCAGCCGAGCACGCTGGCGTGGTGGCGATAGCGCTTGTGCCAGCCGCCGAAGCTCTTGTTGCTGCTGATAATCTCCAGATTCATCGAAGGACTCCTGTACCCCGCCCACGATGGCGGGCGGGGCGATCATGCTCAGTAGTGGATGACGGTGCGGATGCTCTTGCCTTGGTGCATCAGATCGAACGCCTCGTTGATCTGTTCCAGCGGCATGGTGTGGGTGATGAAGTCATCGAGGCGGAACTCACCCTGCATATAGCGCTGTACATAGCTCGGCAGTTCGCTGCGACCGCGAACCCCGCCGAAGGCACTGCCGCGCCAGACCCGACCGGTGACCAGCTGGAACGGACGGGTACTGATCTCCTGACCTGCTCCGGCCACACCGATAATGACCGACTCACCCCAACCCTTGTGGCAGCACTCCAGCGCCGCACGCATCACCTTGACGTTGCCGATGCACTCGAAGGAGAAGTCGACGCCGCCATCGGTCAGCTCGACGATCACCTCCTGAATCGGTTTGTCGTAATCGTTCGGGTTGATGCAGTCGGTCGCGCCCAGCTTGCGGGCCAGCTCGAACTTGCTCTCGTTGATGTCGATGGCGATGATGCGACCGGCCTTGGCCAGACGGGCACCGATCACTGCCGAGAGGCCGATGCCCCCCAGCCCGAAGATGGCGACGCTCTCACCCTCTTTCACTTTGGCGGTGTTCATCACGGCGCCGATGCCGGTGGTGACGCCGCAACCGAGCAGGCAGACCTCTTCCAGCGGGGCGGCCGGGTCCACCTTGGCGATGGAGATCTCCGGCAGTACCGTGTATTCGCTGAAGGTGGAGGTGCCCATGTAGTGATAGATGGGCTGACCATCTTTCGAGAAGCGGGTGGTGCCGTCCGGCATCAGCCCCTTGCCCTGGGTGGCGCGGATCTTCTGGCAGAGGTTGGTCTTGCCGGACTTGCAGAATTTGCACTCGCCGCACTCGGGGGTGTAGAGCGGGATCACGTGATCGCCCACCTTGACGCTGGTGACCCCTTCGCCAACGGATTCGACGATGCCGCCCCCCTCGTGGCCGAGGATGCAGGGGAAGACCCCTTCCGGATCCTCACCGGAGAGGGTGAAGGCATCGGTGTGGCAAACGCCGGTCGCGACGATGCGCACCCGCACCTCGCCCGCTTGGGGTGGCATGACTTCTACTTCTTCGATGGAGAGGGGCTGACCCGGGCCCCAGGCGATGGCGGCTTTACACTTGATGCTTTTAACCTGTGCCATGAATGACATCCTTCTTGTTGAGCAGGGTGAACAGAGATGAGTTCGGACAGTCAGTGTAGTTTCCCGCCGATTTGGTGATAATGAGGGCAAATCTCAAATCACTTTTACACACAGGTAATAATGTTCGGCTGGGAAGGGATCTGTGAATTTGTCAGCGTGGCGGAGCAGGGGGGCTTTACCCCGGCTGCGCGCAAGCTGGGAGTGTCGGTGGCGCAAGTCAGCCGTCAGGTGGCACAGCTGGAGGACAGGCTGCAGGCCAAGCTGCTGCTGCGCACCACCCGTCAGGTGCGACTCACCGAGCTTGGCGAGATCTACTATCGCCACTGTCGTCAGCTGCTGGACAACCTCTACGAGGCGGAGCTGGCGGTGGGGCGCCATCAGGCGGTGCCGCAAGGGTCGCTGCGCATTACGGCCCCCGTCTCCTACGGCGAGAGCCGCATTGCTCCGCTGGTGAACGACTTCATAGTGCGCTTCCCCCAGCTGGAGGTGACCCTCAACCTCACCAACCAGCTGCTGGATCTGGTGCACGAAGGCTACGATCTGGCGCTGCGGCTCGGCCATCTCAAGGATTCGACGCTGGTGGCGCGCAAGCTGGCACAGCGGGTGCCCTATGTCTGCGCCTCACCGGCTTACACCGCCCGTCACGGCATGCCCAACAGCCTCTCCGAGCTGACTCGCCACACCTGTCTGGTGGGCAACAGTGACGAGTGGCACTTCACCCTGGATGGTCGCCCCCACAGCGTGCGGGTGCACGGCCTGTTGCAGTGCAACAGCGGCCACGCCCTGCTGGATGCGGCGCTCAAGGGGATTGGCATCATCCAGCTGCCGGACTACTACGTCAGCGACCATCTGGCCCGGGGGGAGCTGATCGAACTGCTGCCGGAACTGCGAGCGCCGGCGGAGGGGATCTGGGCCCTCTATCCCCATAACCGCCACCTCTCCCCCAAGGTGCGGCTGCTGGTGGACTATCTGGCCGAGCGGCTGAGCGACCCTCACCAACCGGCACTGGTGATGCCGATAGGCTAGGGCTTCTCTCGCTCGTTGGCTCACTGGTGGAAATCTCATGGCCTGAAAATAAGAGAGCCCTTGAGGAATCAAGGGCTCTTTTGCAGGTAACAACCGGATGGTCAGTGACCCATCACTCGATGTTCTGGATCTGCTCGCGCATCTGCTCGATGAGGACCTTCAGCTCGACGGCGGACTGGGTCACTTCGGCGTTGATGGACTTGGAGCCAAGCGTGTTCGACTCGCGGTTGAATTCCTGCATCATAAAGTCGAGACGACGACCGCAGGCGCCACCCTTCTTCATGATCTTGTTGGTCTCGCTGATGTGCATCTCCAGACGATCCAGCTCTTCGGCCACATCGATCTTCTGGGCCAGCAGCACGATCTCCTGCTCGATGCGGGCAGGATCCAGCTCCACCTTGGCTTCGGCCAGACGGTCGGTGAGCTTCTGGCGCTGCCATTCGATGATCTGCGGCAGGTGGACGCGCACCTTCTTCACTTCCACCTGAATACCGGCCAGACGCTGTTCGATCAGCGCCTTGAGGTTGGCCCCTTCGCTGGCGCGGGAGGCGAGGAAATCTTCCATGGTCTGGTCAAACCCGCCGAGCAGCTCGGTGGCGACCGCGTCCATGTCCTGCTCGGCGGCAGCCATGACGCCCGGCCAACGCAGTACGTCGACCGGGTTGAGTTGGCCCTGACCCGCCTCTTTCATTACCCAGCTGGCGCTGTCGATGATGAGCTTGGCCAGCTCTTCATTGATGTGCAGCTGGCTGGCTGCGGCCTGAGCAGCCTCGAAACGGAGGTTGCACTCCACCTTGCCGCGCTGCAGTTTGGCGCGGAAACGCTCACGCAGTACCGGTTCCAGGCTGCGCAGTTGCTCCGGCAGACGAATGTAGGTCTCCAGATAGCGCTGGTTTACCGAACGAATTTCCCAAACGGCTGTGCCCCAGTCGCCCTTGAATTCCTTGCGGGCGTAGGCGGTCATGCTGTGAATCATTGATTGTTCCGGGCTTGATGAAGTGTGCGGCCAGTATACTCAGCCCGACCCTGCTCGTCAGCCGATGCCGTGGTTTTAGCGGCTGATATTTGGGGCGGGATCACTTATAATCCCCCGCCAATTTGAGCCAGCCCAGAGGTCCGTTCCATGTCACGTCCAAGCGATCGCAGTGCCGCGCAACTTCGCCCGGTTACCATTACCCGCAATTTCACCAAACATGCAGAAGGCTCAGTGCTGGTGGAGTTCGGTAACACTCGCGTGCTCTGCACCGCCAGCGTCGACACCAGCGTGCCGCGCTTCCTGAAAGGGAAGAATCAGGGCTGGGTGACTGCCGAATACGGCATGCTGCCGCGCTCCACCCACTCCCGGATGAACCGCGAAGCGGCCTCCGGCAAGCAGAGTGGCCGTACTCTGGAGATCTCTCGTTTGATCGCCCGCTCCCTGCGCGCGGCGGTAGACCTGACTGCGCTGGGCGAGCACTCCATCACAGTTGACTGTGACGTGCTGCAAGCCGATGGCGGCACCCGCACTGCTTCCATTACCGGTGCCTGCGTGGCGCTGGTGGATGCGCTGAACTGGATGGTCGAGAAGGGCATGATCAAGCAGAGCCCGCTCAAGCAAATGATCGCCGCCGTCTCCGTCGGCATGTATCAGGGCGAAGCCATCTGCGATCTGGAGTACATCGAAGACTCCGCCGCCGAGACCGACATGAACGTGGTGATGACCGAAGATGGTCGCATCATCGAGGTGCAGGGCACCGCGGAGGCCGAGCCCTTCACCCATGAAGAGCTGCTGGAGATGCTGGCGCTCGCCAAGGGCGGCATTGCCGACATCATTGCGCTGCAGAAGCAGTCGCTCTCCTGATTTTAAAAACGCGGCATTGACCGCGTTTTTTTATACCCCCACACAAGTAAACGACAAGCCAAGCAAGGAGCCAGAATGAAAGCCTACCAGCGTCAATTTATCGAGTTCGCCCTGGAAAAACAGGTCCTCAAATTCGGTGAATTTACCCTGAAATCCGGTCGTAAAAGCCCCTACTTCTTCAACGCCGGTCTGTTCAACAGCGGCCGCGATTTGGCCCGTCTCGGCCGCTTCTATGCCGCCGCTCTGATGGATGCCGGTATCGAGTTTGATGTGCTGTTTGGTCCGGCCTACAAGGGGATCCCCATCGCCTCCGCCACCGCCGTACAGCTGGTGGAGCAGCACGATGTGGACGTGCCCTGGTGCTTCAACCGCAAGGAGGCAAAGGATCACGGCGAGGGTGGCAATCTGGTGGGCAGCCCGCTCAAGGGACGGATCATGCTGGTGGACGATGTCATCACCGCCGGCACCGCCATCCGTGAATCCATGGATCTGATCCAGGCCAACGGCGCCTCGCTGGCGGGCGTACTGATCGCGCTGGACCGTCAGGAGAAGGGCAAGGGCGAGCTCTCCGCCATTCAGGAGGTGGAGCGTGACTACGGCGCTCACATCATCGCCATCATCCAGATGAGCGACTTGATCCAGTATCTGGAGGAGAAGCAGGCCGAGCAGCCGGAGCTGGCGGCGCAACTGGCGGCCATGAAGGCTTATCGCGCCCAGTACGGTATCTGAGCTCCGCTCACACCGCGCAATAGCTGAATGCGGCGCCCGTTTGCTCTCTGGCAGCAAACGGGTGCCGTTTTTTCATCTGCAAAAAGTGGATCATGTGGCTTGAGCTTGCCCTTACAGTAAAGGTTAGGGTTTGCCAGTCGGCGTTTTGTGGTGCCGACGGGTTCCGGGGAGGAACAACATGACCACTCATCTTCAATCACCCATTCATCTGCAGTTGCCGCTCAGCGGCATGAGCTGCGCCAACTGTGCAGGCCGCATCGCAGCCAGTCTCAACAAACTCGACGGGGTATCGGCCACCGTCAACTTCGCGCTGGAGCAGGCGGCCATCGAGCTGGCCAGCCCCGATCGCCTGCCTGCGGTGCTCGACAGCATCAAGAGTCAGGGTTACGACTACGGCAGCGAGACCTTTTTGTTTCAAATTACCGGCATGAGTTGCGCAGGTTGTTCGGCCCGACTGAACAAGATGCTGGTCGCGCTGCCCGGCGTTATCTCGGCCGAGGTCAACTTCTCCATCGAACAGGCCCGGATCGTGCTGGTCCCCGGGATGCAGACCCCGGCCGCTTTGCGCGAGCAGATCGAAGCGCTCGGCTTTGGTGCCCAGCTGGCACAAGGCTCGGCCAGCGGCCGCCGCCAGCAGTTGCTGGAGCGGGAAGCGCAGGAGGCCGCCACAGCCCGTCAGGCGCAAACCCGGGTCATCGTCTCGGCTTTGCTGACGTTGCCGCTGCTGGTGGGGATGCTGGCCATGGCCGGACTGTTCCCCTGGCATCTACCCGCCTGGCTGGAGCTGGTGCTCGCCACCCCGGTGCAGTTCTGGATCGGGGCCCGTTTCTATCGCGGCGCCTGGCTTGCCATCAAGAACCGCGCAGCCAATATGGATGTGCTGGTGGCAACCGGTACCAGCGCCGCCTACTTCTACAGCCTCTATCTGCTGCTGACGTTGGGGATGGCCGCCAGCGGCAAGCTCTATTTCGAGGCGAGCGCCATCATCATTACCCTGATTTCGTTGGGAAAACTGCTGGAGGCGAGAGCCCGCCGCAGCACCCAGTCCGCCATTCGCGAACTGATGGCGCTGCGGCCGGAAACAGCCACCGTCTGGCGTGGCGAGAACTGGCAAAGCGTCGCCATCGACGAGGTGCTGCGTGGCGATCGGCTGCGGGTGCTGGTGGGTGAGCGGGTGCCGGTGGACGGCAAAATCTTGAGCGGCGCCAGCGAGCTGGACGAGTCGATCCTCACCGGTGAGAGCCTGCCGGTGCCGCGCAGTGCGGGCGATAAGGTGCTGGGCGGTGCCATCAACCGCTCCGGCGTGCTGGAGATCGAAGCCACCACGGTGGGGGAGGACTCCAGCCTCAGCAAGATCATCGCATTGGTGGAGAGCGCCCAGATGGGCAAGGCGCCGCTGCAACAACTGGTGGACAAGGTCTCTGCCGTGTTTGTGCCGGTGGTGATGGCCATCGCCCTGTTCACCCTGCTGGTGTGGTACGCCATCAGCAACGACTTCGCTCAGGCGCTGCTGGCGGCGGTGGCGGTGCTGGTGATCGCCTGTCCCTGTGCGCTGGGGCTGGCAACGCCTGCGGCCATCGTCACCGGTACCGGCGTGGCGGCGCGCCACGGCATTCTGATCAAGGATGTGGATACCCTGCAGAAGGCCCACGCTATCAAGGCGCTTATCTTCGACAAGACAGGCACCTTGACCCAAGGCAAGCCCGTGCTGGCCAGCTGGAGCGGCACTGCTGAGCAGTTGTATCTGGCTGCAGCCCTGCAGCAGGCGAGTGAACACCCGCTGGCGCTGGCGATGCGCGAGGCGGTCGGCAAAGAGGCGGTGCTGCCCCAGCCGGAAGCTGTCGAGGTGCGGGTTGGTGCCGGTATTGTCGGTCAGGTCGCCGGCCACACGGTCGCCATCGGCAATGGCTCCCTGCTGGCCCAGCTCGGCATTGATCAGCCGAAACAGGATGAACAAGCCGCCGATGGCGCGACTCGGGTTTGGGTGGCCATCGATGGTGCGGTGGCTGGCATAGCGGCTTTGGCCGATACCCTGCGCCCCGAGAGCCCGGAAGCCATCGCCACTCTGCGTCAGCGCGGCATTGCCAGCTGGTTGGTGAGCGGCGACGCGCCGGCCCCCGTGGCCCATATCGCCGCCAAGCTGGGGCTGGTCGGGGCCTTCGACTCCGTGCTGCCTGCTGGCAAAGTGGAGAAAGTGGAGGCGCTGCGGGCGCAAACTCGCGGGCTGGTGGCCATGGTGGGGGACGGGGTGAACGATGCCCCGGCGCTGGCGGCGGCGGATGTCGGCATCGCCATGGGCTCCGGCTCGGACGTGGCGATGGAGACTGCTTCCATCACCCTGATGCGCTCTGATCCGCGGTTGGTGGCCGATGCCATCGATATCTCGGCGGCGACCTGGCGCACCATACAGCAGAATCTGTTCTGGGCCTTCGTATTCAACATCATCGGCATTCCGCTGGCGGCGCTGGGCTACCTGAGCCCCGAGCTGGCGGGGGCGGCCATGGCCCTGAGCAGCATCACAGTATTGAGCAATTCCCTGTTATTGAAACGCTGGCAGCCCAGGGCGGCGCACGGGCCAGCATCCAACCCGATCAGTAAGGAGGCATAAATGAACATCAGCAAGGTTGCCAAGGCCACGGGGCTGACCGCCAAGACCATCCGTTATTACGAGAGCATTGGCCTCATCACAGCCCCGGTACGCAGTGACAACGGTTATCGCAGTTACACCGAGGGGGCGCTGCGTGAGCTGCGTTTCGTCAAGCGGGCGCGGGAGACCGGCTTCAATCTGGAGGAGTGTCAGGAGCTGCTGGCGCTCTATCGGAACGAGCACAGAACCAGCGCCCAGGTGAAGAAGCTGGCGCAGGAGAAGATCGTCGATCTGCGCGCCCGCATTGCCGGGCTGCAGGCCATGCTTACCTCCCTGGAAGGGCTGGTCTGCTGCTGCCACGGGGATGAAAATCCCGAGTGCCCGATCCTCGACGAATTGGAGAAGGGGTGAGCAAAGACTCACCTGCCAGCGCAGAAGAAATCGTTATTGATTGATTAACTTCTTAATAAGAGGCGCTTTATTGTTGCAGGTCAGGGGGTAATGGTAGACTGCTCGGCTCTTGTACAGGAGTACTCAGTTGACCCAGAGTGTGACACGCCAGGTTAAGCAGGCCATTATGGCCCAGCTCTATACCCATGCATCGTTCAGTCTCCCCTGTTTGGGCGTGTTGGCATTTGGCTGGAGTCTGCTGTTTCACGACTATCTACCCGCCATCGAAGCGCTCGGTTGGCTGGCAGGCACTTTCCTGTGGTTGCTGGGCCGGGGCTGGCACCTGCGCTGGCGTCGAGCCCGCCTGCACCAGACGCCGTTGCCGGTGCTGGAGCGGGAGCTCTTTATCGGAGCCACCATCACCTCCATCATCTGGGCCCTCGGGGTGCTGCTCTACATGGACAAGCTGCCCGATACCTACCGGGCCGCCATGATGATGCTCTCCAGCCTCATTCTTACCGGCAGCGCCATCATGCTGTTTGGCAGCCGCCGCACCCTCTATGGTTCCGCCTTGCCGCTGGGTATGGCGATGCTGTTCGAGCTGGGCAATGGCAACGAGCAGGAACGCATCGTCTCCTGCATGCTGGCGGGCTATCTGTTTGTCTTTCTGCCGACCCTGCTGCGCCGGATGCGGCGGGATCAGATCGCCTCGCTCCACCACCGTTTCTCCAACGCCGAGCTGGTTGCCGAACTAAAGGCGGTCTCCGAGCATCTGCGCCTCACCTCCCGCCTCGACGGCCTGACCGGCATCGCCAACCGCGCCCATCTCGACGACTCTCTGGAGCGGGCCTGGCGGCGCTGCCATCGCGCCCGGGCGCCGTTGTCGCTGGTGCTGGTGGATGTGGATTACTTCAAGCAGTTCAACGATCTCTACGGCCATCAGCTGGGGGATGACTGCCTGCAACAGGTGGCGGGGCTGCTGGCCGAGGTGGAGCGGCGCGAGGACGATCTGGCGGCCCGTTACGGGGGCGAAGAGTTCGCCTTGCTGCTGCCCTGCACCGGCATGCAGGGGGCGTTGCAGGTGGCGGACAATGTGCGGCAGGCGCTCAAGGAGCTGGCCATCCCGCACCAGAAGTCACTGGTCTCCGGTCGGGTCACATGTAGTTTTGGTGTTGCGACACTGATACCGGACAACAGCATGAAAATCGCCGATTTGATCCAAAAAGCGGATGCGGCCCTCTATCAGGCCAAGCATAATGGGCGGGATCGAATCGAAGTAGCCTTGATGGGTAAGGTTGCCTGAATTTAACGTGACAGATTAAAGAGGTTGTCTATGCAATGTCATCGTATCGAAGAGCTGCTGGAGTTGTTGCAGCCTGCCTGGATCAAGGAACAGGATCTCAGCCTGGTGCAGTTTGTTGCCAAACTGGCCCAAGAAGCGGGATTTGAAGGGCCTCTGTCCGAGCTGACCGACGACATGCTGATCTATCACCTCAAGATGCGGGAATCCGACAAGCAGGCGATGATCCCCGGTCTGGCCAAGGATCATGTGCCCGATTTCAAAGAGGCACTGCTCAAGGCTCGCGGAATCAAGTGAATCTTTAGCGGAAGCGCATCACCTCGTGGTGATGCGCTTTTTTGTTGCCGAAAATTGCGATCCAACCCCAATATTAGATACATCTAATCCACACAATTAGCATGCTGTTTAAGATATAATCCGCTCCATAACAAATAAGGGAGCGATGTCTTGCAATGGCCGACCACGATAAAATCGATATCAAGGACGTCACCGACAAGGGCGTAACCGGGACCTTCAATCCCAATACGTTCAAAGCCAGCGACGACAGATTCAACCCGGGTAACCGCATCTATGTGCGGGCCCAGAAAGGGTATTGGCAGCGGATGCGCAAGGCCATGGGCTGGTTTTTTGTGGCGCTGTTCGTGCTACTGCCCTGGCTGCGTTACGACGGGCGACAGGCGGTGCTGTTCGACCTCGGTCACCAGCAGTTCCATATCTTTGGCGCCACCATCTGGCCGCAGGATCTGACCCTGCTCGCCTGGCTCTTCATGATCGCCGCCTTCGGACTCTTCTTTATTACCACCTTCCTCGGTCGGGTCTGGTGTGGCTATCTCTGCCCGCAGACGGTCTGGACCTTCATGTTCATCTGGTTTGAAGAGAAGCTGGAAGGGCCCGCCAACAAGCGGCGCAAGCTGGACGAGGCGCCCTGGAGCGGCGAGAAGCTGGCTCGCAAGGGGGCCAAGCATCTGGCCTGGTTGGCTATCTCGCTGGTAACCGGCCTGACCTTCGTCGCCTACTTCCAGGATGTGACTGAACTGGTGCCAGACCTCTTCACCCTGCAGGCCAGCGGATGGGTGCTGTTCTGGGTGATCTTCTTCACCATCATCACCTACGGAAATGCAGGTTGGATGCGTGCCATCATGTGTATCCACATGTGCCCCTATGCCCGCTTCCAGTCCGCCATGTTCGACAAGGACACCTTCATCGTCGGTTATGACACCAAGCGTGGCGAGACCCGTGGCGCCCGCTCCCGCAAGGCAGATCCCAAGGCGATGGGATTGGGTGACTGTATCGACTGCGATCTCTGCGTGCAGGTTTGCCCGACCGGTATCGACATCCGCGATGGCCTGCAGTACGAGTGCATCAACTGCGGCGCCTGCGTCGATGCCTGCGACCAGACCATGGAGCGGATGGGCTACCCGAAAGGGCTCATCAGCTACACCACAGAGCACAAGCTGGCCAACGACTCCACCCATGTGGCGCGGCCCAAGCTGATAGGTTACGGCTTGGTGATGGCGGTGATGCTGGGGGTGTTTGTCTACAACGCCATGTCCATCATGCCGATGGGGCTCGATATCCTGCGGGATCGCAACCAGCTGTTCCGCGAAAACAGCGAGGGGCTGATTGAGAACACCTACACCCTCAAGATCCTCAACAAGACCCTGCAGTCCCAGACCTACCAGCTGGATGTGGAGGGCTTGCCCGAGTATCAGTGGTTCGGCCCCCGTGAAGTGACCCTGAAGGCGGGCGAGATCTACACCCTGCCGGTCAGTCTGGCGGTCGATCCCTACAACCTGAAGCGGCCGGCGCTGGATATCCAGTTCGTGCTGAAACGGGAGGGGGCGGCGCCCGATGACAGCAAGGGCAACCTGCGCCAGGGCAGCAAGTTTATCAGCCGGTTGTAACTGCGTGTGGCGGCGGGCCGGGCGTGACACCAGTCCGGTCACCAGCGAGCACGGCAATGGCGGTCAGTAGTGATAGAATGGGGCGCAACGGCGCCCCTTTCTTATGGTGGATGACATGCGTTTCAACTATTCCGACCTCAATCCCGACCTCATCATGGATGCGCTCGATCTCAGTGGCCTGCGGCTCGACTCCGGCCTTATCGAGCTCAACAGCTACGAAAACCGGGTCTATCAGTTTCAGGATGAGGATCGTCGCCGCTATGTGGTGAAGTTCTACCGTCCCGGCCGCTGGAGCCGGGCCCAGATCCTCGAGGAGCACGAGTTTGCCACCCGCCTTGCAGAGGCTGAGATCCCGGTCGCCGCGCCGCTCGCCTTCGCGGGCGAGACCCTGCAGGAGCACGAGGGCTACCCCTTTGCCATCTGGCAGAGCGTTGGTGGCCGCCAGTTCGAGGTGGATAACCTCGATCAGCTGGAGTGGGTGGGGCGTTTCCTCGGCCGCATTCATCAGATCGGCGCCAGCAAGCCGTTTCATCATCGGGTGCGGCTCGATGTGGATAGCATGCTGCACGAACCGCGTCAGCTGCTGGCGTCTGGCGAGTGGCTGCCAAGCGGGCTGGCGAAGCAATTCTTCGGGGTGCTGGACGAGCTGATTAAACATGTCAGCGACGCCATGACCCTGGATGTGGCGCAGATCTCCCTGCATGGCGACTGCCACCCGGGCAACATCCTCTGGCGTGACGGTCCCATGTTTGTCGACCTCGATGATTGCCGCACCGGCCCCGCGATTCAGGATCTCTGGATGATGCTGAGCGGCGAGCGCCACGAGCAGCAGATCCAGCTCGACACCCTGCTGGCGGGCTACGAGGAGTTTATGGAGTTCGACTCGCGGGAGCTGGCGCTGATCGAGCCGCTGCGAGCGATGCGCATCGTTCACTACATGGCGTGGCTGGCGCGGCGCTGGGAAGATCCCGCCTTCCCCCGTCACTTCCCCTGGTTCAATACCGATCACTACTGGCGTCAACAGATAGCGACACTGCATGATCAGCTGGAGGCGCTGAAGGCACCGCCGCTGAGTCTGATGCCAAACTGGTGAAATAGAAGGGATCTTGCGCGGCAAGCGGGACTCGATCTCCGGCCCTGGCCATTGACGTCAGCATGGCGAAACAATAGGCTTGGCACTGCTTCGGTTCGCCGGGCGTGCCTCACAGTGATCCCTTAACAGGAAACATCATGAAAAAAGTTCTATTTTTCCTTGCTGCCATGCTGATGATCCCCATGGTTCACGCCGCCCCCGAGTTCAAGGAAGGCGTCAACTACGATGTGGTCAAACAGACTGGCAGTGCCCAGCCGGAAGTGATGGAGTTCTTCTCCTACTACTGCCCGCACTGCGCTACCTTCGAACCGATCGTTGAACAGTTGAAGGCCGGGTTGCCAGAGGGTGTGCCCCTCAAGAAGAACCCGGTTGCTTTCCTCGGCCGCGAGATGGGCCCCGAGATGCAGCGTGCCTACGCTGTTGCCAGCCTGCTCAATGCCGAAGCCAAGCTGACTCCGGCCATCTTCACCAAGATCCACACCCAGCGTCAGCCGCCGATGAGCCGTGACGATGTGAAGAAGATCTTCGTGGACAACGGCGTACCGGCTGAAGAGTTCGACGGTGCCGTCGATAGCTTCGCCGTCTCCGGCATGGTCTCCCAGTTCGATCGCAACACCGAGAGCTACAACATTCGCGGTGTACCGGCCTTCCTGGTGAACGGCAAGTACATGGTGAAGATTGAATCCATCACCTCTCAAGAGCAGTTCAACAAGCTGGTGCAATTCCTGCTGGCCAAGAAAGACTGATACCCCTTGAGTGTCTA
>NZ_LYSQ01000036.1:0-33869 GCF_001728955.1 Aeromonas sp. DNP9 | reverse complement strand
GCCTGCAATTCATAAAATTGCTTGAATATTGACCTTCTATTCTCTCTTCTCTGCCGTTTTATCTGTTTTTCCTCCTCGATTTTCTCCGGTTCTGCCATCGCCGCTGGCGTTGGTTGTCGTTATAATGGCCACCCTCAAGCAAGGTGGTGGTATGAAAGCAGAATATCTACAGCGATTCGGGGGCATTGCCCGTCTTTATGGTCAGAACGCCCTGCGTTCCTTTAGCCAGGCGAAAGTCTGTGTTGTGGGGATTGGTGGCGTTGGCTCATGGGCGGCCGAGGCGCTGGCTCGTGCTGGCATCAACCAGATCACCCTGATCGACATGGACGATATCTGCATCACCAACACCAATCGCCAGATCCACGCTATGCAGGGTACGGTCGGTCGCCTCAAGACCGAGGTGATGGCCGAGCGCATTCGCGCCATCAATCCAGATTGCGACGTGATCGAGGTGGACGATTTCGTCACCGCCGACAATCTGGCCGAGCATATCAAGCGGGAATTTGACTATGTGGTGGACGCCATCGACTCGGTCAAGGCCAAGGTGGCGCTGATTGCCTTCTGCAAGCGCAACAAAATCCCGGTGATTGTAGCGGGTGGTGCTGGCGGGCAGATGGATCCGACCCAGATCACTGTGGCCGATCTGGCCAAGACCATTCAGGATCCGCTCGCTGCGAAGGTTCGCTCCGACCTGCGCCGGTTGCACAACTTCAGCAAGAATCCGGCGCGCAAATTCGGGGTGGAGTGTGTCTTCTCAACCGAGCAGCTGAGTTATCCGGATGGCAATGGTGGTACCTGTCAGGCCAAAGCGGCCAGCGATGGCACCATGAAGATGGATTGCGCCTCCGGTTTTGGCGCTGTGACGCCGGTGACGGCAACCTTTGGGCTGGTTGCCGCGTCCCGGGTATTGAAGAGAATTGCCGAGCGGGGTGCCCGCGCCGAGAAAGAGGCCGGGAATGAAAACGCCGGGTCGATTGGCGAAACCTAATCGACCGCTGAACAAGGCGGGTTAGACCGCTTGTTCCCGGATCGCCAGCACGATCGCTCTGAGCCCGTTACCTCGTGACGGGCTCAAGTGTTTCTCCAGCCCCAGTTCGGTGAAATACCCTTCCATATCAAAAGCCTGGATCGCCGCAGACGATTGATGGTTAAGCGCCGCCAGCACGATGACGATAAGGCCCCGCACGATCCGGGCATCGGAATCACAAGCAAAGTGCCAGCAGCCATCCTCGCTTTGCTCTCCCTTCAGCCAGGCCTGGCTTTCACACCCCTTGAGGCGGAACTCCTCCTGCTGCCATTCGGCGGGTAGCGCTGGCAGCTGCTTGCCGAGCTGGATGATGAGCCGGTATTGGTTCTCCCAGCCGTAGGCGGCGGCAAACTGCTGGCGGATGGCGTCGGCGTTGGGCTCAAGGCCAATCTGGGTATAGCTTGCGAGGTCACTCATTCGTTTGTCTGCCTTAGAAGAAGTCACTGAGTTTGTGCAGGGCGGCCAGCAGGGCGTCGACATCGTCCCGATTGTTGTAGCAGGCCAGCGAGGCGCGCATGGTGCCGACGATCCCGAGTGATTCCATCAACGGCATAGCGCAGTGATGGCCGACTCGCAGGGCGATCCCCTGCATGTCGAGCAGGGTAGCAGCATCTTGCGGGTGGATGTCGTCGAGCAAGAAAGAGACAGCACCGGCGCGTTGGCCAGGTTCGCCGACCAGACGCAGCCCCGGCACCTGTTGCAGGCCAGCGACCAGATAGTCGGTCAGCGCTTGCTCATGCTGGGCAAGCGATTGCCGATCTTGCCCCATCACAAAGTCGATGGCGGCGGCGAGGCCGATAGCGCCAGCGATATGGGGGGTGCCCGCCTCGAATTTGAAGGGCAGGGTATTGAAGGTGGTGCCGCTGAAACTGACCCGATCTATCATCTCGCCACCGGCTTGCCAGGGCGGCATCCGCTCCAACAGCTCGGTGCGGCCCCACAACACACCGATGCCGGTCGGGCCATAGAGCTTGTGGCCGGAGAAGGCGTAGAAGTCGCAGCCGATGGCTTGCACATCCACCTCGAGATGAGCCACCGCCTGGGCGCCGTCGATCAGCGTCACGGCGCCAACCGCTTTGGCGGCAGCCACCATCCGGGTGACCGGATTGACAGTACCGAGGGCATTGGATACGTGGGCCACGCTCACCAGCCGGGTGCGTGGTCCCAGCATGGCGTGATAGGCGGCCAGATCGAGATCGCCCCGCTTATCGAGGGGGATAACCCGGATCACCGCGCCGGTACTCTGGGCGACCAGCTGCCACGGGACGATATTGGTGTGGTGCTCCAGCGTGCTGAGGATGATTTCGTCCCCTGTCTTGAGTTCGTTCATCCCCCAGCTCTGGGCTACCAGATTGATCGCTTCTGTGGTACCACGGGTCCAGATAACTTCGTGGCTGCGGGGCGCATTGATAAAGCGGGCGACCGTCTCGCGGGCAGCCTCAAAGGCGCGGGTAGCGCGGCCACTCAGAGCATGGGCGGCACGGTGCACGTTGGCGTTGTCGGCCCGATAGTAGTGAGCGATGGCATCCAGTACCGCTTGCGGTTTCTGAGTGGTGGCGGCGTTATCCAGATAGACCAGAGGGTGGCCGTTTACCTCCTGCGCCAAGGCCGGAAACTGGCTGCGCAGTTGGTTGTGCTGTTGCTGATTCATGCTCCCCTCATCATCTGGAAAAAGTCATCATCTCGAAAGGTCGGTCATGATCCTGAAAATAGCGCCCGAACACAAGGCGCGATAAGCCCGATTGGCGGTTGCCTGCCGTGCCGCAGGTACGGCTCATCAGGTGATTTCTGGTACAATGCCGCCCCTCATCATAAGCCAAGAGATCCGGCCCATGAAGCTAAACCCCAATCAGAACGAAGCGGTCAAGTATGTTTCCGGCCCTTGCCTGGTGCTGGCGGGTGCCGGATCGGGCAAGACCCGCGTCATCACCAACAAGATTGCCTATCTGGTGCAGCAGTGCGGCTACAGCGCCCGCAACATAGCTGCGGTCACTTTTACCAACAAGGCGGCGCGGGAGATGAAGGAGCGGGTCGGCCAGACCCTGGGTCGCAAGGAGGCGCGGGGGCTGATGGTCTCCACCTTCCATACACTGGGTCTCGATATCATTCGTCGTGAGCACAAGAGCCTGAATCTCAAGGCGAACTTCTCCCTGTTCGATGACACCGACCAGCTGGCGCTGCTGAAAGAGTTGACTGAAGACGAGCTCGACAACGACAAGGACAAGCTCTCGGCCCTCATTACCCAGATCTCCAACTGGAAGAACGACCTGATTCTGCCTGCCCGCGCCATGCGCATCGCCCGTGGGCCGGAAGAGGTGCTGATGGCCCAGCTCTACGAGCGTTATCACCGCCAGATGGTGGCCTATAACGCGCTGGATTTTGACGACCTCATCGTGATGCCGACCCTGCTGCTCAAGAGCAATCAGGAGGTGCGCGAGCGCTGGCAGAACAAGATCCGCTATCTGCTGGTCGATGAGTACCAAGACACCAACACCAGCCAGTACGAGCTGGTGAAGCAGATCGTCGGCGAGCGGGCACGTTTTACCGTGGTAGGGGATGATGACCAGTCCATCTACTCCTGGCGCGGTGCCAAGCCGCAGAATCTGGTGCTGCTGAGCGAAGATTTCCCCAGCCTCAAGCTGATCAAGTTGGAGCAGAACTATCGCTCCAAGCGGCGGATCCTTAAGTGCGCCAACATCCTGATCGCCAACAACCCCCACGTCTATGACAAGGCGCTCTTCTCCGAGTTGGATGAAGGGGTGAAGCTCAAGGTGCTGTTCGCCAAGAACGAGGAGCACGAAGCGGAGCGGATCGCCGCCGAGATGATGGGACACAAGTTTATGAACCGTACCCGGTTCAAGGATTACGCCATCCTCTATCGGGGCAACCATCAGTCGCGCATCTTCGAGAAAGCGCTGATGACCAACCGGATTCCTTACCGTATCTCCGGCGGCACCTCGTTTTTCTCCCGCACCGAGATCAAGGACATCATGGCCTACCTCAAGCTGCTGGTGAATCCGGATGAGGACACTGCCTTCCTGCGGGTGGTCAACCTGCCGCGCCGCGAGATTGGCCCCACTACCCTCGAAAAGCTCGGCCAATACGCCAATCAGCGGGGCAAGAGCCTGTTTGCCGCCAGCTTCGAGCTGGGGTTGGAGCAGCACCTTTCCGGCCGCGGCCTTGTGGCCCTGCAGGCATTCACCAATTGGCTGGTACGCCTTGGCGATCAAGCGCTGCGTGGCAATCCGGTGGAGGCGGTGCGGGACATGATCAAGGAGATCCACTACGAAGAGTGGCTCTACGAGACCTCGCCCAGCCCGAAAGCGGCCGAGATGCGGATGCAGAACGTCTCCACCCTCTATCGCTGGATCACCGAGATGCTGGAAGGGGATGAGCTGGAGGAGTCGATGACGCTGGCCCAGGTGGTCACTCGCCTCACCCTGCGCGACATGATGGAGCGCAACGAAGGGGAGGATGATGCGGATCAGGTGCAGTTGATGACTCTGCATGCCTCAAAGGGGCTGGAGTTCCCCTATGTCTACATGGTGGGGATGGAGGAGGGCTTGCTGCCCCACCAGACCAGCATCGACGAGGACAATGTGGAGGAGGAGCGGCGTCTCGCCTATGTGGGGATCACCCGGGCCCAGACCGAGCTGACCTTTACCCTCTGCAAGGAGCGGCGCCAGTTTGGCGAGTCGGTACGGCCAGAGCCGAGCCGCTTCCTGCTGGAGCTGCCGCAGGATGACCTTGAATGGGAAAACCAGAAGAAGGTGACTGCCGAGGAGCGCCAGCAGAAGGGGCAGATGGCGGTGGCCAATCTGCGCGCCATGTTCAAGAAGGATTAACCCTAAGTGCTGGCTGGGGTGAGCAGCGGTACTATGTCTGTGCCCGGCATGGGCGGTGAGATATAACGGCCCTGTCCCATCCGGCAGCCAATATCGATCAGTTTCTGCAATTGCTGCTGGTTCTCGATGCCTTCCACCACCAGGGTGTAATCCAGATCCTGACAGATGTCGCGCATGGCGCGGATTAGCGCGAGGTCTTTGGGGGACTGCAACATGCGCTGGGTAAAGCTGTCATCCACCTTGATGTAGTCCACCGGGAAGTGGAACAGGGCGTTGAGAGAGGAGAAGCCGGTCCCAAAATCGTCGAGGCTGATCTGGATGCCCTTGGCGCGCAGCTCATGCAGCGAGGCCAGCGCATCGGAATCCTGTCGCGACAGCTCCCGCTCGTTAAATTCAAAGATCAGGTAGCTGGGGGAGACCCCCTCCTCTTCCAGAATGGTTATCAGCCGCATGATATGGTCGTGGTTGACCAGATGCTTGCCGGAGAGATTGATAGCGACCTTGAATTTGCTCTGTCCCGACAGTGGCAACCAGTTTTTCAGCTGCTGGCAGGTGTGGCGCAGGATCTGGTAATCCAGATCGAGAATAAGGCCGCACTGTTCCGCCAGCGGGATGAAATCAAAGGCATCTTTCAGCACTCCCTCTTCCGTCAACCAGCGAGCCATCACCTCAAGGCCGGTCAGCCGGCTGTCCTGCAGCCGGATAACTGGCTGGAAGTAGGGGACGATACGCCCTTCGCGCAGTGCTCTGGCCAGCATCTCTTCCGGCGAGTTCCAGTTCTGGTTGATGCAATCATCCGAGTAGCTGACGATGCGACTGCGACCATTGCGCTTGGCCTGATACATGGCCAGATCGGCCTGATGGAGCAGCTGGCTGATATCTGAGGTTTGCTCGGATACGCTCGATACCCCAAGGCTGACGGTAATGCTCAGCTCGTTGCCGAGTAGCCGGAACGGGTAGGAGAGACGACTGATAATACGGTTGAGCACCGGGCTGATGTCATCGTCGCTCTTGCTGCTGTCCAGATAGATGACGAACTCGTCCCCTCCCAGCCTTGCCACCAAATCATTTTGCCGGATGCAGGTTTGCAGGCGGCGGCTTATCTCCTTGAGCAACTGATCGCCAGCGCTGTGGCCCAGGGTGTCATTGATCTGCTTGAAGTGATCCACATCGATAAAAATCACCGCGAATCCCGGCGATTTGTAGCGGTTGTAGTGGGTCATGGCGTGGTTGAGGTGGTTCATCAACAGCGCGCGGTTGGGCAGCTGGGTCAGCGGGTCGTGAAGCGCATCGAATTGCAGCCGCCGTTCCAGCTCCTGATGCTGCTTGAGCTGCTTTTGCAGCCTGAGGTTGGTCTGACGCAGCTGTTGCAGCCGCTGGTTGATGGAGTCCTCGGTATTGATGTCGTTGAGCTGCTGGCGGATCCGTCTCAGCTCCAGCAGCAGGGTGAGCTGGCCACGCAGGAAGTCGAGAAACAGCTTGTCGTCGGTTTCCAGCGGTTGAGCCGTGCTAATGATGAAGTGGGCGAAGTACTGTTGTTGCAGCCGCAGCGGCATGCTGTGCCAGTAGCGTGACTCCCTGCTCACCTCGATATTGCTGGTGCTGTGGCACAAGCCGCTGATGAACTCGTCTCCCTGATGGGGATGGGCAGGGTAGATCTTTTCCAGCTTCTGACTGGTCAGCCTGACCAGCAGCATGTCCTCGATGGTGAGCATCTGGCGCAGTACCGCTTCCAGTTGGGAGAAGAGCGCCTGGGCCGGCAGGGTATTGGCGAGCCGCATGATGCGGCTGATGCTCTCGATTTTCTTTTTCCAGTTCGGGTCTTTGCGGATCAGCGGTGAAGGGAGCTCGGTGAGATGGGATCCCGCCTGGGTTTCGGTCAGCCGTTTGGCCAGACACTCCAGCAGCAGACGCAGGGTCGGCAGGTCGGCGGGGGTGCCACGCGCCAGCAACCACTGTATCTGGCCATGCTCGATGGGGAAGACGCACCACCCTTCGGCCTCATCCAGCTGGGTGAGCTGATCGGTTATGCGGGACTGCTCACGGCCCAGCTGTTGCTTGAAGATGTCGCTGACCTTGTAGGTGTAAAGCCAGTTCAGACCGGTATCGGAAAGGCCCAGCATGCCGAAATGTTGCAGTGGGCAGAGTTGGTCAATCTGCTGGATCAGGGCATCGTAATCGTCAGACGTGGCGGTTTGTGGCGCCGGGAAGTCCATAATGGCAGAAACCAACGCCAACAGAGGAGTTGAGTAATGGGGTTCGATGGATTGGGACGACATGTGCAACTCCCGATATGTCTACCTTACAAGAGTAGTCGGAAGCCGATAGATTGAAAGGGCCGCAATTGCGGCCCTTTCAAATACTTACAGCTTGTCGATCATGTAGTGGATGGCGTTTTCAATCTCTTCATCACTACAGTTCGCACAGGTGCCGCGCGGAGGCATCATGCCGGACTTGCCGGTAAAGCCTTCAATGGCATGTTTCTTGAGAGTATCAATGCCCTGGGCGATGCGAGGATCCCAGGCTGCCTTGTCACCCCGTTTGGGGGCACCGGCGGCGCCGGTGTCGTGACAGGCAAAGCAGGCGCCCTTGTATACCGTTTCGCCATCGCGGGGACCGGAAGAGGCGGCCGCCGTCGGTGCAGCACTCGCGCCGGCAATACCTTCCAGATCCTTGGCGGTATAGACCTGACCGATTGGTTTGATCCGCTCGGCAATGGCTTCCGGTGACATCTCATCGGCAGCAAGCACTGCCCCAGACAAGCTGGCGGCCGTCATCCCGACAGCCAGCAAATAGCTCAGTTTTTTCAACACGCTCATATACTCCCAGCAGTCTTTTATTATCCATGTAAACGACGGGATTATAACCGAATAGTTACAGCCATTTAAACGCTTGTGTGTGAAGTGTTAAACACTCTGCGTACAAAGTTTTGGGCGATATCACGGCAATTCGGGTGGTGGAGATAAAAAGAAACCCGGCATTCGCCGGGTTTCGGGTACCCAAGGGGTGAAATGGGTTATTTGTCCCAGCTCAGGATCACCTTGCCGGAGTGGCCGGAGCGCATCGCATCGAACCCCTGCTGGAATTCGTCGATATGGAATCTGTGGGTGATGATGGGGGAGAGATCCAGCCCGGACTGGATCAGGCTGGCCATTTTGTACCAGGTCTCGAACATCTCGCGGCCATAGATCCCTTTGATAAACAGCCCCTTGAAGATCACCTTGTTCCAGTCGATGGCCATGGTGGAGGGGGGGATGCCGAGCATGGCGATCTTGCCGCCGTGGTTCATCTTGTCGAGCATCTCCTGGAAGGCGCTCGGGACGCCGGACATCTCCAGCCCCACGTCAAACCCTTCGGTCATGCCCAGCTCGCTCATTACGTCGGCCAGCTTCTCCTCGGCCACGTTGACCGCGCGGGTGGCGCCCATCTTGCGGGCCAGCTCCAGCCGGTATTCGTTGACGTCGGTGATCACCACGTGGCGTGCACCCACATGACGGCAGACGGCGGCGGCCATGATACCGATAGGGCCCGCCCCGGTGATGAGCACATCTTCACCCACCAGATCGAAGGAGAGGGCGGTGTGCACCGCATTGCCGAACGGGTCGAAGATGGCGGCCAGCTCGTCCGGGATGTTGTCCGGCAGCTTGAAGGCATTGAACGCGGGGATCACCAGATATTCGGCAAAGGCACCCGGGCGATTGACACCAACACCAATGGTGTTGCGGCAGAGGTGAGTGCGGCCAGCGCGGCAGTTGCGGCAGTGACCGCAGGTGATGTGCCCTTCACCGGAGACCCGATCGCCGATGGCGAAGCCGCGCACTTCCTGACCGATGGCGACCACTTCGCCGACATATTCGTGGCCGACTACCATGGGTACCGGAATGGTCTTCTGGGACCACTCATCCCAGTTGTAGATATGGATGTCGGTGCCGCAGATGGCGGTTTTGCGGATCTTGATCAGCAGGTCGTTGTGGCCGAGCTCGGGGGCCGCGACATCCGTCATCCAGATGCCGACCTCTTTGTGCAGTTTGGAGAGTGCTTTCATGGCTGTTCCTTCAATATGAATGCAGAAAAAAGGGGCTGCAGCCCCTTGATTCAAATCAGATAACGCCGAGTTCACGGCCGATGCGGATAAAGGCGTCGATCGCCTTGTCCAGCTGCTCGCGGGTGTGAGCGGCAGACATCTGGGTGCGAATGCGGGCCTGACCCTTGGGCACGACCGGGAAGGAGAAGCCCACCACATAGATGCCGGCTGCCAGCATGCGGCTTGCCATTTCGGAGGCCAGTTTGGCATCCCCCAGCATCACCGGAATGATGGCGTGATCGGCGCCTGCCAGAGTGAAGCCGGCGGCGCTCATCCGCTCGCGGAAGTAACGGCTGTTCTCTTTCAGACGTGCGCGCAGGTCGTGACCTTCCGCCAGCATGTCGATCACCTTGATGGTGGCGGCAACGATGGAGGGGGCCAGCGAGTTGGAGAAGAGGTACGGGCGGGAGCGCTGACGCAGCCAGTCGATCACCTCTTTCTTGCCGGAGGTATAGCCGCCGGATGCGCCGCCGAGCGCCTTGCCCAGGGTGCCGGTGATGATGTCGACCCGATCCATCACGCCGCAATATTCGTGGGTGCCGCGACCGTTTTCGCCGATAAAGCCGACCGCGTGGGAGTCATCCACCATCACCAGCGCATCGTATTTGTCTGCCAGATCGCAGATGGATTTGAGGTCGGCGATGACCCCATCCATGGAGAAGACACCGTCGGTGGCGATCAGCTTGAAGCGGGCGCCATCGGCGTCAGCCTGCTTGAGCTGGGCTTCCAGCTCGGCCATGTCGTTGTTGGCGTAGCGATAGCGCTTGGCCTTGCACAGCCGCACGCCGTCGATGATGGAGGCGTGGTTGAGGGCATCGGAGATGATGGCATCTTCGGCGCCGAACAGGGTTTCAAAAAGACCGCCATTGGCATCGAAACAGGAGGAGTACAGGATGGTGTCTTCGGTGCCGAGGAAGGCAGACATCTTCTGCTCCAGCGCTTTGTGCTGATCCTGGGTGCCACAGATGAAGCGCACCGAGGCCATGCCGAAGCCATGGCTGTCGAGTCCCTGATGGGCGGCAGCGATCAGATCCGGGTGGTTGGCCAGCCCAAGATAGTTGTTGGCACAGAAGTTCAGTACCTGCTCACCGCCGACGGCGATGCTGGCCTGCTGGGCGGAGGTGATGATGCGCTCCTGCTTGTACAACCCTTCAGCTTGCACCTGGTTCAGTTGCTCGGTCAGGTGACGATAGAATCCGTTAGACATCCTCGATCCTTAGTGGCTATTTCAGCTGGGTATCAACAGAGGGCGATATTTTACTGCAATCTGTTGCGGTAAATTCAAATGATTGTGCTGATATTCAACAAATGTGAAACAGATCTCATCCAGCTGGTTGGGCCAGCTGGCGGTAGTGCTGCTCCAGCTGCTGGATCTGTCCGGCAACCTGGGGTTGCACATAGGGGCGCAGCAGGAACAGCACCTTCAACACGCCCTGATAGAGCAGCGGTTTGGTGATGCGGGTGTTGGGGGCCTGGGCAATCTGGAAGGGGATCCAGCAGGTCACCACCATCTTGATGGTCTGTCCCAGATCCGGCAGGTCTTCATCGCTGACATCGATGATGCCCCCTTCGCGCAGGCTTCTGAGCAGCGCGACCACGGAGGAGCGCATCTGCTCCTGGGCCTTGAGGTACTTCTGTTGCAGCGGCTCGTCACGGCTCAGGATGTCCGGCAGATTGGCGTAGAAGAAGCGGAACTGCCACATCAGATAGAAGATGGCATCGAGATAGCCCATCAGATCCTGCAGGGTGATTTCACGGTTGCGGGTCGGCACGAAGCTCTCGCTCAGGTGACGGGCATACTGGTCGAAGATGGAGTGGATGATGTCTTCTTTATTGCGGAAGTGGTAGTAGAGGTTGCCCGGGCTGATACCCATGTGCGCCGCAATATGGTTGGTGGTGATGTTGCGTTCACCCTGATCGTTGAACAGCTCGGTCGCGCTGTGAATGATCCTGTCTCTGGTTTTCATCACTCATTCCTCCAACAGGTTCCGCTCGGGGCAGTTTTGAACAAGGTCGAATCCCCGGACGGCCCGTGATAAACTTTTCGGCAATTTCAAATTGGCTCACTATACACAGCTTTAACAAGCAGTCACATGTAGCCATCAACGTACGAGAGGCAAACTCCATGATCGTAGTAACTGGCGGTGCTGGCTTTATCGGCAGCAATCTGGTCAAGCAGCTGAACGCTCAAGGACGGACCGATATCGTGGTCATTGATGACCTGACCGACGGCACCAAGTTCGTCAACCTGGTCGATCTGACCATCGCTGACTACATGGACAAAGACGAGTTTCAGGCGCGCATCGTCTCCGGCGACGAGTTTGAAGAGTGGGACAACGGCATCGAGGTGATCTTCCACGAAGGCGCCTGCTCTGCTACCACCGAATGGAACGGCAAGTTCATCATGGAGGTCAACTACGAGTACTCCAAGGATCTGTTCCACTACTGCATCGAGCGTGAAATCCCGTTTATCTACGCCTCTTCTGCCGCGACCTACGGTGGCCGCAACGACAACTTCATCGAAGATCCCAAGTTCGAACAGCCGCTCAACGTCTATGGCTACTCCAAGCAGCTGTTTGACCAGTACGTGCGCCGCTGGATCCCCGAGATCAACTCTCAGGTCGTTGGCCTCAAGTACTTCAACGTCTACGGCCCGCGCGAGCAGCACAAAGGCTCCATGGCCTCCGTTGCCTTCCATCTCAACACCCAGGTGAAGAAGGGCGAGAATCCCAAGCTGTTCGAAGGTTGCGATGGCTTCCCGAACGGTGGTCAGATGCGTGACTTCATCTATATTGACGACGTCTGCAAGGTAAACCTCTGGTTCTGGCAGAACCCGCAGCACTCCGGCATCTTCAACTGCGGTACCGGTCGTGCCGAGCCGTTCCAGAACGTGGCCGAAGCGGTGATCAAGCATCATCAGAAGGGAGCCATTGAGTACATTCCCTTCCCGGATCACCTCAAGGGTCGCTACCAGAGCTTCACCCAGGCTGACATGACCAAGCTGCGCAGCGTGGGTTATGACGCCGAGTTTAAAACCGTTGCCGAAGGGGTAGCGGATTACATGGCCTGGCTCAACCGCTAACGGGTGAGCACAACGCGGCAGTTTGAGCGCAAAACCGGAAGTGGGCACTCGCCTGCTTCCGGTTTCTGGTCTCTGTGGCGGCTTGCCGTTCCTCTCTTCTCTACCGGGTAACCGCGCGATGAATATATTGATGGCACTCTCCCAGCTCGAGGTAACGGGAGCTGAGGTCTATGCCACTACGGTCGGTAACGAACTGACCCGGCGTGGTCACAACGTCTTTTATGTGTCAGATACCCTGACCAAGCCGACGCTTGGCCCCGTCTTCAAGCTGAGATTCAACAAGCGCAGCATCTTGCGCCGTTTCTGGCACGTCTTTTACCTCATCTACCTCATCAAGAAGCACCATATCCAGTTGGTGCATGCTCACTCCCGCGCCTCCGGCTGGAGCAGCTATGTGGCTTGCAAGCTGACTGGCACCCCGATGATCACCACGGTGCATGGTCGCCAGCCGGTGCACGCTTCGCGCAAGGCGTTCCATGCACTCGGCTATCGGGCGGTTGCCGTTTGTGAAGATATTGCCCATCAGATAGTCGACAATCTGGGGGTCGATCCGGCGATAGTGCAGGTGCTGCGCAACGGTATCGAAACCGACAAATTCCATCTTGTGCCAGCGCCGGACAACCCAAAGCCGGTGATTGCCATCATTGGCCGTTTGAGCGGCCCCAAAGGGGAGCTCTGTTACCGTCTGCTCGACGAGGTACTCGATCTGGATGCCTGCAAGGTGCGGATTGTCAGCGGTACCAAGGTTCCGGAGCGCTTTGCCCGTTTCGAAGGCCGTGCCGAGTTTGTTGGGTACGTCGATGATGTTCCCGCTCTGCTGACTCGCAGTGATTTGGTGATAGGTGCCGGTCGGGTAGCGATGGAAGCACTGCTCTGTGGTCGGCCCGCCTTTGCCATTGGTGAAGCCAAGGCAGTTGGTCTGGTGACCGAACAGAATCTGGATGATGCTCTGGCGAGTAATTTTGGCGATATCGGCCCCAAGGATCTGGCCATTGATTTTGCGGCCCTGAAGGGAGAGATCGAATCTGCCCTAGCCAGCAAGACGGTGCCGGAAGTTATTCGCCAACGCATTCAGGATGAGTATGGCTTGCAGGTGGTCGTATCCGGCCTCGAAACCATCTATCAGGATGCCGTAGTCGAAACCCTGCGCCGCGAGATGCCGGTCATCATGTACCACCGCTTTATCGAACACGAGAGCGAGAAAGGGGTGCATGGTACCTGGATGCCGATCGCCATATTCGAGAAGCATCTGCGCCTGATGAAGTGGCTCGGCTACGAGACCCTGACTTTCCGCGATTTGGCGGACAAAGGCTTTATCCACCGTCTGCAATATGGCAAGAAGTACCTGATGATCACCGCAGATGACGGTTATCAGGACAATCTGACCCGTATGCTGCCCCTGCTGGAAAAATATGGTTATAAAGCCGTGGTGTACGTGGTCACCGGTGAAGGCTATAACCGTTGGGATGTGGAGCATCCGACCAATCCGGACACCAAGGTCTCATTGATGAGTGGTGAGCAAATCAAGGCGCTGGCCGCCAGCGGTCATGTGGAAATTGGTGGTCATACCCTGACTCACCCCCGCTTGAGCAAGCTCACACCCGAACAACAAGCCCATGAAATTCAGGAGAATAAACGCCAACTGGAGGCCCTGCTTGGCCATCCGCTGCTCTCGTTTGCCTACCCTTACGGAGATATGAACGAGAGTGCCAAGGAACAGGCTATCACCGCCGGGTATCGTTTTGCTGTCGCTACCAATAGCGGCCCCAAAGCAATGCACCAGGACCCTTTCCAGATCCGCCGGATTGCCATCTTCCCCCGTACCGATGTATTCGGGCTGTGGCGAAAAATTCGTGGGAATTATGTGTTCAGGAAATAACTTGTGAATTTAGATAAAAATTGCCTACGACTAAATATTATTGTGCAATTTGCAGTTTTTTTATTTGGCGCAATAGTTTTAACGGTCCCCAGTGGCTATGGATATGGGCCCAGCATTTTAGTTTTGGTAAGTGTTTTTGTCTTTTGGCGTAAAAAATATTATTTGGCAATGAGTTCAGAGGTGAAAATATTATCATATATATTCATCTCATTTTTTGTCATCCAAGCAGTATCAATCGGGATTGATGGTGGCGCTCTCAAAGAGTTAGACCGACCAAGTCGCTTGTTAATGGCTGCAATGACCTTACCTTTATTAAGTGTGTTCCCCATTAACATAAACGTTCTTATTGCTGGCCTCTCTATAGGAGCAGTGAGTTCAGGTCTAATCGCAATATATGAAAAGTTTTATCTTGGAATGCCTCGAGCTTTTGATGAAAGCATGCCAATTCAGTCAGGAAACATCAGCATGACATTGGCATTGTTATGTCTGTGTGCTTTTTTCTGGTTCCGCCATTTAGGGAAGAAAAGCATTGCTGCCTTTATGCTTCTTTCATTTTTAATGGGAGGGATAGGCAGTTTTCTCTCCGGGACCAGAGGTGGCTGGGTTTTACTTCCAATCGTCTTGTTTACAATAGTTTTTTATTTTAGAAAACAGCTATCCCTGAAAGATGGTCTCTATGCAAGCACTGTATGTGCCTTGTTGCTTTTCCTGGCTATGCTTCCGCAAAGTGGTGTAATGGATAGGATATATAATGCAAAAGCAGATGTTGTTCATTATTTTGATGGTGTGAATCCGGATACATCTCTAGGCATTCGATTGCAGTTGTGGGAAAGTGCATATAACTCTTTTCTGGAAAAACCAATTTTTGGTTGGGGAAATAATGGCATTCGCTTATCACAATTAAACCAATATAATAATGGTTCTATTTCTGAGTTCATTTATAATTTTAACTCACATGCACATAATCAATTTTTAGATGAATTGGCTAAGCGCGGCATTATAGGCTTCTTGATGTTATCCCTGCTGTACTTTTATCCACTTTGGGTTGCGAGTAAAAATAGAGATAACTTATTGGTCGGTAGTATGTTGGCGGTTTCATCATTAACTCTTGTTGATTATAGCTTGAGTCAAGCATTTATAAGTCATAACTCCGGGATGATATTCTTTATGTTTTTGTTTTCGGCTTTAATTACCACAATAAAGGTATCGCCTTTGGAGGGAAGAAAATGATTAAGAAATTGCAATCATGGCGTGATATCATTCGTCGTAAAATAGGGATTGTGCTTTTTGACCGATCTTTGAAATCAGCTTCAAGTGAGGGTGGTGCTATAGTCTTTGTTCGTTGGGATGCCAAATTGGGGGATGCCATAGTATCATCTTGGGTCGCTCGTGAAATAAAAAAGAAGTTTCCAGGCAAAAAAGTAGTTGCAATTACAACCCCTGAGATGAGGTCTTTATTTAAAAAACAGTTTCTTTTTGATGAAGTTTATTCTATTCCTAAAAGACCAAGTTATGCAGCACTCGCCTCATTGGCTAGAGATATAGGAGGTGTTGAATATCTTGTTCATCTTACTAATGAAATGAAGATGAAAGATATTTTCTTTATCTCAAAATTATCCGTAAAAAATGTTATTGGTATAGATGACAAAATAAAATGTGTGAATATTAAAATTGGTCATTTAACCAAGAATATTCACTTCTCACAGAAGTTTGCCTTGGCCGTTAATAAAATGGGGGTTGATAACCCCGATACAGATTATATTGTTCCAGAATATCTTGAAGATGAGTCTAGCATTAAATCTAGCTGGCCTGATAATCCCACAATCTGTTTTAATCCTTACGGTAGTGGCAGCTCACGATCATTTAATGATGAAAAAATTATCGAGATCCTGAAGGTTATGTTGAGCAAGCCTGGATATAATGTATGTTTGCTCTATCCACCGATAAAGAAAATTGAAACAGAACAAAATATCAGGAGAATGCCTGATATCTTAAGAGAAAGAGTTATCACACATGACTCATCCCATTCTTTAGGTGTTCTATTCGCTCAAATAAGAAATAGTATCGGTATCGTGTCTGTAGATACGGCGACAGTACACATTGCCGCAGGGCTTAAAAAGCCTATACTTGGAATATATAACGATAATTTTGGTAAAGGTGAAAACCGGGAGTGGTTACCAAATTTTGAGAAAGCCATGGTAATGTATGTTGATGCCAAAAAAGAACAAAATGTAAACTACATTAATATGGATGAGTTTGATAATCAATTTAATGATTGGTATGTTCAGTACATAGCACAATAATTTATATTTCTGCACCATAGCCTGGTGCAGAATAAAAATTAAAGCATCGCCTTTATGTATTTATTTACCCATATATCTAGTCTGTATTGATTTTTTATATCGTCAGATATGTGATGATAAGGGATCGTTAAAAAGTCAGGTGAGACTTTTAGATCTGTATCTGTTATGCAAAATATATTGTTGGGATGAAAGAACGGATATGTCTCTGCTGTATTGTTATTTGATATTATTTTTTGTTCATAGGCAAGAGACTCAAAGAATCTAAAAGACAAGCCTTTTTGTGACTGGTATCCTATATCAAGAATACAGTGATAAGCCGATGAGATTGCCAATAGTTCATCACCAGTAATTGGCTTGGTAATTATTTCGATTCTCTTGTCTCTTATTTTTTTGATCTTTCGGTGGTGATCAACATAAATAATGATTTTAATTTTTAAATCTGGGTTGGCATCCAGAAATGCAGTTATAAAGGCGTAGCGTTCACGATCAAAACTAAAAATACCAAACACATCACCATCATAGTTTCTGTTTGGTTGGAGTGGGGTTAAATTATTTTTATAGTAATTAGTTACTGGTGTAAAGCCATACTTTTTAACATCTTGCGGATCAAAGCTCAAAACTTTATCAAAAAGTGAAATGTTTTTGATATTATTTGGCATTCTGAGAGTACTGTCCCACAGGTGGCAAATCATCCTGTTGGTGCATTTTTTGATCTGTGTCAGATGTTCTGCCGTGTAAATATCAGGATTAGTGAGGATAGTGATATCAAAGTGGCGGTTTTTTGTAAAACCATTCAAAAACTGGGTGGTCGACAGCCAGCTTCTTTCTTGTTTTAAATTTCTTTTAAACAGAGCCTTTGAAATTAAGTTTGATATTCTCTCTACTGGGTGCAGGTAATCATATCTAGATATTTCTCCATTCTCAATAAATGTAACCACGTGTCCTTGCTGTCGCATCTCTTCAACTATCGGGGTAATGAGCCCTGCGTTATCAATACCTATTAATAGGATATTCATTGGATTAGCTCTCAAAATGACATTTCAATGTTATTTCATTAAATTTAATAAACTAAAGTGACATAAATGATTTTATGGTCTCTGTACTAGAGAATGGGCTGTAAAAATGATCTGGTATATGCATTTTATCAATATCCATACGAGATATTTTTTGCGCTATTTTGGGAATGTCAAAAAGGGCGCAAAGATTATCTTGCAGTGGCCCAGTAAGAATTTCTGCCGGCCCAGACGGACAATCCACGCTGATCACCGGGGTGTGGCAGATAAGTGCTTCAATAAGCACTGTTGGCAGCCCTTCAGCATCGGATGTCAGGATGAGCGCCTGAGCTGCTTTGATATAGGGGTAGGGGTTCTTCTGAAAGTCGATGATCTTCACCTTGCTTGCAAGATTCATCTCCTCGATCATGGCTTCAATGTAAGGGCGTCGCTCCCCTTTGCCCATCAGGACGAGTGGCGTATCAACACCGCTTAGCTGATATGCCTGCAAGAGACGATCATGGCGTTTCCGCTCTTCGAAGGTGCCAACATGGATAAAATACTTGTCGAATGGCTTGCTGAAAGGCTCATTGGCCAACGCCTGAATTTTCTCGATATCAAACGGATTGTAGATAACCTGACACGATTTGGGTGTAGCTTTTACATTTTGCAAAATGTCGTCCGCGATGCCACGAGATACGCAGATCAGTTTCTTGCCGTTATAGAAGCGCTTGAATTTTCCATATCCTTTGGCATGGTCTTTGGCAAAGCCGGTGACATTTCCGTGGATCCAGTAATAAATATTCAGTGTATCAGGCAGGTGTCTGGTAATTTTGTCACATGAGCATGAGATAATTACGTCAGGCGAGATCTCTTTGACTTTTTTAAAGATCAGAGATGCTTGTATTTTTTCAACCGCAACATTGGATATGGCTTTAGTCAGCTTTGTGACAATGCCAAGATTAATCGGGTGAATGTTGTCAGGTAGCGTATGGTCTATTTTTTCCCGCAAGGTAAACAAGGTTACATCTGCACCGGCATCTTTTAGCAATGATGCGGTATTGAGCAAAACCTTTTCCGCACCACCACCATACAAGTCTTCAACAATGAATAAAAACTTTTTAACTGGTGGGGTCATAACTGCTCCGCGGGTCTCATAACTGACTGGTAAATCTACTAAAAATGTGAATCGTAAACGAGCAAAATCAGGTGGCAACTGTTAAAGTCGTTAGCAATTTTTTCAATAGGTGTGGATCAATGATTGGTCTTAGTGGGCGCTACCATAACGCATTATTCGCGGCCTGTATATTTGCCGGGCTGCTGCTTTCCTGGTTGTTTTCCGATCACCAACTCCTCACCGGCGATCAGACCCAGATGCTCTACAAGGGTTACCTTGGGGCTTATGAGGGGGTCTGGCTCAGCTATGGCAATGCGGCGAGTGCGGTGGGTAATGTGCCGGGGAGTTTGTCGGCCTGGCTGATTGGCGGGCCGCTGCTGCTGTGGGATTCTCCCTATGCCCCCATGGTGTTGCTGCTGGCGATGCGGTTGGTCGGATTCCTGCTGTTTGATGCGGTGATCCGTCAGGTGTTTGATGACAGGGTGCGTCTGCTGTTTCTGGTGCTCTGCTGGCTCAACCCCTGGTTCCAGTACGAGAGTCTACTCTACAACCCCTCCTATCTGTTCCTCTTCTCGGCCATGCACTGCTGGTCGGCCTGGCATATGCGCGAGCGGGCCTCCTTCTGGCACATGATCGTTCACCTGCTGGCCATCGGCATGGCGATGCAGCTGCACTACTCCTGGCCGCTGCTGGCGGTAATGTCCACCTATCTGTTCTGGCGCCGCATTCTCAAGGTGAGCTGGAGCGGGGTGGTGGTCGCTACCCTGCTGATCGGTGCTTCCCTGATCCCCTACGCCATGGAAGTGATGAGCAACAGCCATATTACCCAGAACGTCGATCCCGAGGCGCGCCAGCGCTATATCGGCTGGGGGCTGGTGCATGTCTATCCGGTGCTGAAATCAGTGCTCTACTGGCTGCGTTACGGCTCCTGGCTGTTTGCCAGCAAGCTGGTTAACGATACCCAGTTCATCTGGCTGGCGGGGCACGAATATCTGCAGATGGCGGCAGTCTGGCTGTGGCGGGTGGTGATCTACGGGGTAGGCTCGGCGACTGTGCTGCTGGCGGCAAAGGCCAACTGGCAGCTGTGGCGTGAACTCAAGCCGCGTCTGTTGCGTAGCGACCGCGCGCCAGTGGATGGTGAAAGCTGGCTCGGCCTCTATGCGCTGGCGGCGGTGCTGGCGGTGCTGGTGAGTGCGGCGCTCTCGCCCATCATCTTCAACTATTGGCACCTGATGCTGATCTTCCCCTACGCCCTGTTCCCGATCCTGCTGTTGCTGGTGCGCTGGAGCCGCCGTTATCCGCAGTGGGTTGGCAAGGGGCTGCTGGCAGCCACCCTGTTCTGCACCGCTGTGAACCTGATCGCGGCGTGCGACAGCACCAAGTTCTCCTATCAGGCGGACTACAAAACCCAGGTGCTGGAGTATCTGCAAGAGATGAAGCTGCAACCCAAGCAGTGAGTCATCCACGGCCAGCTCCCCGATCTCGGTGGGCTGGCTGTCACTATTCGAAACGGTCCATATGGGCGAAGTTTTTGGCTTCGGCAACCCAACCCTCACGCCCCTGCTTGTCCCGGATTTTTACCCACCACCGGTTCTGCGGTGACCGGCCGTATCTGATCTCTTTGCGCGCATAGTCATAATCGAGGATGTAGGTTTTGCCCTTGTACCAGAACAGGCTATTGCCTTCGCCCAGTCCGCCGAGGATATAAAGCGTTTCCCCTGCCTTCATATTCAACAGCGGCCCTTTGCCCTCTTTGCTGTAGCCCAGCTTGACCGATCTGAGTATCTCGACGATCCCCGGTTGTTCGGTAATGACGACCCCGGTCAGCCCTTCCACCTGCTGGCCGCTGGGTAGCCGGAACAGCGTTTTGGCCGTCAGGGATGGCTCGGCTCTGACGATCACCTCTTGCTTGGTGGTCCATGTCTGATAGGTGCAACCTTCAAACGGGCAGCGACCCCAGTCGTAATAGGGCAGGCGCGGCTTTTCATCAGAATTTACGGTCGTGGCAAACAACGACAACAACAGCAAAAACAGTCTCATGAATCTACCTGTTCGGCGGGGCGCTCATCCGCCGGTTTAATGAACGGGGCCGCACTATATCTCAAGAGACCAAAATCCATCAAAGCCGCGGAATTATTGATTTTCACCGCAATAGAACGGGGCCCATTGGTCATGGGAGTAGGGGGCGCAAGAGGCCGAAGCGCGTCGGGAGCGGATAGCCCGCCCCTTTGCCTTGTGCCATGCTGATGGCTATCAGGGCATCGGGTCGGCACCTATGGGCATCTCTCGTTCGGGTATGCGTTTGGTATTACTGCTATCGGCACTTCTTCTCCCTCTTATGACCATCAGCCAGGCCGTGGCGATCAACGCGCCACTGCGGGGATGTGTCTTCCAGCTGGCGCCGCTGGTCACCATCGATCAGCAGGGCAAGGTCTCCGGGCCAGTGATCGACTACTTTCGCCGTTATATCGAACCCGCGATCGGGCGTACCATCGAGTGGCAGGGGCTCAATGTGGCGCGGCTGCTCAGCAACCTCGAGAGCGGCGAGTGCGATCTGACCCCGCTGCTGAGTTACAGTCCCGAGCGTGCTAGTCATTTCCGCTATATCGACCCCCACCTGTTGCTGCTGCGACCAGTGCTGGTGGTACTGGTGCCATCGCGACTTCACTCGGTCGAACGGCAGGAAGATCTCTTCGGCACCACCATCGGCTGGTCGAGTCAGGCGATCGTGCGGCCGCTCTTGCAGCATCCACAGATCCATATCGACACCCTCTCCCAGCTCAGCTGGGAGCATGGCAACATGCAGAAGCTGCTGCGCGGGCGCATCGATGCCGCGCTCTTCTCCAACGATATTTCCGCCAACCATTTTCGCGCCAAGCTCCCTGCGGCGACCCGCCTCATCTACCTGCCGGTCACCCCGCTGCAGGTGCATATCGTGCTGAACAAGTCGTTGGGGGATGGCAATCCCGAACTGGTGCAGCGTATGCGTCAGATGGTGGAGCGGGTGCCGCTCGCCTCACTGGTGGAGCCAACCCCGCGGCTGTGGGGGCGTTGAGAGGGGGTTGCGTGCAATAATCTACAAGTCCAAGGCCCGCTTCTGGTGTATCTATAACCCATGAATACCACCGATTCCCTTATCCGCTACTGGCAATCCCCGCACCTGCCGGGGGTCGAGCTGTCACACTCCCACCACAGGGCGTTCAGCTACGGCCGCCATGTCCATCTCGACTACCATATCGGGCTGGTGCAGCGGGGTGGCCAGAAGTTTATCCACAAGGGGAACAGCCACCATCTGGTGCGCGGGGTGCTCTCTACCGTCAACCCGGATGAGGTGCACGACGGCCTCAGCCTGCTGCCGGAAGGGTATGAGGTACGGGTCTTCGCCATCGATCCCCAGCAGCTGGCGCTCTGGCTGCCGGAGCAGCCGGAACCCTTCTTCGACAAGGGATTACAGAGCCGCCCCGACCTCTATCAGGGCTTTGCCCAGCTGCACGGCTATCTCGACAACCCCAAGGCCGATGGCCTGCTGATCGAGAGCCAGCTGCTCGCCCTGCTGGGGGAGCTGCTGCATCTGGCCCCCGAGGTACACCAGCTTGCCGATCCCCAGTTGCGATTCCTGCGCGACTACCTGATGGCCGCCCTCGACGAGCCCCACTCGCTGGAAGAGCTGGCGGGGCTGCTTGGGCTCGACCGTTTCGCCTTCCTGCGCCAGTTCAAGAAGCGCAGCGGCATGACCCCCTACGCCTGGCTGAAACGGCTGCGGCTGGAGCAGGGCAAGCGGCTGCTGGCGAGCGGGATGGCGGTGAGCGAGGTGGCGCTGGCGGTCGGCTTCTTCGATCAGAGTCACTTCCACCACGGCTTTCGCCAGGCATTCGGTCTGACACCTGCCGAATTTCGTGCCCAGATGCAATCTTTTACAAGCCGCGCCCCCCGCTGATCCGCCATGCTGGCTCTCCGTCGTTAAAGCGAGAGTTGTTATGCTGACCAGTCTGTTCGTTACCCTCGGCCTGATGCACCTGATTGCACTGGCCAGCCCCGGCCCCGATTTCGCCCTAATCCTGCGCACCAGCCTGCACCGGCCGACCGCTCTTGGCGCTGCGCTGGGCATCTCGCTGGCGATCATGGTGCACGCCACCCTGAGCCTGACCGGGATCAGCATGTTGATCGCCAGTCACCCGCTGCTGTTTATGGTGATCAAGTGCTGCGGCGCCCTCTATCTGGGCTGGTTGGGGTGGGGCGCCCTGATGGCGGCTCGCCAGCAGAGCAGTACCCTGATGGCCAGCGCCGCCAACGAGCTGCGCGGCTGGGGTAGGGGCGTGCGTACTGGCCTTGCCACCAACCTGCTTAACCCCAAGGCGCTGGTGTTCTTTATCGGTCTGCTGGCCGCCATGGTGACGCCAGAGGTGGATGGAATGACCCGCAGCCTGCTGGTGGGCGAGCTCTTCATCATCTCCCTCTGCTGGTTCGGGCTGCTGGCGTGGAGTCTCTCCACCGATCGCGCCCAGCGCCTGCTGCTGCGGGTACAGCGACCACTCAATCTGGTGACCGGAGTGCTGTTTGCGGTGGTCAGCCTCTCCATTCTGGCGAGCATGGGCGCCGAGCTGATGGTCTGACGAGTCGGCGCATGGGCCTATACTCCAACAAGGTTTACCTGTCAGGAGTACCCGGCCATGCGTCTACTGCCTCTTTGCTGGTTGTTGGGGATGACCCCGGCGCTGGCGGCCCCGGTTCAGCTCAGATTGCTGGAGTGGGGCTATCTGCCTGCGGGTTATGAACAACAGTTTGCCGACTACGCCAAAGCCCATGGGGTGGAGGCGACGGTCAGCCGGGTTGAGCCGCTGCTGACCGATTTCGACAGCGTCTACCGCGCCCTGCGCACCCGCAGCGCCGATGTGGTGCTGCCGACCAGCTACTTCTACAAGGCCCATCACCAGCCGCTGTTCAAGCTGCTGCTCCCCATCGATTTCAGCCGCCTGCAGCACTACCCCGAGGTGAAGCCCGCCCTCAAGAACACCGAGTATGACAAGCAGGGGGAGCGTAACTACTCGGTGCCCTTCTCCTACGCCATGTTCAGCCTCGCCTATGACAGCAAGCATGTGCCGCAAGCGCCCACCAGTTGGCAGGTGCTCGCCAACAGCTCGCCGCCGGGTCAGTTTGCCGAGTTCTGCGACCAGTTCGAGCCGCTGCTCTTTTCGGTGCTGCTCTCGCTGGGCAAGTCGCCCGCCCTGTTTGCCAGCGGCGAGATGCTGGCCGACAAGACCTTGCAGCAAGAGGTGGAGCAGCAGCTCTCGCTGCGGCTGCGAGCCAGTCGCGGCTTCTGGTTCAATCAGGCCAACCGCTGCGAGGATCTGCGCCAGCAGACCTTTGCCACCACCTGGGGGCTGGAGCTGGTGGAGTGCAACAAGCAGAACGATCAGCAGTGGCGGATCGCCATGGTGCAGGAGGGGGCCATCTATGCCCTCGATGCGATCTCCATCGCCCGCCATGTCGGGGATGATCCCGCACGGCTCAAGGCTGCCTACCTGCTGGTGGATTTTCTGCTGAGCGCGCCGCTGCAGCGCCAGATGCTGGTGGGCACGCCCACCATCTCGGCCAGCAATATTACCTCCCGACCGCCCCTCAGCCCGCAGGAGCAGGCTGTGCTGCCGGATCGCCCGCTGCCGGAGTTTGACGAGCGGCTGCTGGTGCCCGCGTTGCCCGCCCATATCAAGAATCGCTACAAACGGATGGTGCAGCAGGCGATCGTCGCCAGCGGCAAAGAGGGGCTGGTCAAGCAGTGCCCCTGGGATCTCGATAACTGATGAATGAGCCTGCCGCTTCTCCGGCGGCAGGCAAGTTTGCGCAAGATGGCTGATGATCGGTCATCGCCCGTTCCAGGGTATTCCCCCGTTCAACTCACGTCGCTCGCGGGCTCACATCGTTTGAAAAAACTGCGCGCTTACCGCAGCCCCATTTAGCCGGATTAAACAACCGAACCCTCGCCAGATTGCCGTTCGTACCCTGGCTGACCCTGTACAAAATCGCCGCAATTGTGACAACTTGGATGTGAGCTGAACAATCCTGAACTGTCGCTTGTGAGAAGGTGGCGAATAGGTTATTTCTCTGTGACATTGGCGGCATCCGGCACGGGTTCTCCAGCCATGTGGTGCGAAATCCACAGCAAAAACAAACAGTAAAATGCAGGAGCAAATATGAAAAAGGTCGTGATGGTTGCCGTGGCTGCGGCCCTTCTGGGTGGCTGCGCCGTCAAGAATCAGGTATCCCACAGCTTGCAGGCGATCCCGCTGACAGCCTTCCAGCAGAGCGAGAGCAACCCCAATCAGCGCGTCTACAAGGAGCCGGGTGTTGATCTGCGCCAATACAATGAGGTGCTGCTCGATCCGCTGCAGTTTATCCGGCAGGAGAATGGTCAGTGGTATCTGCTGACCGCCAACGAACAGAACCAGATTGGCCGCTACTACCATGACAAGTTCCAAAGCGAGCTGATCAAGCAGGGCGTCAAGATCGCCTCCGCCCCCGGCCCGAAAGTCATGCGGATCCAGGCCGCTGTCACCAACTTCGACCTGACCCGCCCCGACCCCAAGCTGCGTGACCTGCTGCCGGCCAAGATCGCCATCAATGTCACCCGCGAAGTGATCGGCAAGGAGCCCTATCTGCTCAAGGTGGGCAGCATGGCCCAGCTGCTCGACTCCAGGAGCGGCAAGCTGCTGGTGCGGGTGATGGATGCCCGCGAGAGTACGGATACCACCCACAAGGATGAGCCCATCACCGCCGGGGAGATGGAGAAGATGATCGACCAGTGGGCGGCCAATCGCGCCAAACAGCTGGCAGACAATCTGGGCCGCTGACGGTTTATCGCGTCTGAATGGGGCGCAGCCGGAGCCTTTTTGGCTGCATTAATGGCAAGATATTGATAATGTGGTCATTTTTAAGGCAGGAGAAAATGATATGAAACGTGTGCTGTTACCCATCCTTGTTGCTGGCCTGTTGAGTGCCTGCAGCACCACATCATCCACGCCGGAGTGTGTGCCGATGGCGGGAGGCTGGCAGAGTCAGCCATTGCCCAATGCTGAAGGAGAGGCCGCGTTGGCCAGCGTGCTGGCTCGCATGAATACGGCCGCCAAACTGCAGAGCATCCGCGAGGTGCGCAGCCAGGTGGTCTCCGGAGTCAACTATGACATCGAGTTCCAGCTCGACAACGGAGAGGTGTGGAACACCCGTGTCTATCGGGATCTTGCCGGCAACTACCAGATGACTCGCCCGGCTGCACAGGGCGAGCTTCCTCCCTTGCCTTGCGTCAAGGCCAAGTAATTCCTGCTTGTTGAGCCCCTCGTCAGAGGGGCTCATCTGACCAGAAAATTTCTGCTTTTCTCCCCGCATTCTGACAGTCAGGATGACCCTTCCCGTGACTGCATCCTCATAGAAAAGGAACCGCTATGAATCGCCACCCCTGCATCAAACACTGGAGCGAGCTGCAAGAGCAGACGCCGCGCTACTACTCCGGCAGTCAGGAGCCCCTTTCTCGCGGCTGCGCTCTCGGCAAGCACTTCGGCTTTAGCCGGATCGGCATTCACCACGAGATTGTCGAACCCGGCCACCGCACCAGCTGGCCCCATGCCGAGAAGACTGAAGACGAGTTTGTCCACGTGTTGGAAGGGACGCCGGATGTCTGGCTCGATGGCGTGCTCTATCGGCTGCAACCGGGGGATTCGGTGGGCTTCAAGGCCGGTGACGGACTAGCCCACGCCTTTATCAACAACACCGAAGAGACTGTCCGGCTGCTTTGCATTGGCGACACGGATCGGGAGGACAACCGCATCCACTACGCCGTTCATCCCGAGCGAAATATCACCCTCGGCAAGCTGCACTGGGATGACGTACCCGAGCGCGAGCTGGGGGAGCACGACGGCCTGCCCGACAAGCTGCGCGAGAGCAACGGCCCCTTCTAGGGCGCAGCTCTTCTGCGCACCAGCCCTGCACCACCCGATATAAAAAAGCCTGCCGCGTGGCAGGCTATTGCTATCTGTTTGCAGCCAGTGGCGTGCAGCGCTTATTGCAGGTTGAGCCCGCCCAGATAGTCGCGCTTGCCGAGATCGACCCCGGCGCGGCGCAGCAGGGCGTAGGCCATGGTGAGGTGGAAGTAGAAGTTGGGAATGCCGTACTCATGGACGCAGGTATGGCCATCCATCCCCTTGCCGCCCGCCCAGTGGGGCACGTAACGGCCGCTGGCATACTGGCTGTAGTCCGCGTCCAGCTTGCCTTGCAGATAGGTGATGGTCTTGCCGATATGGGTGCGCAGATCGGCGATGGTTTTGGGCTCATCGCCCATGGCCGGCAGCTCGCTGTGGCTGGCGGTGGCCACCACGCTGCGGGCCGAATCGCAGCAGATCAGTACCTGCTTGCTGAAGGGCAGCATATCGACGATCAGCCGATCGCCGAAGAAGTTGTCCACGTTGAACTGCTTCGCCGCGGCGTGGCCCTCGGCCTTGGCCAGACAGTGATCCAGATTGGTCAGCATCTTGATGAACTGGGCGGTAATGTCGCGATTCATGAGCACTCTCCATCTTGTTGAAACAGCGGCCCGCGTGCGCGGCCACGGTGAATGAGACTGGCTAATCGGCCACCAATATAACGCAACTTTCCATCGGATAACCCTCATTCCCCCATAAAGTCTGGATCTTGCTGCGATAGGGGTTGGCAGGCATAAAAGATCGAGTGTCTCATGCTTTTTATTGTGCGTGCCCCTGTCAGATCTACGCCTAAAATTGACCGATGAGTTTTTTCGCATCTGATATGGTTTTATTGGGTTTGCTATGGATACATTCAAGTAGTAAGGCGCGGAATATATTTTTAGCCAACCAGATCTAGCTGCTTGATTCAGTAGCAAGATAATTCTTTATATGCGCCTGTTTATACCAATGAGGGTTAAGCATGTCTTATATCGTGGAAATGACAGCGCGGGCACTTGATAACGATGACTGGACTCGCGGAATGCCAGAAGGAAGTGGTTGGCAAGTCGTCAAGAATAAAAATAATGACCCCCAAGATTTCAATCAGGGAGCGAAAGGGAAATATATTTATATATATTATCAGACTGCCACCAGCGGAAAGGGGGTCGCAGCCATGCGCTTTATTACTGGCAAAGATGCGACCGCTCCTACTGGCTGGCAAAAAGTTGATGTGGATCTTAATGACGGTGCCGGCGGTCAATATATCTATTTGTGCTATCAGAAAAATGCTGATGCTGACTATATCGCAACCTTGCAATCTGGATATGGTGATTCGGTAGAGAGTGCATTCGGCGATTTTGGCCGTAGTGCAGTGGTACTTGCTCAGGATCTGAATGAAGATGCCAAAGGCAAATTCATATATCTTGGATATTACTTCAATTAATCCAGCACCTATTTTATATCGGGAGCCTGCGATATTCTCGCGGGCTTTTTTGTCATCCTGTAACTGCGCCGTAGAGGTGGTGCCAGATGTGACCCAAGATAGTCATAGACATGCCGGGGAGCTGGGTGACCGGCATAAGGTGACCAATCCGTCATGCTCGCTCTTTCACCTCACGAGTCCCTCTCTGCCCCTTTTTTGATCTGTGACATAAATCACCTTTTTTCAGAGGCGTAGGCTGATCCCGCTGCCCGGAGCACCCACCCGGGTACAAGAAAAGGAGAGTGTAATGAAGATCTATGACCGGAACCGAAATGTGCTGAACCAGGGTCAGCGCGTCATGATTGCCGCCACCGGCGCCGTCGACTTCCTGAAAGAGGCTCATACCGACAACATGACTCCCTATCAGGCGGAGCACGAGAAGTGCGTGCTGCTGGCAAACTCCGGGGAGCACTATGCCCCCATCGAGTTGATTAGACTAGGCTGATCCTTTTCCCTGTCACCCTACTCTTTACAATTCACCCGGCCGCCGCGCCTGACGGCCGGGTTTCTGAGCTCCCCTCTCTGCTTTACCCACCCATCAATTACATCGCCTCAAGCTGCTTTGAGTCGTCTGGGAGATGCCGTCTGCTTTAGCAACATAAATGGCCTAGACTGCGTAATTTTCTTGTCGGAGGTGCCGGTTGTAGAGCCATCCGGTTACCAGCGTGTCCACCGCAATACCACACCCAAAGAGAATCGCTATGCCATCGAGTGATGGCGTCAACCAGCCTTGCAGGTAGCACACATAGGCGGTGCCATAGACGGTGACGTTGGTGATCACCGATTGAATGGCCAAATAACGGGTTTGTCCCCGGCCATACAGGACGCTATCCATGCAGGTGTTGAACATGAACAGCATGTAAAACGGCAGCGAAAGCAGGATCAGGTGAAGATGCTGGGTGATCGCTGTGTTGAGGATGTTTCTGATGAACCATTCATAACCCGGTGAGAGGAGTATCCATGCAATTGCAATGAGGACGCAGGTGGTGAAATAGCCAAGCATTTTGTCCCAATGCGGGAGCTTGTCTCCTTGTGACACATCTTGCTTTATGAGATCTGCCATCGGTAAAAACGGAAGCAGTAACCATCCCCATATAAAGCTGTTGGCAACCCAGAATGTCCCTTGTTCTTCGACAACATTGATCATTCTGATGATGAAAATGAGGAAGAAAGCATTCCGTATCAATGAGTCCACGCCGCTCCATTTGCCAACTCGGAACCACTCCCATATCCATCCGAAGTCGGCTTGCACATGCAAGTCAGCAGAGGTGAGCCGGTATCTCTGCCTGACAACCCCGAGTGCATAAACGAGGGTGCAGATGCTTGCCACTATGTTGCTGTACGCGATGCCGTTGACCCCTAGCCGGAAGCTAAATTCAAACTGGCTGAGCAGGAGTGTATCAAGGGTGACACTGACCAGAAGCTGGATGGCAAGAACGGTATATATGGCGCGGCGCCAGTCTTGCAGGACGAAGAATATGGTCAGGAAGCGAACCGCATTGAAGAGAGTCGTGCCAATCATTTCGAGACGTATATAGTCCACGGTGGCCGCAACTTGCTCCGGGTTTTGAGCCATAGCCTGCACCAGTGGCATAGCGAAGAGAGCAATGAGACCCGTAAAGAGGGAATAGATCCCGACGGTGACAATGAGGCCTGTTTTGAGCTTGTTCAGTGTGGCGCCACGCTCATGGAGTGTTTTTCCCAAGAGATAGAACAGCGGCTGAATCAGCGCTTCCTGCACAACCTCCAGCCCCAGATTGACCCATGCCAGCTGGCTTGCAATGTTGACTCCCCACTCTGTCGGGAGATCGCCAAGGTAGTAGATCCGCGTGGTGGTATAGATGGTCGGCAAAGCGGCTGTGATCAAAAGCGCCAAGTAGAGCGGCCAATTGATCCTGCTTAGTGATGCACGGGTTCTTATCGCCAGTCGGCTGGCTTGGGTGTGATTCATAAATCCAGTAGGCACTGATAATCCTTGGCGATGTCGTCGATGTGCAGATATTGCTCTGCTTACAGAGAGGTGCTGGGGTGAATATCGAAACATATTCGGATGAGCGCGTCATTAAAAACCAGTCCAACCCGCAAGATGAATACGGCTGAAAGACAAGATAAATCAATGTCTTCTGCTTGTGCTGCCAGTCAGGTTTGAGGGCAGTAGCCGATTTGGCGATAGAGATGGCTGTGGCAGGAAGAGGCAGTAAAATGCTGAAAAATTGAGCTGGGTCACACCCCGCTCGATTTGAGCGATTGTCAGCCAGTACAGGCTCATGCGAACCTTTAAACCCCGTTAACCCACTAAAAAATAACGACTATGTTCAGGCAAATAATGATGAGTGCCGCCCTGCTGTCGGCGGCGCTGCTCTCCGGTTGTGCTTCCGTACCGATGGCCGATGCCACCGCAGACGCGCAGGCCAAGCAGTTTGTGGCGCCCAAGGATGCGGCCAACCTCTATATCTATCGCAACGAGACCTTCGGTACGGCCGTGAAAATGCCGGTGCTGGTGGATGGTTTTGCCGTAGGCGATACCGTGGCCCACAGCTATATCCTCAAACAGGTGACGCCGGGCAGTCACACCATCACCTCCAAGTCGGAGAACGATGCCACCCTGACCCTCAGCACCGAGGCGGGTAAAAACTACTACGTCTGGCAGGAGGTCAAGATGGGCCTGCTGATGGCCCGCTCCAAGCTGAGTCAGGTCAGTGAGGAGGAGGGCAAGCAAGGGGTGATGGATAGCAAGTTGGTTAAGTGAACAGATAAATTCACTTAACAAACACGGCGTAGATTCACCAAGTGCATCTCTGTTTCCAGACTCTGTTTGTCAGGATATAGAACCGTTATTTATGCAATAGCATCTTTTGTTGATAGTTTATAAAACCTCGCTTACCAAAATATATTAACGGAGTTTGGTATAAATGAAAGAAATAACCCACAAAGATATTTATGGAAAAAAATATTTATCTTTGAAGATCATGCGACAGCCTTTTATGTTTGGGCTACTAACTCTCCTCTAAATGGCACGAAGCCATACTTGATTACACTGGACCATCATACCGACACATTACTTGCATTTTGTAGATTTGCTTATAATTCTTGCGAAGGCGATATAGATAAGGCTAGAACTTTACAACAACAGCTACTGAAAGACATTGATTTATCCGATTGCAACTCTATAAGTAGTGCGGTTGACAAGCTGAATCATGATGAACACATCGATGCAGCGATTAAAGCGGGAATTATAAGTCACTCATTTTCCCTTCAATTAATGGATTGCACCGGTACGCTGTCAAATGAGGAGATAGAGTACTTTAAAATTGATCAAATTGAGAGGATGTTAAATAACATGCCTCGCCCAAATGGGCCATACACATATAGTATGCCACAAAATAAGATGTTCATAATCTCCCCTGGCAAGGCAATTACAGATCAGGATTCATTAAATAATAAAAATTGTGTTCTAGAAGACTTTTATTTACAAAAGCAGATTGACATTATTAAATGTGTCATGCATTCATCAGAGTTGGCTTGCTCTACTCCTTATATATTAGATATTGACTTAGATTATTTTCACACAGTTAAATCAGTCTGCCCAGATAAAACAAACCTATTCTATGGACTTATTAGAAATGCAAGTTATATAACCATAGCAAAAGAAAGCTCTTGTGTAGATATGCTTAAAGTAGAAGGTGAACATATTAATAGTGAAATATTGCTTGATAAAATATTGCATCATATTTGCTGTGCTCTCAGTTAATAGATTCGAATCGCGAAGCATATTCAGATGTTGAAATAACCAACCCGGCCTAGGCCGGGTTGGTTTTATCAAAAAGCGGGAAAAAATCAGAGCGCTTCCAATCTGGCATACGCCGTCACCAGCCACTTGGCACCGACGTCGTCGAACTGGATCTGCACCCGGCTCTGCTGGCCGACCCCTTCGAAGTTGAGTACCACCCCTTCGCCGAATTTCGGATGGAGCACCCGCTGGCCGAGCTTGATGCCGCTGGCGTCGAAGCTCTGCTGTACCTCGTTCTGGCTAAAGCGACCGTACTGGGTGGGGCGGCTGACCTGAGTGCGCAGCCGGATCTCTTCCAGACATTCGGCGGGCATCTCGCGGATAAAGCGGCTCGGCTTGTGGAACATCTCGCGGCCGTAGATGCGGCGGCTCTCGGCATAACAGATGTAGAGCTTCTCCATGGCGCGGGTCATGCCGACGTAACAGAGACGGCGCTCCTCTTCCAACCGGCCCGACTCCTCGGTGGATTGCTGGCTGGGGAACATCCCCTCTTCCACACCGACCAGCAGCACCAGCGGGAACTCCAAGCCCTTGGCGCTGTGCAAGGTCATCAGTTGCACCGCGTCGGCATATTCGTCGGCCTGATTCTCGCCGGATTCCAGCGCTGCGTGGGCGAGGAAGGCGGAGAGATCGCTCATATCCTCCAGCTCGTCCGGGCGGTTGTATTGACGGCAGGCGGTGACCAGTTCGTCCAGGTTCTCTACCCGCGCCTGGGATTTCTCGCCCTTTTCCGCCAGATACATCGCCTTGAGGCCGGAGTTCTGGATGGCGATATCCGCCTGCTGGTGCAGCGGCAGCATGGAAACCTGCTCCTCCAGCGTGTCGATCAGCTCGACAAAGCCGCGCACCGCGTTACCGGCGCGACCGGTCAGCACCTTGTCATTGAGCAGCGCCTTGGCCGATTGCCACAGGTTGAGCCCCTGATCGCGGGCGTTGCCGCGCAGGATCTCGAGGGTGCGATCGCCGATGCCGCGGGTCGGGGTGTTGACCACCCGCTCGAAGCTGGCGTCGTCGCCACGGTTGTTGATAAGCCGCAGGTAGGCCATGGCGTCCTTGATCTCTTGCCGCTCGAAGAAGCGCAGGCCGCCGTAGATGCGATAGGGCATGGCATCCTGCATCAGCGCCTCTTCCAGCACCCGTGACTGGGCGTTGGAGCGATAGAGGATGGCGCAGTCGGCCAGGAGGCCGCCCTTTTCCTTCCAATCTTTGAGACGACCGACCACGAAGCGCGCTTCGTCCACCTCGTTGAAGGCGGCGTAGAGGGAAATCGGCTCACCCTCGGCCCCTTCGGTCCACAGCTCCTTGCCAAGGCGCTCGGCGTTGTTGGCGATGACGCTGTTGGCCGCTTTGAGGATATTGGCGGTGGAGCGGTAGTTCTGCTCGAGGCGGATGGTCTGCGCCCCCTCATAGTCGGTCAGGAAGCGCTGGATGTTCTCGATCTTGGCGCCGCGCCAGCCGTAGATGGACTGGTCATCGTCACCGACGATCATCACCTTGCCGCTGTTGCCCGCCAGCATCCGCAACCAGGCGTACTGGATGCCGTTGGTATCCTGAAACTCGTCCACCAGGATGTTCTGGAAGCGGTCGCGGTAGTGTTCGAGGATGTGCGGTTTGTTGAGCCACAGCTCGTGGGCGCGCAGCAGCAGCTCGGCAAAATCCACCAGTCCGGAGCGATCGCAGGTCTCCTGATAGGTCTTGTAGATCTGCTGATAGGTGCGGGTGACGGGGTCGCCGTAGAGGTCGATGTCGCCGGGGCGCAAGCCCTCGTCCTTTTTGCCGTTGATGTAACCCATCACGGCGCGCGGCGCCCAGTGCTTCTCGTCGAGGTTGAGCGCCTTGAGCACCCGGCGGATCAGCCGGTACTGGTCGTCGGAGTCGAGGATCTGGAAATCCTGCGGCAAGCCCGCATCCAGATGGTGGGCCCGCAGCAATCGGTGGGCGATACCGTGGAAGGTGCCGATCCACATGCCGCGCACGCCGTCGCCGATCACTTTTTCGACCCGGCCGCGCATCTCGGCCGCCGCCTTGTTGGTAAAGGTGACCGCGATGATGGAGAAGGGTGAACAGCGTTCCACCTGCATCAGCCAGGCGATACGGTGCACCAGCACCCGGGTCTTGCCCGAACCGGCACCGGCCAGCACCAGCAGGTTGCTGCGGGGCGCCGCAACGGCATCTCTTTGCTTGTCGTTGAGCCCGTCGAGCAGGGTTGAAACGTCCATCACCACTCCTGTTTATTTATACAGGCGGGGATTATACGGCCATCCCCCTGCCAGACCAAATCCAAACTCGGGGGGAGGGGCGAGATGGGGGCTTACGGG
>NZ_LYSQ01000035.1:0-40747 GCF_001728955.1 Aeromonas sp. DNP9 | reverse complement strand
CGGGGTGTGTAAGTGCAGCGATGCATTGAGCTAACCCGTACTAATTACCCGTGAGGCTTAACCATACAACACCCAAGAAGTGTTCTAAGGCTTGTAGCAAACCTAAGCGAACTACTAATTCAGTGATAGCGAAGCCAACAGGCAACATCGTTATTCACGTCAGCTTTCCAAGATTGAAGAATTTGCCTGGCGGCAATAGCGCTGTGGAACCACCTGATCCCATGCCGAACTCAGAAGTGAAACGCGGTAGCGCCGATGGTAGTGTGGCATTCGCCATGCGAGAGTAGGACACTGCCAGGCACCCAATACAAGAAACCCCGCTCATCGAGCGGGGTTTTTTATTGCCTGAAAATCAGCAAATCGTCTGATAATTGTCCCGTTTTATTCCTCTCCCTTTGAATTCCTAGTCTTCCCCGTCGGTTTTACTCATAAAAAACGGTCACAACAGCGTAAAATGGCGCTTTATTCCGTCAGAGATAGCCCATGTTTTGTCCAAAATGCGGCGGTCAAACCCTGCAGAGCGTCAGCCCCAAAGAGTTTCGCTGTGGCTGCGGTTTTCATTTTTTCCAGAATGTGGCGACGGCTGTGATGGTGGCGCTTTGCTGGCAGGATGAGGTGCTGGTTGCGGTGCGTGCCCGCAATCCGGGCAAGGGGTTGCTGGATCTGCCAGGCGGATTTGTCGATCCCGGCGAGTCGCTGGAGGGGGCGCTGGTGCGCGAGTTGCAGGAGGAGCTGGGGCTCGATGTCAGCGCTCAACCTTTTACCTATCTCGGTTCCTTCCCCAATATCTACCCCTACGATGGCATCACCTATCACACCTGTGACACCTTTTTCACCATCAGGCTGAGTGAAAAACCTGTCATCCAGCCAGCTGACGATGTGGCCGCCTGTCAGTGGTTGAAGATCAGCGATATCCCCTTGTCCCGCTTTGCTTTCGAATCGACGCGCACAGCGATGGCGCGGTTGCAGCAATCCTCTTTGCAAGCCTGATCCCTGCTGATGACGATGGGGATTGGCAGCGACCATCCCTGTCTCATCCTTGTCCGCTTTTGTCCCGCAGACGCCATTCGTCAGACGGTGAGTGGTATAGTCAGCAGTGGATCCGGATTCAAGGAGCATATCGTGAAGAAGATAGTTCTCATCTTGCTCGGCATCGCCGTGGCGGCCTTGCTGGCCATAGTGACGCTGATAAGCCTTATCGACCCCAATCAATTCAAGCCCCAACTGGCTGAACAGGTGCGCAAGAGCACGGGCCGGGAACTGGTAATGGCGGGGGAGATTGACTGGCGTTTCTGGCCGAGTCTCGGCCTCTCGCTGGAGAAGGTTGCTTTGCGCAATCCGGCCGGTTTTGCCGAGCCGGATCTGGTTCGTTTCGAACAGGGGGAGGCCTCGGTGGCCCTGTTGCCGTTGCTCTCCCATCGTCTGGAGATCGGCAAGGTGACCCTGAGTGGCGCCCATCTCTTTATCCAGACCAAGGCGGATGGCAGCTCCAATCTGAGCGGACTGATCAAGGATGCCACTGCTGATGCAAGCGAACCGGTCGCTCCCGCAACTCCTGCCCCAACCGCTGATAGCAAGCCCTGGCAGATCAGCTTGCAGGGTGTCGCGCTCTCCCAGGCCAGTGCGCTGGTACAGGATGATCGCAGCGGCACCTCGCTGCGACTGGATCGACTCGATCTCGATATGGGGCAGCTGGCCACCGGTCAGTGGGTACCCGTGACGCTGGCCGCCAAGGGGAGTGCCGACAAGCTCGCTTTCGACGTTAAAGGGCAGACCCAGATCAAGCTGGCGCAGGAGGTGACGGCGAGTGAACTGAAAGACTTGAGCCTCAGTGGCAGTCTGAGTGACCCGTCCCTGCGACTCGACAGTTTCTCTATCAAGGGAGACCGATTGGCCCTCGGTGAGTGGAGCAACCTCACGTTGGCGCTGAAGGGTGCCAAGGTAGAGGGGCAGCAAGCTTCACTGGCTGGTTCGCTGGAAGGAACGCTCAAGGGTCGGCTCGATAAAGAGATGAAGCTGGCCGAACTCTCCGATGTGCTGCTGACGGCAGCGCTGGTAGGTGATGCCCTGCCGCGCCCGCAGATGAAGCTGAAACTGGCCGGTTTTGCCCGTGTCGAGCTCGACAAGCAGTTGATTACCCTGAACAAGCTGGTGATGAGTGCCGATGAGGCGCTGCTGAGTGCTGATGGAACCGTGCAACTTGGAGCTGTTCCCTCGATCAGCTTCGATCTCAAGGGGGAGAGGCTGGATCTCGACAAATGGCTCGCCAAATCGGCACCGACCACGACCGCACAGCCGAAAGAGGACAAACCGGCGGCCGGTGTTGCCAACACCGCTGCAAGTGGCAATAAAGCGGTAACCGGCAAGAGCCAAGCCCTCTCCGCGGTCGAACCGGATCTGGGCGCGCTCAAGGGGATGGATCTGGATGGTCGGCTGCAACTCGGCAGCCTGCGTCTGAAAGGGCTGGATCTCGGTGCTGTCGATCTGCAGGTGGCATTGGCCAAGGGGTTGCTGACGCTCAAACAGTTCAGCGCGACCGTGGCAGGTGGTCAGGTAAACGCGAACGGGGTACTCGACGCGCGCCAGCAACCCGCTACCTACAAGGTGCACAAGCAGGTGGCCGGAGTGAACATTCGTCCCTTGTTGCAGACTCTGGCTCAGAGCGATCTGCTGGAGGGCAAGGGCGATCTCGATGTGCAGGTGCAGGGCCGTGGTCTCTCCGCGCTGGCACTGCGCAACGGGATGCAGGGCAAGGTTACCTTGAAACTGAGCGACGGTGCCCTGCACGGCATCAACCTGCCGGAGATGATCCGCGAGGCGCGGGCCACCCTCACCGGCAAGGGGGCCGAGCAGGTGAAGGAGGCGCGCAAGACCGACTTCAGCGCCCTGACCGCCAGCTTCCAGATTGCCGACGGCATCGCCCGCAGCAACGACATCCAGCTCTTTGCCCCGGCCTTGCGGGTCAAGGGCGAGGGGCAGACGGCGCTGGTGCCGGAGAGCCTCGACTTCCTGTTCCTCACCTCCATTGTCGAGAGCAGCAAGGGGCAGGGAGGCAAGGATGTGGACGAGCTGAAGGAGATCACCATTCCGGTGCGGATCGGCGGCCACTGGCAAGCCCCCAGCTATCAGCTCGATGTGAAGGCGCTGCTCAGCAACAACAAGCTGCTGGAGGATAAGGCCCGCAAGGAGGCCGAACGGGGCCTCAAGAAGCTGTTGGGGGACAAGGCCGACAACGAGGCCGTCAAAGGGGTGGCTGACCAGCTGCTCAAGGGATTGTTCAAATAGGTGGCGGTTCATATGGGCTGGCGCGAGCTGCGCCAATGCCGTTAGCGGTTGACCGGATGTCAGCGCCATTGAAAAATGGCGCTGACATTTTTTATGGCGCAGTGATCTGCTGCGCCTTGATCCGGAGTCCTCTCGAGTTGAAACCATGCGCCTGATCCTGCTGCTCTGTTCCCTGATCTGCTATGGCATGGCTTCTCCGGTGCTGGCCGGGCCGCTGGCAGATCGCCTGGCAGGCGAGCTGGCCAAGCAGGTTCCCGAACAGGCGCTGCCTCTTGACGAGGTGCAGCGGCTCGACCGGCGCCTGATTGCTCCCGATTCCCTTCATCCTGCCTGGCAGCGTTACCCGCTGCGCCAGTTGCAGGCCATCTATCGCTATCAGCAGGAGTGCGGGACAGAGAATGAGTTGCCCGCCGAGTGGCTGCCACTGCTGCGAGCGCTTTGCGGCCAAGGGGCTGCGCCCTCGACCCGCTGGTTTGCCGCTCACCCCATCTATCCGCTGGGCGGTTCCAGCGCGGCTCGTTGGCTGGCAGGTCATCCGGCGGCCGGGCTCGATGCTCTGCTCCATGTGCGGGAGCGGCGCGACCGGTTGGGGCTGCTTGGGGAGCTCGGCGATGACAACCTCGATGCCCTGCTGCGGGGTGAGCGCTGGCTGCTGCAATCGGGTCAGCTCTGGCTGCTTGGCGATGGGCAGTGGCGCCGTTATGGCGCCGGGCAGTGGCAGCCGCTGGCCGATCGGCTTGGTGTAACGCTGGATAGCCGGGTCGATGGCTCCTGCCAGGAGCGGGTTGGGGTGATCTGCATCAACGAGCGCCCCACGCTTGACTGGCAGTGGCTGGCGCTGGCCAGCTCATTTGGCTTTATCCTGTTGCTGGGGTGGGCCAGCTGGCAGCGCTGGCGCCTGCTGCGGGAGCGTCGCGTCGCATTGCAGATGCTGACCCACGAGCTGCGTACTCCCATCATGGCGCTCTCCGGCATCAGCGAGGAGCTGCGCCACGATTTCGACCGGCTGTCCCCTTCAGCCCAGCAGAGCGTGGGTCAGCTGCTGGGCAGTGTCGCCCGTCTGCATCAACTGGCGCAGGCCAGTCGCCACTATCTGGCGGCAGAGACTCTGGAAGATGAGCGGGTGGCGGTCAGTCTCACCGAGTGGCTCACCCTGGCTTGCGAGCGACATGACGCCACCTTCTGCCTTGAGCGGGAGATGACTCTGGCGCTCCCCTTCTACTGGCTCGATCTCGCCCTCGACAACCTGCTGCGCAACGCCAGCCTGCATGGCCGCGCGCCGGTTCGCGTCTATGCCAGCTGGCAGGCGGGGCGTTTGAACCTCGCAGTCAGCGATGGTGGCGAGCTGCCAAATTACCGGCTCGCTACCCTGCTGCGCCGCGGTGCCCGTGCCGATGGTTTGGGGTTGGGGCTTGCCATCGTGCGCCATCTGCTGCGTCGTCTTGGCGGGCGCCTCACCCTTTCCGGCCCGCCCACCACCTTCACCCTGACGCTGCCCTGCCAACTCTGGAGCGACCCCGAATCATGAAGACCATTCTGCTTGTCGAAGACGAGGCGCTGCTGGCGGAGAACCTGCAACGCTATCTGACCCGCGAAGGGTATCGTTGCCTCTGGTGCGATACCCTGACAGCGGCGGATCAGCAGTGGCTGGTGGCGGATCTGGTGCTGCTGGATCGCACCATGCCGGAGGGGGATGCCCTCGACTGGCTGCCCCAGTGGCTGGCGCGCAAGGCGTTGCCGGTGATCGTGCTCACCGCAAGGGTGGAGGTGAGCGATCGGGTGGCCGGGCTCGATGCGGGGGCTCGCGACTACCTCACCAAGCCCTTCTCCCACGACGAGCTGCTGGCGCGGATCCGGGCCCAGTTGCGTCAGCTGGGGGATGGCACTCAGGCGGTGGGCGGCTTGCAGCTTCATCCCGCCCGGATGCAGGCGAGCTGGCAGGATGCGGAGGTGAGCTTTACCCCCACCGAGTTTGCCCTGCTCACCCTGCTGGTGCGGATGGCGGGACGGGTGCTGAGCCGGGAGGAGATCCTCAACCGGGTGTGGGGCTATCAGGCGTTTCCCTCCACCCGCACCGTTGATACCCATATTCTGCAACTGCGCCAGAAGCTGCCCGGACTGGCCATCGAGACGGTGCGCGGCATCGGCTACCGGCTGGAGGTGCCAGCGTGAAGCGTGCAACGCTGGCCCCTCTGTTGTTGGCTCTAAGCGCTGGCTGCGTTATGGCAACTGAACGTGCCGATCCACTGCAACCGGCTACCTTGGCACTGTTGCAGGGGGATAACCGGCACGCCTGGCAATCTTTGCAGCAGGCTTGGCCTGCGCTCAATAGCGATGCCGAGCGCCGCAGCTGGCAGGGGATGCTGACTGCGCTGAGTGCCCAGCACTGCGGCAAGGATTTCCCGCTCACTCTGCCTGATGGGGTGAGCGAACTGCGGCTTGAACTGATCCAGCGCGATGCGCCGTTGCTGCGGGACTATCGGGTGCAACTGACCGGGGAGGGGCCCATCGCCGCCGCTGAACTTATCGATCCCGCTGGCCACAACCGGTTGGCAGGTGCCCAGTGGGAGGCGGAAGGGAGTAAGGGGGTCAGGGTCGTGGGGGCCGATCTGCCGATGCCTTTACCAGCCGGACTCTATCAGCTGCGGCTGGCTGTGGCGGGCAAGCGCTGGCAGGTGGCACTGCCGCTGCCTGCGGTGCAGGATCTGGACTGGCTCTCCCGCTCGCCGCTGGCGGTAGCCAATCCCCCCGCCAATCCCGCTTCGTGCACTCCGCTCTGGCTCGATCAGGCGGTGCTGGCCCGCCCGAAATACTCACTGCTCTGGTGGCACCGGATTGCGACTGATGAGCCGGTGAACTGGCCTGCCACCACGCCCGACAGCTGGCGCACCCTCTCGCTGGTGCAGACCAGCCAACGTGGCCAGCTGGTGTTGCTGCTGAGTCATAGTCAGGCGGGGCCGGTTGAGTAATGGTCGTCGTGATGGTCAGGTGCACGCAATCCTGACATTGGCCTGACAATCGCAGGCGGCCGATCTGCTGAAATGCGATTCCCGTGTGTTATCAGGAATCACAGACCATGACTCTTCTTCCCGTGCTAACGAGCCGGATCCGCCCGCTGTTGCTGTTGGCACCGCTGCTCTCCATGCCTGCCGAGGCGCTGACTCTGGCAAACGATCAGTGGCGCATCGAGCTGGATCCCGCCACTCTGGCAGCCGAAGCAATTCTGCCATCGGGCAAGCACTTGGCCATCTCTTCCCCCGGCCCGCGCCAGCCGGTTACTGCCCTGCAGCAGGAGGGGGAGCGCGCCAGCTGGCTGACCCGTGCCGATGGCGAGGTGCGAGCCTCTGCACGTCTCGAGGGCAATAGCCTGATCCTCAGCTTGAGCCGTGCGAGTGCTGGCGAGCTGGTGTGGCCGCGGGTGCCGGCAGGGGCGCAGGCGCTGATGCTGCCGATCCACGAGGGTTTTCGCATCCCGGTTGAGCATCCCGCGTGGCGTAAGGCGCTGGCGCAAGAGTATCAGGGGATCAACACCACCGAGGATCTCACCCTGCCGCTGGTCGGGCTGGATCACGGGGAGCTGCAGTTGGCGATCATCTTTGCCAACCCCTTCAACAACCGGCTCACCTTTGCGCCCAAGCAAGATGGCATTGCCCTCACGGCGACCCACAGCGTCAATCGCCTTAATCAGGCAGCCCCCTATGAGGTGGCGGTGTCGCTGCAGCCAGGCAACGACTGGCTGGCGGCGGCCAAGGCCTATCGCTGCTGGTTGCAGGAGCGGGGCGAGCTGGTCTCGCTCGAGAGCAAGCTGGCGGCAGTAAAGGATGGCAAGCGGCTGATCGGTGCCTCTCACCTCTACCTCTGGGGCGAGCGACTGCTGGTGCCACAGGATGTGAAGAGCTGGCCCGCACTGCGTCGCCTGATCCCCGCCGACTGGCTCAAAGGGGAGAGCAAAACGGCGCTGCAAGCTGCGGATCTCGAGCGCAACCGCTATCTGCAAAATCTGGTGCTGGCCGGAGTGGAACAGGCGTTGGTGCAGCGCCATCCGGGTCAGCAACCGGCCGATTTCGCCGCCTGGCGCACGCTGGCGGCCACGCAACTGGGCGCTGCGCTCAACGAGCTGCAGAGTTGGGGTGATGGCAGCTCTGCCAAGATGATCGCTGCTCTCAAGCAGGCTGGACTACCCAAACTCTGGCTGGGTCTGCCCCAGTGGACCGCCGGTTTTGCTGCGCCAGAGGGGATTGAATTTGCCAAACAGGCGGGCTATCTCATCGCACCTTACGACTCCTACGATACCGCGCTGCCGGAGGGGAATCGCCAGCAGAGCTGGCTCACCGCCCAGATGGGGCAGGATATCTATCTGCGCTGCGGCATCATGCAGGAGAATGGGCGGCGCAAGAGCGGCTTTCAAAATAGCGGCGTTTACACCAATCAGGCCTGCGTACGTCCGGTGATGGAGCAGCGCGTGTCCTGGTTGCAGCAGGCGAGCCACTACAACAGCTGGTTCCTCGATGTGGCGGCGACCGGCATGGTGTTTGACGACTTCGACCCGGCCAAGCCAACCACTCAGGCGCAGGATGCGCAAAACCGGATGGCCGGGATGGCGTGGATTGCCAAGAGTCAGGGGGTACTGGTGGGCTCCGAGGAGGGCGGCGCGGTTGCCAACCGCACCGCGGCCTTTGCCCACGGCCCCCAGACCAGCGGCTTTGGCTGGCAGGATCCCGATATGCGCCGCAACAAGCGTTCCCCCTACTATCTGGGGGTCTGGCATCCCGAGTTTCAGCCCGATTACTTCTTTCGCCAGAGCCACCTCAAGCCCAGGTATCAGGGGCTCTACTTCGATCCGGCGCTGCGGCTACCGCTGTTCCAGAGTGTCTTTCACGACAGCATAGTGACTACCCATCACTGGACGATGGACAGCCTCAAGTTCAAGGAGAGCCGTCAGGTCACCGAACTGTTGCAGCAGCTCTACAACGTGCCGCCCCTGCTCAATCTCAGTCTGGATAGTGCCGGTACGCGCATTCCCTACCTCAAGGGGCTCGATGCCTTCTTTCGTCCGCTGCATGAGCGGCTCTACAACCAGCCCCTCACCGGTTTTCGCTGGCTCGACAAAAGAGGTGTGGTGCAGCAGAGCGAATTTGCCGATGGCACTCGACTGATAGCCAACTTCGGCCCAGCCACCGAGCTGGCAGGGATCAAACTGGCCGCTCAAAGCGTGCTGGCGCTGCTGCCCGATGGCAGTCAGTTGCAGTTTGTTTCGCAACCAGATGGGGGCGTTGAAACAGGTCTCGGCTAGTTTGCCGCTTACAGAAGGGAATGGGGGGCAGAGTGATTCCGCCCCCTCTAACCAGTCTTACTCGTAGACCGAATTGGCTGTCAGTAGCTGGTCTGCAAAGGTAAAAATCTCATCTATCGAGGAAATAGGATGCCTAGTCTCTTTTTTGTCTGCATCGAATAAACCGATATATTTCTGCTTCGCATTAAAATGCAACCGGCATAACGGCTTGCGATTATTATCGTCGAGGAGAATACCAAAATAACTTTGGGTATCTCTTGCAGCGATTCTTGTTACATCAAATCGCTGTCTCAGAATTGCTTTGACAACATTAAAGCCTTCCATCTCTTCAATCGTTGTATCGACCTTTGATTTTTCCTCACAACAGCCTTCGGCATTATTGTTATCACTTGATGGATTACTATCAAATGCTGGTTGGATAGTTGAGGAGTTGACACTGCCACCAATCGCAGATTTCAATCTGGCATTGATGCTGTCATTCAGGAATTGGCTAAGTGCCTTCTTGGTGATGTCGGTAAAGGACTGTTTGACCTTTGCCGTCAGTACACCGTCATAGATTCTGGATGCAAAAAACTTAACAAAGTCTTCTTCCGGTGAGCCAAATTGTTCGGCTAGCAATTTTTTGATCTGGCTAAGGTACTTAAGCTCGCCAGCTGCATCGACAACTGAATCAACATCGAAAGAGGTTTTGGTTAGTTTTAATACCTCAGGCACTATGTGTTCATCTATGTCTTCCAGATCGAGCGTCAAAAATGGTTTTTCGTCCATTTTGTTTGGGGCATCAAGGTCTGTGTAGAACTCATATTGTGCCCCATTGGTCAGAATGCCGATTCGAGCATTGGTAACTGAAAAATAGCGAAAGAGTTGACCAGAGTGCTTGGCCGAGAGTTTTTCACTGTATTTTTTACACTCAACCAGAATTTGCACTTGGCCATCTTTGAGAATGGCGTAGTCAACCTTTTCCCCTTTTTTGATGCCTGTATCTGCGGTGAATTCCGGAATCACCTCCGTAGGATCAAACACATCATAACCAAGTACACGATTGAGAAATGGCATGACAAATGCGTTTTTGGTTGCTTCTTCAGTGGTGATCATCGATGACTGTTGAGCAATCTTTTTGGCTAGACTCTGTAGCTGCTCTGAAAAATCCATTGTTTCCTCTCTGCGCTGGGACTGGAATTGTTGAGTTGATATTCACCTGTCATATCTGGCCAAAATCAGGTGAGGTCATAGAGACGGTTTATCTCTACGTATATTCAGCAAAGTGCCATACGATTCCAAGGCTGGTATGCCTGAAACAGGATCCAGCTCACCGCTATTGAGTGTTATATGAAGAAAATATGAGCTTGTAACTGATATTTATATTAGAAAGGGGCGCCCAAGCGCCCCTTTCTCGTTGAACCTGCTGTGGTTTATCTCACTCCCCCAGCAGCTTGTGCCAGACGGCGAGTACATGGCTGCGCTCACTCTGCAGCTGATCGTCGTTCACCTTGCGGGAGATCTCCGAAAGGTTGAGGCGATGGCCGAGGTTGCGGATCTCCAGATAGGCTTGTTTCAGCCCCTCTGCCTGCTCCAGCGTCAGTACCCCCGCCATGACGCACTCGTCGAAGATGCGCACGTTATCGGACCAGCGGGTGAGGGCATCGGGCTCGCCGCAGGCGTGGGCCAGCACCAGATACTGGGCGATAAACTCGATATCCACCATGCCGCCGGGGGACTGCTTGAGGTCGAACTCGCCAACCCCCGCTTTCAGCAGGTGATCCCTCATCTTGTGGCGCATTTCGCGCACCTCGCGGGCCAGAGTCGGCAGCTCCCGCTCCTTGGCCAGCACGGTGCGGCGGATGCGGGCAAACTCGGCAATGATGGCGTCATCGCCATAGATGGGGCGGGCCCGCACCAGCGCTTGATGTTCCCAGGTCCACGCCCCGTTTTGCTGATACTGCTCATAGGCCGAGAGGGACGAGACCAGCAGGCCTGAGTCGCCGGAGGGGCGCAGCCGCATATCGATCTCGTAGAGGATCCCGGACGGGGTACGGGTGCTGAACAGGTGCAGGATCCGCTGCGCCAGACGCAGATAGAACTGGCGGCTGTCGATGGGCTTGCGGCCATCTGTGTAGCTGTTGGGGTCGCCGCCGTGCAGAAACACCAGATCGAGATCCGAGCCGTAACCGAGCTCGATACCGCCCAGCTTGCCATAGGCCACCACCGCAAAGCCGCGCTGGCCGCTGGTTGCCACCTCGGGCGGCACTCCGTAGCGCTCGCTCATCTGGGCCCACGCCTGATTGACCACCTCCTCGGTGATCGCCTCCGCCAGCCAGGTGAGGTGGTCGCTCACCTTCATCAGCGGCAGGGCGCCGGCGATATCGGCCGCCACGATGCGCAGCAGCTGCACCTGCTTGAACTGGCGCAGCGCCTCCATCTGCTGCTCCACGTCCTCTTCGGGGATGCGCAGCAGGAACTGGCGCAGCTGGGGCTTGTACTGATCGAGCGGGGTGGGGTGGTAGAGGTGCTGGGGATCGAGCAGCTCATCCAGCAGGATGGGGTAGCGGGCCAGCTGCTCGCTCACCAGATGACTGGCGTCACACAGCCGCACCAGCTGGCGCAGGGCGCCCGGGTTCTCCGCCAGCAGTTGCAGATAGGCGCTGCGGGTGAAGATGCGGGTCAGCAGCTCGCATACCCGCTCGAACAGGCGGGCGGGTTGCTCGCAGGCCACCACCAGCCGCAGCAGCTCAGGCATCAGCCAGTCCAGCGCGATGCGCCCCTGCGGGCCCACCTGACGGCGCTTGTACTCCTCCTTGAAACGCAGCAGGGCGGCGCAGAGCGGGGCGGGCTCGGCCACCCCCTGCGCGGTCAGCAGTTTTTCCAGCTCGGCGGCATCGAGCTCGGTGCGCCACAGATCGAGCCAGAGCTGTTCCAGATGGGCGGGGGCCTCTTTCTCTTCCCCCACCACGGCGGCGAACTCCTGATGGACGGCAGCCATCTCCTCATCCAGATAAGCCATGAAGGCGCCCCAGTCAGCAAAGCCGAGGGCAGCGACGAGCCGCTGGCGATCCCGCTCCTCGGTGGGCAGGGTCTGGGTCTGCTGATCGCCGATCTCCTGCAATATGTTCTCGACCCGGCGCAGGAAGCGATAGGCATCCAGTAGGCGATCGCAATGGGCGGATTCGAGGGCGCCACATTGGGCGATGGCGGCCAGCGCTTCGGGCAGGTGGCGCACCCGCAGCGCAGGTTCACGACCGCCGCGAATAAGCTGCAGCGCCTGGGCGATGAACTCCACTTCACGGATGCCGCCAGCCCCCAGCTTGATGTTGCCCTCCAGTCCCTTGCGGCGCACCTCGGCGGCGATCATCGCCTTCATCTGGCGCAGGCCGTCGATAACGCCAAAGTCGATATAGCGGCGAAACACGAAGGGGCGCAGCATCTCGGCCAGCTCGACCGCGTGCTCGCATTGGGGGCCCAATACCCGCGCCTTGACCATGGCGTAGCGCTCCCAGTTGCGACCGTGGTGCTGGTAATAATCCTCCATGGCGGCAAAGGAGATGGCGAGCGGCCCCGCCTCGCCAAAGGGGCGTAAGCGCATATCGACCCGGAACACCTGACCATCCTGCGTGGGCTGGTGGAGGGCGTTGATGATGCGCTGACCGAGTTTGATGAAGAATTGCTGGTTGGCCAGCTCGCGCCGTCCGCCGACCGTGTAACCGTTCTCGGGGAAGGTGAAGATAAGGTCGATATCCGAGGAGAAGTTGAGCTCGCCACCGCCGAGCTTGCCCATGCCTAGGATCAGCAGCGGCTGCGGGTTGCCGTTGCCGTCCATCGGGGTGCCCAGCTCGCCGCACTGTTTGGCGTAGAGCCAGTCGCGAGCAGAGCAGATAAGGGCATCAGCCAGTTTGGTCAGGTGGATAAAGCTCTCTTCCACTTCGGCGTGGCCCAGCAGCTCGCGCCAGGCGATCACCAGCATGCGGCTGCGGCGGAACTGGCGCAGGATACGCTTGAGGGCCTCTTCATCGCTTACCTCGGCGAGCAGGGAGGTGAGGTCACTCTGGTAGGCGGGCCACCGCTCGGAGCGCTCCAGATCTCCGGAGGCGAGCAGTTCGGTCAGCAACGCCGGCTGTTTGAAGAGAGAGTCGGCGACAAAATCGGAGAGGCCGAGTAGGGTCAGCAGGGTCTGGCACACCGGCTCGGGCTGGTTGCCATAGTCGGGGGCCAGTTCGATCAGCCGTTGCCACTGGCGCTCGGCCTGTTCTTGCAGCAAGGGGGAGAGGGCGGAGAAAGAGGGAGAGTGCTGGGCCACGGTTGCCGTCCTTGTGGTTAACGAAACTGCCGGATAAAAAGCTGGCTGCCAATCTAGCACTGTCAGGCCCCCGCGTCACAGCGCAGGGGCGAGAAGCATGATCCGGCAAATAAAAATGGGCTCCCTGTCGGGAGCCCATCGGATTGCGCTGGTCATTATCAGTGGCTGTCGACCCAGACGAACTTGAGCACGAACAGCAGGGCCACCACCAGCACGCAGGGGTTGATTTCGCGCCAGCGGCCGGTGCCTGCCTTCATCACGCAGTAGGAGATAAAGCCCACGGCGATCCCCTCGGTGATGGAGAAGCTGAACGGCATCATCACTGCGGTCATAAAGGCCGGTACCGCTTCGGTCAGATCTTCCCACTTCACCCGGGTCAGCTCGGAGCACATCAGCACACCCACATAGATAAGGGCGCCAGCGGCGGCATAGGCCGGCACCATGGCGGCGACCGGGGAGAAGAAGATAGCCAGCAGGAACAGCAGGCCGACCACAATGGCGGTCAGACCGGTACGGCCGCCGACGGCGACGCCGGAGCTGCTCTCGATAAAGGCGGTGACCGAGGAGGTGCCCATGAAAGCGCCGCCGACGGAGCTGACGCTATCCACCATCAGTGCCTGTTTCATGCGCGGGAAGTGGCCCTTGTCATCGGCCAGCTTGGCGCGGTTGGTGACGCCGATCAGGGTGCCGGAAGAGTCGAACAGGTTGACCAGCATAAAGGAGAAGATGATCCCGGCGAGGCTGATGTCGAGCGATCCCATCAGATCAAGCTGGCCGAACACTGGCTCGATGCTGGGGGGCATGGAGACAAAGCCCTTGAAGGTGACGTCGCCAAACAGCCAGCCCAGACCCGTGGTGACCACGATGGCGATCAGCACGGCGGAGTGGACGCCGCGGGCGGAGAAGATGCAGATCAGGAAGAAACCGAGCAGACCCAGCAGGCAGGGCAGGGAGGTGAGATTGCCCACGGTCACCATGGTGGCCGGGCTCGCGACCACAATCCCGGCGTTGTGCAGGCCGAGCAGGGCGATCAGCAGACCGATACCGGCGGTGATGCCGACCCGCAGGGTGAGCGGGATGTTGCCGATCAGCCAGTAGCGTACCCGCAGCAGGGTGAGGATCAACAGACCCATGGCGCCCCAGAAGATGGTGCCCATGCCCACTTGCCAGGAGTAACCCATGCCCGCGACGACCACGAAGGCGAAGAAGGCGTTGAGGCCCATGGCGGGGGCCAGCGCGATCGGCAGGTTGGCCAGCAGGCCCATCAGGATGCTGCCGATACCGGCGATGAGGCAGGTGGTGACGAACACGGCCTGGGTGTCCATGCCCGCCGCAGAGAGGATCTGCGGGTTGACGAACACAATGTAGACCATGGTCAGGAAGGTGGTGATACCGGCGATCACTTCGGTGCGGGCGGTAGTGCCATGGCCTTGCAGGGCAAACAGGCGCTCAAGCAATCCTTGCCCGGCGGCCTGATTGGCAGCTTGGTGTTGTTGATTCATGTTGGATTCCAATAGGTGACGTGAAATAAGCAGCAGGGGAACGGGCTATCCCATCCATGCGGGGTAAATTGCCCTGTTTCTGGCGGTTAAGTAACCAGACTCGTCCTGATACCGTGACAGCGCGCACATTTTTACACAGGCGGCGCCGTTTACAAACCCCGGATCTGCGAAGCAGATCAATGAATAGAGCAAAAATTCAAACGTTTGCTTTTTGAGCATGAAAAAAGGTTCTCAGCAGAGAACCTTTTATCGAAAATTGGGGACTTACAGGGTTTTGAAGTAGCGCTCGACCAGCTGGGCCAGCACCGAGTCGAGCCGGTCTTGCACTTCACCCAGTTCACGGCCGAAGCGGCGCAGAAAGAGGCTTGCCTGCTCTTCGGTCAGCTTGCGCCCCTCGATAAAGAACTCCTGCTCAGGCAGTTGCTTGTCGTAGCGGGGGATCAGCATCCAGCTCACCAGCTCGGGCTCCACGGCGGCAAAAATCTTGGCGGCAGCGGCACAGAAGGTCTCTATGTGCTCCTTGCCATCCGGCCCGAGGCAACCCGGTTCAACCCGGATCTGGATGGTGAGTTTTTTCTCTATGGGGGTCGTCATCGTGCTACATCCATGCAAAGGCATCCGTCTAGGATTGTAAGTCAAAAGGCAACAGAAAGGGGAGCCGAAGCTCCCCTCAACACGCAGTCAGCCTTATTTGGCGATGCGCTTGTACTTGGCGCGATGGGGCTGGATCGCCTCGGCGCCGTAGGTCTTCTTCTTCCACTCTTCGTATTCGGTAAAGTTACCTTCGAAGAACTCGATCTTGCCCTCATCCTGATAGTCCAGGATGTGAGTGGCAATACGGTCGAGGAACCAGCGGTCGTGGGAGATGACCATGGCACAACCCGGGAACTCCAGCAGGGCGTTCTCGAGGGCGCGCAGGGTTTCGATATCCAGATCGTTGGTCGGTTCATCCAGCAGCAGTACGTTGCCGCCGGTCTGCAGCAGCTTGGCCAGATGCAGACGACCGCGCTCACCACCGGAGAGTTCGCCAACCCGTTTCTGCTGGTCGGAACCCTTGAAGTTGAAGCGGCCGATATAGGCGCGGCTCGGGAACTCGTAGTTGCCGATGCGCAGGATATCCTGACCGTCAGCGACTTCCTCGAATACCGTCTTCTTGTCATCCATGCTGTCGCGGAACTGATCGACAGAGGCCAGCACCACGGTTTCACCCAGGGTGATGGCGCCGGAATCCGGCTGCTCCTGACCCGACATCATGCGGAACAGGGTCGACTTACCGGCACCGTTCGGGCCGATGATGCCGACGATGGCACCCTTCGGAATGGCAAACGACAGATCGTCGATCAGCACCCGATCACCATAGGATTTGCGCAGGTTGGCCACTTCCACCACCTTGTCGCCGAGGCGCGGTCCGGGCGGAATGAACAGCTCGTTGGTCTCGTTGCGCTTCTGGTAGTCGTTGGTGTTGAGCTCTTCGAAGCGAGCCATACGGGCCTTGGACTTGGCCTGACGCCCTTTCGGGTTTTGACGAACCCACTCCAGCTCTTTCTCGATGGACTTGCGACGGGCAGCTTCGGAACTTGCTTCCTGCGCCAGACGGGCGTCCTTTTGCTCCAGCCAGGAGGAGTAGTTGCCTTCCCACGGGATACCTTCGCCGCGGTCCAGCTCCAGGATCCAGCCCGCCACGTTGTCGAGGAAGTAACGGTCGTGGGTGATGGCCACTACAGTGCCTTCGTAGTCGTGCAGGAAGCGCTCCAGCCAGGCCACGGATTCCGCATCCAGGTGGTTGGTCGGTTCGTCCAGCAGCAGCATGTCCGGCTTTTCCAGCAGCAGACGGCACAGTGCCACACGGCGGCGCTCACCACCGGAGAGGTGCTTGATCTTGGCATCCCAGGCCGGCAGGCGCAGGGCATCGGCCGCACGCTCCAGCTGGTTTTCCATGTTGTGGCCACCCTGAGCCTGGATGATGGCTTCCAGCTCGCCCTGTTCGCGGGCCAGCTTGTCAAAGTCGGCATCCGGGTCGGCGTAGGCCGCATAGACCTCGTCCAAACGGGCCATGGCGCGCTTCACTTCGCCAACGGCCTCTTCGACTGCTTCGCGTACGGTCTGCTCCGGGTCCAGCTTCGGCTCCTGCGGCAGGTAGCCGATCTTGATACCGGGCTGCGGACGGGCTTCCCCTTCGATCTCGGTATCGATGCCTGCCATGATGCGCAGCAGGGTCGATTTACCGGCGCCGTTCAGACCCAGCACGCCGATCTTGGCGCCCGGGAAGAAGCTCAAGGAGATGTTCTTGAGAATATGACGCTTGGGCGGCACTACCTTGCCGACCCGGTTCATGGTGTAAATAAATTGAGCCATTGGCTAATTCTCTTCCTTTTCAGCAGGTTAATGTCTTGGCATTAACAGACTGATGTCGTGGTGGGGCCAGGTCGACACAGGTCAACCGGGTTCCAAAAAACCCGTCGATTGTAAACCAACGGACGAGGGGGGGCAAAGGCGGCACCCGGCTATGTCCCCCCTTTGCCGCAGCGGTCACGCCTTGCTGCATCAGCCGTGCAATTTGGGCATGATGTGGGCTGTCGTTTTGTTCCGGAGCCCTCATGAACCCATCTACTCAAGCCCCCTCGCTGGCCGCCTTTCTCTGCGCTATGGGATTGGACGCCGCGCTGAGTGAAGCCATCAGCCTGCGCTTGCCACGGCTGACGTTGCGCGCCGGTCAGGCACTGTTGGCGCAAAGGGCCGAACAGGAGGCTGCCTTCTATATCGAAGCGGGCATCGCTCGCGCCTGCCACTACACCCGGGACGGACAGGAGCGCTGCAAGGAGTTCTACTTCGAAGGGGAGCTCTGCCTGCTCTATGACAGCTGGCTCACGGGATCGCTCGCCCGCTACCAACTGGAGGCGCTGACGGAGCTGCAGGTGGTGCGGGTGCCGCTCGCCCTGCTGGATGAGCCCGTTTGGCAGCCGGTTTGCATGGCCCTGCTACGCCAGCAGCTCGGTTACAAGGAGCGCAAGGAGGCGTTTTTGCTGCTCCACTCCCCCGAGGAGCGCTATCGGGAGCTCTGTCACACCTTCCCTCGCTGGCCGGCGCGGCTCACTCAGGTGCAGCTCGCCAACTATATCGGTATCAGTCCGGTCACTTTGTCACGGATCCGCAGGCGCATTAACACGGGTTAATGCCGCTCTCCGACCATCCCCTCATGCTGCACTATCCAAATGACGGATGAGGTGTGGATGATGTCGCTGTTTCTGTGGTCGCAACTGGTGGTGAGCCTGGCCTTGTTGCTCGATCTGTTGTCGTTTCAGTTGCGGGAGCGCCGCAGGATCCTGGCCTGTCTGGCCCTCTCCTGTGCCCTCAATGCCGGTCACTTTGCCCTGCTCGGGCAGTGGTCGGCCGCCAGCCTGTTGCTGCTGGCCAGCGTGCGCTTTGTTGTGAGTATCTGGCTGGTTCACCGCATCTTGATGTGGTTTTTCATGGGGTTGGCCTGTGCGGCCGTGCTAGCGACCTATCAGGGCCTGCTCTCATGGATCGGGCTGCTGGCGAGCCTGCTGCAAACCCGGGCCGCGTTTTGCCCGGATGATCGCCTGTTGCGGCGCTGGATGCTGCTCGGCACTCTCTGCTGGCTGGGTAACAACTTGCTGGTGGGCTCACCGGTCGCCGCGCTGATGGAGGGGCTGTTTCTGGTCAGCAATCTGGTGGGTTACTACCGTCACTATGGGCGCAGGGCATGTCCGGAGAGTTGATATCGGCTGCGGAAGATAGCGTGGGGCACGTCCCGTCTGATAAAGATTACAAAGCAGAGTGGCCGCCATAGTAGCGGCCTCTCTGGCTCATCAGGCTTTGTTAAAGCTGTTGATGAGCGCTTTTGCGTAATCAATGACGAACTGCTGGCAGTGGATGGCGGTCTGCGGGTCGAACTCCTCGCCATGCAGATCGGTATTGGAGAGCACCCGGATGCCGACAAAGGACACCTTGTAGGCCTCGGCTACCAGCGCGGCGGAGGAGGTCTCCATCTCTTCTGCGGCCGTGTTGTAGGTTTGATGCAGCCAGTTGATGCGGGCCACCTGCCGGTTCCACTCATCGGCAGTGCCTATGATGCCGGCAACTACGCGGCCGTGGCGATAACGGTCGGCCATGCCAAGGGCCCGGCCAACCAGCTCGGGATCGCCGGCAAAGGAGGAGTGCTCCACCAGCTTGCCGTTGTCGCGCAGGCGCATGGTGACATCGAAGTTGTGCCATTTGCTCGGGTCGACACCCTGCTCGGCCGACGTCAGGTCACTGCGATAGGCCCCCATATTGAAGCTTTTGGTGCCGATAACGATATCGCCCCGATGCAGCGCCGGGTCATGGCCGCCAGCCGTGCCCTGATTGATGACGAGGCGCGGATGGAAGCGCTCCATGGCGAGAGTGGTGGCAGCAGCTGCATTGGCCAGCCCCACTTCGGTACGAGAGACAACTACCGGATAACCCGAGATGGTGCCCTGCCAGTAGGTCCAGGCGCCTACGGTCAGCTCCTGCTTGTCCTTGAGGGCGGCCACCAGCGTCTCGACTTCGACGTCCATCGCTCCCTGGATCAGGATGGGGGCTGGCGCCGGAGTGGCCGCCATGATGGAGGAGGAAAAGAGAGCAAACAGCGTGAGCAGGCGCGAGCAACGTTTGATGAAATTCATGGGATACCTGTTGGTCTGGCAAGAAAGCGCCGGATCCTACCGAAAGGAAAACGATTGCGCAAATAGTGGTACGTTTTTTGTCAATAGCGTGCAGCTAGTCGAACAGGTTCAGGGCTGTTTGTGGCCAGCGAAGTAGAGCACCCGTTTGACATACTCCCGGGTCTCGTCATAGGGCGGGATCCCGCCATAGCGCTCCACCGCTTTTTCCCCGGCATTGTAGGCTGCCGAGATCAGCACCCAGTCGCCATCGAAGCGGCGGTCCAGCCACTTGAGATAACTTACGCCACCCTTGATGTTCTGGGCCGGATCGAATGGCCGGGTTACCCCGAACCGTTGCTGGGTTTCGGGGATGAGTTGCATCAGCCCCTGAGCATTCTTGGGTGAAACGGCGCGGCTGTTGAGATTTGATTCTGCGATGGCAATCGCCAGCACCAGCCGGGCATCCACCTTATGGTGTTTGGCGGCGTGGCGCAGCATGGTGACCAGTTTTTGCTTGGCGGGGGGCTGGCGGGCAACCCAGGTGTCGACATTGAAGGGGGTGGAAGGGAGCCCGGCCAGATAGCCACCCTGACCGCCACGGATCCCGATGCCGCACTGATCACCCATGGGGGCATTGCCGATGCGAGCGTTGTAGTAGCGGGCAGCCTGTCGGTTACCAAGGCGCATTGCCATGGCGAGGTAGCTGTTGGCCAGCTTGGCGCTGCGTATCGAGGTGGGGCCGGTGGCGAGCAGGCGGCCGATCCGGAAATAACCTTCGGGATTGCCGGTGCTGGCGGCGACACAGTAGAGAGCGATGGCTTTTTGCAGATTGCCGTGTTGCTGGGCCACTTGACCCTGCTTGATCGCCGTCAGCGCCTTGGGGGCCTGTCTGAAATCCCTGCCTTGTGCCATCGCCCGCGGCGTACCTGCCAGTAACAACGACAAAAAAAGCAGCAAAAACAGTCCGTTTTCGCTGATGTGCCTCATGGGTTATCTCCTGTTTGAGTACAGAAGATATAGAGGAACATGGCTGCTATCGCCACGAACCCAGTGGATCCTGTTGTTATAGAGTGGAGATTTCAGAGAGCAAAACGGTATGGAACTAACGGCATCTCGACAGTTTCACACCATTTTTCATCCGGTTAAAAGTCGTGGTGATACTCCTGCTCATCCAGCACCGTGGGAGGAAGCGTGCGATAGAAGCTGCCAATTTCGCTGACAACCCAGAGCGAAAGCAGGGCCAGCAGGCTGAGCAGGGGAAGCAGAGAGTGGCTCTGGGTCAGGGCATAGGCCGCGATGGCGGCACCAATCAGGAGAAGGGTTCGGATCATGAGGTGGCTCCTTGTCGTCATGGGGGTGTTGCGTGGCCACGGACAGAGCGCCTGGGGTCGGGAGTATCTCCCGGGTGGCACGAAGCGAAGTGATTATATCGCGTCATGCAGCTGCCGGTCCGTGGTGTCATCACACTTTCCATAGTCATGGGTTTCGTATCGAGTTGGGCCCCGCCAGATGCGGGGCCAGTAATGGTTTGACGGTTAGAAGAAACCGCCGTTGTTATCGTCACTGTCGGTCCAGCCGCCACTCTGGCTATCGTCGTCGAGAAAACTGCTGCCAACATCGGGAGGTGAATCCCAGCCGTCCCAGCGTACCGGTTCCGCATCGACCGGATTGGCAATGGGCGCTGGCTCTATGATGTCGATGATCTCCTCGGGCCGGTTGCTGTGAAACAGTCCGCCGATCATGTCGGCCAGCATGACTCCGCCGGCAACCCCGGCTGCGGTTTGCAGGGCGCCACCGAGAAAGGAGCTGGTACGGGAAGCGGGTTGGGCAGGCGCAGTTGCCGGTGGCGGCGTGAAGCGCGGGGGCGGAGTGTTCTCGCCACCAAACAGGCCGGAGAGAAAACTGCCGCCGCTCGAACTGCTTTGGCTGGCCTCCAGCTCCTTGACTCGCTCGTTGAGGCGGGTAAGGGCAGCCTGCTGGATCAGCAGCGCCTGGGTCATGTAGTAGGGGGCATCGGGCTGCTCTGCCAGATGCTGGCGGATCAGCTGCTCCGCTTGTTGGTCTCGCTTGCTATCCCTGGCTTGCGCTTGCTTGAGGCGGTCGAACAGTCCATCGATCAGACCCTGTTCCTGCTGTTGCATCTCAAATCCTCGCTATGGTGCGCAGACAGTGCGTTCAGCCATCCTAAAACGCGTGGCAAGCCAGTGGTACCGGATTAACTCATCGGCGACCAAGGGCTACAGTTCGGCAATTTCACACGTCGGGCTTGTAGTAGTCGAGATACCAGCGCACGAACGCGGCGACCCCCTCCTTGATGGAGGTGGCGGGGCGCAGGCCGGTGAGGGTGTGGAGGGGCTCGCTATCGGCCCAGGTGGCGTGCATGTCGCCCGCCTGCATCGGCAGCATCCGCTTGATGGCGGGTTTGCCGAGGGCCTCTTCCAGCGCCTCGATAAAGTCGAGCAGCCGCACCGGTTGGCCATGACCGATGTTGAGGATGCGGTAGGGCGCGGCGCTCTCGGCCGGGCTCTGCTCGCTGGCGTGCCAATCGGGATTGGGACGGGGCGGCTGGTCGGCGACGGCGAGGATCCCCTCGACGATGTCGTCGATAAAGGTGAAGTCGCGGCTGAGATCGCCGTGGTTATAGACGTCGATAGGCTCGCCCGCGAGGATGGCGCGGGTGAACTTGATGATGGCCATGTCGGGCCGACCCCAGGGGCCGTAGACGGTGAAAAAGCGCAACCCTGTGGTGGGCAGGCCATAGAGCGTGGAATAGGCGTGAGCCATCAGCTCGCCACTCTTCTTGGTGGCAGCGTAGAGGGAGACCGGGTGATCCACCGGCTGCTCGGTGGTGAAGGGCATCTGGTCGGTCAGACCATAAACCGAGCTGGAGGAGGCGTAGAGCAGATGCTGGATGCCGTGCTGGCGGCACCCCTCCAGCACCGTCAGCATGCCGGTGAGGTTGCTGTCGGCATAGGCAAAGGGGTTTTCCAGCGAGTAGCGCACTCCCGCCTGCGCCCCCAGATGGATTACCCGCTCGAAACCATGACGGGCAAAGAGAGCCGCCATCGCTTCGCGATCCGCCAGATCGACCCGTTCGAAGTGGAAGTGGGGATAGCTGGCCAATTGTGCCAGTCGCGCCTCTTTCAGACTCACCTCGTAGTAGTCGTTGAGATTGTCGATGCCCACCACCCGATGACCTGCCGCGCAGAGCCGGTTGGCCACATGAAAACCGATAAAGCCAGCGACGCCGGTGACCAGATAGATCATGGTTGGGCCTCCGGATTGCTGCTGGTGTTGGCTGGCTGCTTTTTGGCGGGAAGATGTGGCCGCCCGATGGCGTGATAGTCAAACCCGAGCTCGCTGAGCTGGCGCGGATCATAGAGGTTGCGGCCATCGATGATGACAGGCTGGTTGAGCAGGGCCTTTAGCTGCTGGAAATCGGGGGCGCGAAACGCCTGCCACTCGGTACAGATGAGCAGGGCATCGGCCCCTTCCAGTGCAGCCTCCTGAGTGGGGCAGAGCAGCAGATCCGGCCGCTGGCCGTAGATCTGGCGGGCACGCCCCATCGCCTTGGGATCAAAGGCCTGCACCCGGCCACCGGCAGCCCAGATGGCGGCCTGCAGCGGGCGGCTCGGCGCATCGCGCATATCGTCGGTGCCGGGTTTGAACGCCAGCCCCCACAGGGCGAAGGTGCGGCCGCGCAGATCCGGGCCGAAGCGGGTCAGCAGGGTTTGCGCCATCTTCAGTTGCTGGCGCTGGTTGACCTGCTCGACCGCCGTCAGCAGCGGGGCGTCGCAGCCGACACTCGCCGCGGTATGGCGCAACGACTTGATATCCTTGGGGAAGCAGGAGCCGCCGTAGCCGCAGCCCGGGTAGATAAAGTGGTAACCGATGCGGGGATCGGCCCCCATCCCCTGGCGCACCGCCTCGATATCGGCCCCCAGTTGCTCGGCGAGGGCCGCCATCTCGTTCATAAAGGAGATCTTGGTGGCCAGCATGGCGTTGGCGGCGTACTTGGTGAGCTCGGCGCTGCGCAGATCCATCACCACTATCCGGTCGTGATTGCGGTTGAAGGGGGCGTAGAGGGCGCGCAACTGCTCAAGTGCCCGCTCACTGTCACAGCCGATGATGATGCGATCCGGCCGCATGCAGTCGTTGACCGCCGCTCCCTCCTTGAGAAACTCGGGGTTGGCCGCCACCTCGCAGGCGAGGGTCAGTCCACGCATGGCCAACTGCTGCTCAATGTGTTCTCTTACTTGCTGCGTTGTACCGACCGGCACTGTGCTCTTGGTCACCACCAGCTTGGGGCTGCTCATCAGTCGGCCTATGGTGTCGGCCACTGCCAGCACATGTTGCAGATCGGCCGAGCCATCCTCGTCAGCCGGGGTGCCCACGGCGATCAGCAGCAGGTCGGCGTGTGCCACGCCAATGGCGGGATCGACCGTGAAGCTCAGGCGGCCGCTGGCCAGATGGCTCTCGACCAGCGGGGCCAGCCCCGGCTCATAGAAGGGGATCTGCCCCAGCCTGAGGGCGGCGATCCGCTCGCCATCCACATCCACGCAGCAGACCTGATGGCCCACCTCGGCCAGAACGGCGGCCTGCACCAGCCCGACATAGCCTGTGCCAAAAATGGTGACCTTCATGAAAAGTGCCTCGTGCTGTGAATGGAGTGATGGCGCGCTTAAACCGCGGCATGCTGCATCTTGGTGCAGCGAGTGTCAATGCCAGATGACAGGCACCAGAATGGGGCGTTCAGCCTGACTGTTGTGATCCTTTTCACAAAAAATAGACTGGACCCCATAACGAAGCCCTGTGGACAGGGCTCGCAGCCTGCCCGCAACGGCAGGCGACAGACACTCTCTCTTTACTTCGCTTGGATACAGGTTATGGACAACACCTCGATTCGCACTGCCCATCCTATTTATGAGGATGTGCTGGCCCTGCTGACGGCGGCCAGCTTTGTTTCCCTCGGCATCTTTCTGTTTCATCAGGTTGGCCTGCTCACTGGCGGGACTGCCGGGCTGGCGCTGCTGCTGCAAAAAGTGACCGGCATCAGCTTCGGCCTGCTGTTTTTCGGCATCAATCTGCCCTTCTATGCGCTGGCATGGTTGCGGATGGGGCCACGTTTTACCTTCAACACATTTGTCTCGGTGGCAGCGGTCTCCTACATGACCGATCACCTCAACGGCGTACTGCAGATCGGCAAGATAGAGCCCCTCTATGCGGCGCTGATCGGCGGTACCCTGATCGGCATGGGACTGCTTATCATGTTCCGCCACAAGTCGAGTCTGGGGGGCTTCAACATTCTGGCGCTCTTTATTCAGGATCGCTTTGGCATCCGGGCGGGCAAGCTGCAGATGGGGCTCGATTGCGCCATTGTTGTCGCCTCGTTTTTCGTGGTGCAGCCCTGGATTCTGGCGCTATCCATCGTGGCGGCGGTTATCTGTAATCTGGTGTTGACACTCAACCACAAGCCGGGCCGCTACCAGATTGCCTGACAAGCGGCAGCCGTGACGCGATAAGACAAGAGTGACCCGATAGCACGAGGCGGCCTGATGGCCGCCTCGTCTGTTTCTACCCTGATGCTTGAACGCTTCGCCTAGCTCGCCTGCTCCAGCCTGTTGTCGCCGCCCATAGAGTTGCCACTGATGGAACTGCCGCTGATGGCGTGACCACCGACGGCGAGCGGGGTGTGACAGGCCACCTGATGATGGGCCTCATCGCACACCTCAAGTCTTGGCGCCTTGCTTGTGCACAGCTCGGTCGCATGGGGACAGCGCTGGTGGAAGTGGCAGCCGCTTGGCGGCGAGATGGGGGAGGGCACATCGCCGGTCAGCAGAATGCGCTGGCTGCGCCTGCGCGGGTCCGGCACCGGAATGGCGGAGATCAGTGCCTGGGTATAGGGGTGGCGCGGCGCCAGATAGAGCGACTGGGCATCCGCCAGCTCGACGATCCGTCCCAGATACATCACCGCAATCCGATCAGAGATGTGTTTGACCACCGACAGATCGTGGGCGATGAAGATGATGGAGAGGTTCATCTCCCGCTGCAGGCTGAGCAGCAGGTTGACGATCTGCGACTGCACCGAGACATCGAGCGCCGAGACCGCCTCGTCGCACACCAGCAGCTTGGGCTTGAGGGCGATGGCGCGGGCGATGCCGATCCGCTGGCGCTGACCGCCGGAAAACTCGTGGGGGTAGCGATCCACCGCACTGCCCGGCAGGCCCACTTTTGCCAGCAGCTCCTGCACCCAGCCGCGGCGTTGCTCAGTGTTGCCTTTACCGTGGATGATAAAGGGCTCCTCCAAAATTTGGCCCACGGTGTGGCGGCTGTTGAGGGATTCTGCAGGGTCCTGAAACACCATCTGCATCTCCTGACGTAGGGAGCGCATCTCCTTCGGGCTGAGCGCTGTGATATCGCGCCCCTCGAAGGTGATGGTGCCCGCTGTCGGCTCGAACAGCTTGAGCAGGCTGCGCCCGAGGGTGGATTTGCCGCAGCCCGACTCACCCACCAGCCCCAGCGTCTCCCCCTGCTTGAGATCGAAGCTGATTCCATCCACCGCATGAACCGTATATTGCTTGCGTAGGAACCCGCCTCCCAGCCGGAAGTGCTGTTTCAGATCCCTGACCGATAACAGAGTGCTCATGGGGTCAACTCCTTCCAGTAGTGACAGGCGACATGGTGGCGCGGATTGAGTTGCTCCACCGCCGGAATGGCGCTGATGCAGAGATCGGTCGCATGGGGGCAGCGGTTGGAGAAGCGGCAGCCAGCGGGCATTTCGTGCAGGGCTGGCACCTGTCCCTTGATGGTCTTGAGCAGGCTCTTGGGCTCATCCTCGAGTCGCGGGATCGAGCTCATCAAGCCGTGGGTATAGGGGTGACGGGGGTGGTCAAACAGCTCGAACACATCGGCCTGCTCTACCGCCCGTCCGGCGTACATCACCACCACTTCGTCGCACAGCTCAGCTACTACCCCCAGATCGTGGGTGATAAAGATGATGGCCATCCCGGTCTGGGCCTGTAGCTCTTTCATCAGTTCGAGGATCTGGGCCTGAATGGTGACATCCAGCGCCGTGGTCGGCTCGTCGCAGATAAGCAGGTCTGGCTCGCAGGAGAGCGCCATGGCGATCATCACCCGCTGGCGCATACCGCCGGAGAGGTTGTGGGGATAGACCGCAAAGCGCTGGGCCGGTTCCGGGATCCCCACCTTCTGCAGCATGGCGATGGCCGCGGCTTTGCGCTGGGCCTTGTCATACTCGGGGCGATGGAGGCGAAACACCTCCATCAGTTGCTCCCCCACCGTCTGCACCGGGTTGAGGGCCGTCATCGGCTCCTGAAAGATCATCGAGATGCGGTTGCCGCGCACCTTGTACATCTGATCCGGCGCAAGTGACAGCAGCTCCTCCCCCTGAAAGCGGATGGAACCGGCGACTACCTGACCATGGGGCTTGGGCAAGAGCCCCATGATGGCGAGCGAGGTAACGCTCTTGCCACAGCCGGACTCGCCGACGATCCCCAGCGTCTGACCCGGGGCCACCTTGAAGCTGACCCCGTCGAGCACCTTGATCTTGCCGTCATCGACGGCGAACTCCACCTCAAGATCGCGTACTTCGAGGATTGGGGCTGGGTGCTGGCCGTTATCAGCGGCGAACTCCCCCCCGTTATCCGGTACGTCAAGAATGGGGGCCTGGGTGTTGGGCATAACAGCTGCTCCCTTCGCAATGGCCTGAATATCAATGACGTGCATAGGTCTTGTCGAGCAGGTTGATGGGCGCCAGCGCCTCCCCTGCCTCCTTGGCGTTGTGGGTCTCTTCCTTCACCTTGGGATCGAGCCAGAGCAGACCGCCGCTACTGTGAGGATAACCGTCCATCGGCCAGTAGAGCAGATCCGGCGTGTTCTTGGTGGCAGGCACTTCCGGCAGCATCACATAACGCCAGCTGCTGGCCCGCACATAGTTGAGCTGCACCCCAGGCACGAAGATGGCGAGATCATAGATGCGCTGCTGGATCTGCTGGGAGAGCTTGGCCCGTTTGGCCATGTCGAATTCGACGTTGTAGGCATCGATCAGCGTGTCCAGCTCCTTGTCAGCCACGTTGAACAGGTTGTTGGTCTGCGGTTTGTTGGCGTTGGCGGAGTGGAAAAACTCCCAATATTGCGGATAGAGACCGCCGCCAGCCCAGCCCATCCAGGCCGCCTCGTGTTTCTTCTCCAGCATCGATTTGAAGCCGGTGGCGCCATCCACCAGATTGAGCTCCAGATCCAGACCCGCCTTCTTGGCCTCTTCCTTCAGCACGGTCAGTCGCTTGGAGTGCTCCTGACTGGTGTAGGTGAGTGCCAGCGTCAGCCGCTCTCCCTTCTCATTTTGCAGGATGCCGTCCGGCCCCGGCTTGTCGTAGCCGCCCTTGGCAAAGTACTCCCGCGCCTTGCCGATGTCATAAGCCCGCTGTGGCAGCGTGATGTCAGTGAACTCGCCAAAGCCCGAGTCGAAGGTGGTGGCTCTGTCATAGTCGCCGCGCAGCACGGTCTCGATCATCTTGTCGATGTTGAAGGCGTGCTGGATGCCGAGGCGCACGTTCACGTCCGCCAGCTTGGGGTTGGCCACATTGAGGTGCAGTCCCTGCGCCCCCTGTTTGGTGTCGGTCATGGCCATTACCTTCTGCACGTAGCCTTTTTTGTACTCCGGGGTGACCGCTTTTTCATGCCACCAGTTGGGCAGGATCATCTCGAAGGTATCGATCTCCCCTTTCAGGAAGTGGCGGAAGGCGATGTTGTGATCGCGGATCACTTGCACCTTGATGGTATCGATATTGAATCTGTGCTGGTTGTAGCGATAGTTCTGTGCCCACCAATCCTTCTGCTTGCTGAAGGTAACCGACTTGCCCTTCTTGACGTCGCTGATCACGTAGGGACCTGTGGTGGGCACTACGGCCCAGTTGTACTGCTTCACCCAGTTGGGGGTCAGCTTGTAATAGTGCTTGGGCTGGGGCCACAACTCGGTGGTGTTGAGCAGGTCCAGCTTGGCCTTGCGGTTACCCGCTTTGACCATAATGGTGTGGTCGTCGATCTTCTCTACCGCGACCACTTCGGTGGTGTAGTAGTTGTTGAACCAAGGGGCGCGGATTTCTTTTGAGCGCATCATCTCGTAGCCGAAGGTGTAGTCGTCAGCATTGACCGGCTTGCCATCCGACCATTTGGCTCGCGGATCCAGCTTGAAGTAGACGGTCTGGCTGTCTGGCGCGATGGCCCAGTGGGTCGCGAGCGAGGGGATGGGGTTGCCGGTATTGGGGTGGAAGCTGATGAGCCGCAACTGGTTATCGAGAATAAAGGAGCGGAACGATCCGTTGGAATCTGGCCCTACGGTGCGGAACGTCAGCGGAAAGCTCTCCACAAACATATTGAGGTTGCCGCCCGACAGCGCTTTGGGGGAGGCGAACACAGGATCCGTGTCGTTGGTCTCCCATTTGAGATCCGCGGGCAGGCTGGCCGCCCAGACCCAGGATCCGTTTACCAGCACAAAGAGAGCACCTATCCATTTGATTTTATTTTTCATGTTTGACTTCCAGGTCTGGCCCCTGCACTGGGGGTCTTGATTGATAACGGGATTATCCCTTGCTCCCGGGACCGCCGATGGTGGCGGCCCGTCCTTCATTAATCACTGTTCGTTACCCGGCGCCTCGATGCGTTGGCATCGGCAGGCTTATTGGTAACGGGTAAATTTGCGCGGGTCGAACGCCTCGCGGATCGCCTCACCGATAAAGGAGACCATGATCAGCACCAGACTCACCGCGGCCACCACCGAGCTGACGATCCAGATGGCATCCAGATTGTTGATGCCCTGGGAGAGCAGCTCTCCCCAGCTCGGGGTCGGCGGTGCCAGCCCGAAGCCAAGATAGTCGAGCGCCGTCAGGGTGGAGATATTGCCCACCACGGCGAATGGCGCCAGGGTGACGATCATCATCAGGGTGTTGGGCAGGATGTGGTTGAAGATGATCCGCCCGGTGGTCGCCCCTTGTGCCCGCGCCGCCATCACATAGTCCCGCGCCCGCTCCTTGTAGGTGAGGGTGCGCATATACCAGGTGATCCCCATCCAGCCGAACAGGACGTTGATGGCGACAAACAGGCCGAAGTTGGGCTTGGCCAGCGACACCAGGATCATGATGACGTAGAGAAACGGCACCTGGGACCAGATCTCGATAAAGCGTTGCAGGATGAGGTCGAAGCGGCCGCCGAGAAAGCCCATCAGACAGCCGATGGTGACTCCGATGGCGTAACTGGCCGCCAGCGCGATAAAGGCAAAGCCGATGGCGATGCGAAAGCCGTAAACCAGTCGCGCCAGCACGTCGCGGCCGCTGGTGTCGGTGCCGAGGAAGTGGCGCTCAGCCGCGCTGGGGGCGTAGGGTGGGTAGGCATCCTCCTTGAAATCCTGCTCGTAGGGGTTCCAGGGTACCGGCGGCAGCAGTACCCAGTCGCCCTGGCCCTCTGCGGCAAATTTGGCCTTGAGCTGGCGGTAGTTGGTCTCGTATTCGTAATCGAGCCCGAACTGCTGACCGGGGATCACATCGCCATAGGTGGGGAAGTGCAACTGGCCCTGATAGCTCACTATCAGTGCCCGGCTGTTGACCAGCAGCTCCGCCAGCAGGGAGAGCAGCACCAGGGTGGTGAAGATGATGAAGGAGTAGTAACCGCGCTTGATCGACTTGAAGCGCTTGAGTTTTTTCAAGGTAACCGGATTGATCTTCATGGTCAGTCTCCAAACCGCACGCGGGGATCAACGAGGGCAACACAGATATCGGAGACGATATTGCCAATCAGCATCAGCATGGAGGTGATGGCCAGAATGCCCATGACGGTGGGGTAATCCCGCTCGACGATCGCCTCGTAACCGAGCAGGCCGATGCCGTCGATGTTGAAGATGGTCTCGATGAGGAAGGAGCCGCCAAAGAAAACGGTGAGCACAGACCCCAGGTGACTGGCGATGGGGATCAGGCTGTTGCGCATCGCGTGGTCGGTGACCGCCTTGCGAAACGGCAACCCCTTGGCCACCGCAGTTCGCACATAATCGGCCGACAGGTTCTCCATCAGGCTGTTTTTCATAGTCATGGTGAGGATGGCGAAATCGCCGATGGCGTAGGCGATAAGCGGCAGCAGGGCGTGGGCAAAGACAGTGCGGATCTGATCCCAGCTGCTCTCCATGTACTCAAAATCATCCCCCGGAAAACCGCCCATCGGCAGCCACTCCAGATGGAAGGCGAAGACAGTGATGAGGAAGATCCCCACCACATAGGCGGGCAGGGCATAGGCCATGTAGATAAGCATGGAGCTCAACGAGTCGAAGCGGCTGTTGTGCCTGAGCGCCTTCGCCACCCCCAGCGGAATGGAGACCGCATAGCTCAGCAGAAAGGTTGCCAGCCCGAAGAAGGCGGTAACGGGGAGCCGCTCCTTGATGAGATCCCACACCGGTTCGTAGTAGCGGGTCGATTCGCCCAGATCGAGCACCGCCAGCTTCTGCAACCACTCCCAGTAGGCGACCAGCATGGGCTTGTCGAGGCCATAGAAGGCCTTGAGCTCCTCGATCTGCTCATCGGAGAGGGCCTGCGCCCCCTTGCTGCCACTGGAGCGGCCAGATTCATTCTGGGAAACCTGGGCTTGCAGCAGCATGCGTTCGACCGGTCCGCCCGGCACGAAACGGGTGATGGTGAAGACGAGCAGGGTGATACCGAGAAACGTCGGGATGATCAAAAGCATCCGGCGTAGGAAATACGACAGCATGGTGGAACCTCGTCCTTGTTGTTCTTTTTTGCGGCCAGTCAAATCCGGTGACGAGCCTGTCCTTCCTGGCATTACGCGCTGGATTGGTTGCCAAACAGCAGACAATCCGCTTGGCCACTGTAAAAGCTCTGCAACAAAAATCAAGTACAAGGAAATGGAAAACTGGGACAAATGACCCGCAGAGACCAAAAGCACCGAAAAATGACGTTTTTTATCTGAAAAGTGAAAATCAAAACAAAACGCTACTGCTCAACATTATTTTAAAAAATATAAACAGCTGTTTATTTGAGCTTTATTTGTTTTTAACTTATTGATTTATAACGCTTTTGTTTGGTTGGTGAAATTGAAGGAAAACGATGTCATCTCGACAATTTTATCTGTTATCCCCATGAGAACGGTCAGGTGCAACCCTCATGAAGTTAGTGTTTTATTCTTATTAATGCCGATAAATCAAAATAAGATATAAACGGACAGCACGTTAACTAATAAGTTCATCAAATTTTAATTCAGCGCCATTTATGCCATTTAACAATGTTTTTACATTGCGTTGGTTGTTTTTGGTAGAATTATTCACTAATTATGCCGGTCAAAATTAATACACTCCGCTTATTCTACGCCTGACCTCGCCACACCCCTGCTCCATTGACGTCGCTAGTCAAAGATTGATAAGCCTTACACATCGCTCCAAAGAGGGCGGTATCAGGAAGCAAACAATAAACAACCAGGAAGGATATAAGCGATGCTTAGGAAGAGCAGAATCTCTGCTGCGATTGCGTTCGCCTTGGCGAGCCTTGCGGCGGCCCCATCCGTATCTGCCGAAGAAGGGCAGAACGTCGAAAAACTGCAGAAAATCAAAGTCACTGGCTCCCGTATCTCCCGTGTTGATGTTGAGGGGGCGACTCCGGTTGTCTCTGTCAGCAAAGCCCAAATTGAACAGTCTGGTCAGCAGACTGTGGCCGATTATCTGAAACAGGCCTCCTATAACTCCTTTGGTGGTTTCTCCCCATCCTCCGGTAGTTCCGCCCAATCACAAGCCACAGTAGGGCTGCGTGGTCTTGGTGAAGATCGCACGCTGGTGCTGCTTAATGGCAAGCGTATCGCCGGTTCTCCCTCCATGGGCGGCACTGCCATCAACCTCAACACCATCCCCATGGCGGCGGTTGAGCGGGTGGAAGTGAACCTGGACGGTGGCTCCGCCCTGTATGGCTCTGATGCCATCGGCGGCGTTATCAACGTGATCCTCAAAGAGGGTTTCGAAGGGCTGACTTTCCAGGGACGTATTGGTTCACCGACCGAAGAGGGTGGTGACGAGCAGAGTGGTTCCATCGTTAGCGGCATCTCGGGTGAGAAAGGCTCCCTGATGATGGTCTACGAGCACGATGTGAAAGACGAGATCTATTACAAGGATCGCGACTATCTGGCGAAAGAGGGGGCAACTGCTCCGAGTCTCTATGGCCGCAATATCAAGGGAGTGGATGCCACTACCGGCAAGACGGTTACCCGTACCCTGAAGGGAGTTGACTGTGAAGGTACCGGCACCGGTTTCGTCACCAAGGGCACGGCTTGCCGCTTCGACTTTGCCCAGGTCGCTGCCAAGACTGCCTCTCGTACCCGCGATACCGTTTATCTCAACGGGCGCTACCATATCAACGACAATGTGGATTTCGTGCCACAGATGATTGGTTCCCGCGTCACCAGTTTTGGCCGCTTCGCGCCAGCTGCCGGTGCCTTTACCGTGGATGGTTCCACCCCTGAAAGCGCAGCAGTTCTGTCTGCCAACAACTTCAGCACCGCCAAGGCCGCGACCGTGTACTACCGCTTTAACAACGTCGGCCCCCGTGACAACGATGTGACTGACTTGACCGGTACCCTGAACTTGGGTTTTGAAGGGGTGGTGCCGACCGAAGCGGTAGGCGATGTGGAATGGAATGCCGGTTACATGTATTCCAAAACAGATAACCAGAGTACTGGTAATGGGTATGTGCTGGCTCCCGCTGTGGAAACTCAGGTCAATACCGGCAAGTTTGTTAATGGCAGCTTCTCTGATGCGGCGACCAAGGATCTCTCCTATACCACCAGCCGCAATTCCAAGATGGACTTCTTCCAGTGGTACGGCGGTGTAGGTTGGGATATGGGCGAACTGCCCGCTGGCCCGGTCAGCTGGTATCTTGGGGCCGAGTATAACGATTGGGTTTACTCCGATACCTATGACAGCCAGTCCGAAGCGGGTAACGTACTGGGTTCATCCGGTAACTCCGGTGGTGGTGTGCGCGATGTGTTCGCCACCTATATCGAGAGTCTGATCCCCATCACCGAGCAGATCGAGCTGAACCTGGCGGGTCGTTATGACAAGTACAGCGATTTTGGCAGCGCCTTCTCGCCCAAAGCGAGTCTGCGTTATCAACCGCTCGACCAGCTGATGTTCCGTACCTCCTGGTCCCAGTCTTTCCGTGCGCCGGGTCTGAACGATCTCTATGCGGCGGATGCCCAGTCAGCGGACTTTGCCAAGGACTATGTTTACTGCCAGGCCAATGGCATTGCCAACTGTTCCGAAGCGCAGTACGAGACAACACGTCAATCCAACAAGAACCTGAAGGAAGAGACGGCTGACACCTTTACCATCGGTGCTGCTTACAACCCCCTGGACAACCTGAACCTGTCGCTCGATTACTACTACATCAAGATTGATGACGTGATCCAGCTGGCTACCACCCAGACCCAGTTCTATCAGGAGCTCAATACCGGCAGCAACCCGAACGTCATCCGTGATGCCAACGGCGATGTCGAGAAGGTCTATGCCGGCATGGTCAACCTGGGGCAGCTCAAGACCAGTGGTATCGACTTCAAGGCGGACTACAAGTACGACTTCAACTCCTTCACCCTGCGTTACGACTTTGGCAGCAGCTACATCCTGAAATATGAGGAAGGTCTGTTTGCTGGTGGCCCAATGGTCGACAAGAAGGGCTGGAATGGCAAACCCGACTTCCGCTTCAACTCCGGGATCGGTGCCAACTTCCCGCAGCTGTGGAATCTGGATACCTACCTGAGCACCAACTATATCGACTCCCAGAGCCAGGACTATGTGGATGACAAGGAAGAGGGCCATATTGCTTCCAACACCATCTGGAACCTGAACGTCGCGGTCGATACCAGCTGGAATGCCAAGATCCAGACCGGCGTGAAGAACATGTTCAACCGCGGGCCTTCCCTGTCCAACGATGGTTTCACTTACGATGAATACCTCTACGGCATCGACGGTCGCGTCTACTACATCGACTACACCCAGAAGTTCTAATCAACCCTGTTGATATACAACCTCAGCCGGCCCGGTCGGGCCGGCTGTGCCCAACGTCCAAGGAAGTTACGGAGATAGGGTAATCCTATGAAGACAAGGACCATTACAATGAAGAAAGCGCTCCTTGGCAGCCTGGTTTCGGCCGCCTTGTTGACCAGCTTCAATCTGAGTGCCGCCACTGCCGGTCAGGCCGTGGACGCTCAAGCCGCCACCGACAACGCATCCAAAGTTTCCCAGCAGAAGATCGACAGCTATGCCGAATCTGCCGAATCCGCATTGGCCCAGTACAAGGCCGCCCTGCGTCAGGTCGACAGTCTGCGCACCTACAACGAGCAGGTGAGCAAGATGGTCGAGTCCCAGAGTGCCGAGCTGGCGTCGATGCAAAAGCAGATCGCCCAGATCGACCAGACCAGCACCGAAGTGGTGCCGCTGATGCTCAAGATGATCGACTCCCTCGAGCAGTTTGTGTCACTGGATCTGCCGTTCCAGAAGGTCGAGCGCGAGGACCGCGTGGCGGCCCTGACCGACCTGATGAACCGGGCCGATGTCACCATCTCCGAGAAGTACCGCAAGATCCTGGAAGCCTACCAGATCGAGGAGGGCTTCAGCCGCACCATCGAGGCCTACAAGGCGAGCCTGGACAAGGATGGCAGCGAGAAGACCTACGAGTTCCTGCGCGTTGGCCGTATCGCACTGCTTTACCAGTCCCCGGATGGTCAGGAGACCGGCATGTGGAACAAGCAGACCCGCCAGTGGGAAGAGTTGCCCCAGGAGTATCGCAGTGCGGTTGAACAGGGCCTTCGCATCGCCAAGAAGCAGGCGCCTCCCGCGCTGATCAAGCTGCCGGTTCAAACTGCGGAGAAAGCATCATGAAAGGAATCAAACTTGCTATTGCCTCCCTGATTGCGGGAGCAACCCTGGTCACCCTGCCGGTGACCGCCGCCGAAAAACCGGTGGATCTCAATGCGCTGCTGAACCAGGTCAAGGCCTCCAGCCTGAGCGAATCCCAACTCAACAAGGAGCGGGAAGCCCGCTTCCTGGCTGACAAGAACGAGCAGGGGGCGCTGCTGGCCAAGGCCAAGGCCGAGCTGGCAGCCGAAACCGCCAAGGGCGAGCAGCTCAAGGCGACATTCGATGCCAACGACAAGCAGCTGACCGAGCTGACCGAAACCCTGCGCCAGCGTTCTGGCAACATGGGCGAGATGTTTGGTGTGCTGCGTCAGTTCGCCGGTGAGTTCAAGGGGATCTTCAACGCCTCCGCTCGTCGGGTCGAGCATCCGGAGCAATCCGCCCTGTTGACCCGTCTGGCCGAGAGTAAAGAGCTCCCCTCCAGCGACGATCTGGAAGCGTTCTGGACCACCACCCTCAGCCGCATGGTGGACGGTGGCAAGGTGAGCCAGATCCCGGCGACCGTGGTTTACGGCGAAGGCAACCAGGCCGAGAAGACCGTCACCCAGATCGGCGAGTTCAACACTGTTTCCGAAGGCAAGTACCTCACCTTCGTGCCGGAGACCGGCAAGTTCGAGCAGCTCTCCCGTCAACCGGAGAAGAGCGTGCTGGCTCCCATCGCCGAGTTTGAACAGGGCGGTGACGGGGTCAAGCCCATCTTTATCGACCCGTCTCGCGGCGTGATCCTCTCCCTGCTGGTGCAGTCACCGACCCTCAAGGAGCGTATCGATCAGGGTGGTTCCGTGGGTTATGTGATCCTGGCATTGGGGGTCATCGGTACCCTGCTGGCCATCTTCTGCGGTATCCGCCTGTCGCTGATCGGCTCGTCCATGCGCAAGCAGCTGAAATCCGATCAGATCATCAAGGGCAACCCCATTGGTGACATGCTGGGGGCCTACCAGAGCCATCGCGGTGACAACATCGAGGATCTGGAGTCCAAGCTCGATGAGATCATCCTGCGCAACGTGCCCAAGTTCGAGAAGGGCATCAGCATCATCAAGCTGATCGCCTCCGTCGCGCCGCTGCTGGGCCTGCTCGGTACCGTTGTGGGGATGATTGCCACCTTCCAGGCCATCACCCTGTTCGGTACCGGCGATCCCAAGCTGATGGCAGGCGGTATCTCCGAGGCGCTGGTGACCACCATGCAGGGTCTGGTCGTCGCGGTGCCCATGCTGTTCCTCTACACCATTGTGCAGACCCAGAGCCGTCGTCTGATCCAGGTGCTGGAAGAGCAGAGCGCCGGTTTCGTCGCCCGTTATCAGGAACGTCTGCACGCCTCCAAAGCCGCAGCGTAAGGAGTCACCCATGTGGTTCTGGTTGATTGAAGAAGTCGAGTCGGTCCGCCGGTTTTTGGGATTGGGGGGCGATGTACTGGTCGCCCTGTTCTTCCTGACCCTGATGATGTGGGCCCTGTTGCTGGAGCGCTGGTTCTACTTCATGGCGGTCTACCCCAAGCAGGTGAAGCAGACCAAGGCGACCTGGCTGGCCCGTACCGATCATCTCTCCTGGTCTGCCAAGCAGATCCGGCGCGAGCTGGTCTCACGGGTCGCCATGGCGGTGGACAAGGGGATGCCGGTCATCAAGGTGCTGATCGCTCTTTGCCCGTTGATGGGGTTGCTCGGGACCGTGGTGGGGATGGTGCAGGTGTTTGACACCCTGGCCATCACCGGCACCGGTTCGCCGCGGGCGATGGCATCGGGGATCTCCAAGGCAACGGTACCGACCATGGCGGGCATGATCGCCGCCCTTTCCGGCCTGTTTTTTGTCAACCAGCTCGATCACAAGGCCAAACTGGCGGTGCAAAAGCTGGAAGACAACCTGAAACACGGTTGATGCAGGATGCATACCCCCGGCGAGGCATGGCCTGCCGGGGGCACAGAACAAGCAAGGAGTTTCTGCTATGAGAAAACGTTACAGCGACAGCGGTGCTGACGAGGCGGCTATCGATTTGACCCCCATGCTGGACATAGTGTTCATCATGCTGATCTTCTTCATCGTCACCACCTCCTTCGTCAAGGAGTCCGGTGTCGAGATCAACCGTCCCAGTGCCAGCACGGCCGAGACGGTGAAGAAGGGCAATATCATGGTCGCGGTGCGCGAAAACGGTCAGGTCTGGGTCGACAAGCGGGTGGTCGAGGTGGGGGCGGTGCGCGCCAACATCGAGCGGCTGCGGGCCGAGAACCCGGAGAGTGCCGTGGTGATCCAGGCCGATAACGAATCCCGTTCCGGTCTGGTGGTGCAGGTCATGGATCAGATCCGCATGGCCGGTGTCCAGAACATCTCCATCGCGGCAGACAAGAGCAGCTGATGCCGGAGAGAGACCTATGAGATACCTGATATCGTTGGCGGTCTCCTGTGTGGTGGTGTTCTTTCTGTTTCTGGGAATGAACAAGCTGATCACACCGGATCACCGGGAGCTGGTGGAGAAGGATGACGTCACCATGACCGATTTCATCCGCCTCAAGCCCCAGGAGACCCTGCAAGAGAAACAGCGGGAGCTGCCCAAACCGCCGCCGCCCAAGCGTCCGCCACCGCCTCCCGAGATGGAAGTGGCCAGCACGGATCGGCCGAAGATGGAGAGCGCGCCGATGGACATGCCCAAGCTCGACATCCCGGTCAACATCGGTGGTGGTAACGCGCTGGGTGCCTACAGCACCGGCGGCGGTGGTGGTGGCGTCGGTGGCAACAACGGCGCTATTCCGCTGGCAACCTTCGAGCCCATGATGCCCCGCAAGGCGGCACTGGCGGGGCTGGCTTCCGGCAAGGTGCTGGTGGAGTTCACCGTCACCGAGCGCGGCACCGTCAGCAACGTGCGGATCGTCAAGGAAGAGCCGCGCAGCTATGACCTCGGCAAAGAGGCGCGCAAAACCATCGCCAAGTGGACGTTCAAACCGGCCATGGTGGATGGCAAGCCGCAGGCGAGCCGGATGCAGCAAGAGATCGAGTTTGCGGTCAACTAAGGAAGGTGGCGATGAACAAGTTACACAAGATGATCCTCGCCCCGGTCGCTATGGCGGTGCTGCTCAGCACCGCCAGTTGGGCCGCCGAGCAGCCGGCCCTGTCGGATCGGGCCTATCGGGCGGTCAACAAGGCGCAGGAGCTGATCACCGAGAAGAAATACGGTGAGGCCAATGCCAAGCTGCAAGATGCGCTTTCCGGCGCGGGCGAGCGGGTCTACGACAAGGGGGTCATATTGCAGACCCTCGGTTTCGTAGCCGCCCAGCAGGAGAAATACGGTCAGGCGACCAAGTACTTTGCCGATGCCATCGCGACAGGCGGCTTGCCGCCACCGGTGGCCCAGCAGGTGCGCTACAACCTGGCCCAGCTCTATATGGCGGAGGGTAATTATCAGGGGTCGATCAAGACCATGAAGGAGTGGTTTGCCAACCAGGGCAAGGATGACAAGCCCAACTCCCATGCCTATATCACGCTGGCCAACGCCCACGTGCAGCTCAAGCAGTACCGTGACGCGATCCCGGCGGTGGATCAGGCGATCAAGCTGTCGGCAGGTAAAGCGCCGGAGTCCTGGTATCTGCTGAAGATGGGCGCTCACTACGAGCTGAAACAGTACAAACCGGCGACCGAGGTGCTGACCTCTCTGGTCAACATGTTCCCGGAGAAGAAGAAGTACTGGACCCAGCTGTCGGCCATGCATATGCAGGCAGGCAACGATGCCAAGGCGCTGGCGGCGCTGGAGTCGGCCTACAACCTCGGCATGTTGACCGAGGCCGCCGAGCTGCAGCGCCTCGCCAACTACCTCGCCTTCACCGGCATTCCCCATCGCGCCGCACGGGTGATGGAGAAGGGGATGAAGGACGGGGTGATTGAGCAGAGCGCCGGCAACTACAAGACCCTGGCCAACTACTGGCATCAGGCCAAGGAGCTGGATCCGGCCATCGACACCCTGGCCAAATCCTACCAGCTGGCCCCGAGCGCAGATCTGCAGCTGAAAATGGCGCGCATGATGATCCAGAGCAAACGCTATCAGGATCTGGTGGCGCTGGCCGCCAAACCGGCAGCCAATGCCAATGGTGAACAGCGTGCGGATCTCAAGTTCCTGACCGGGGTCGCCTATTTTGAGCAACAAAAGCCGAAGGAGGCCCTCAACGCCTTCACCCAGGCGGCTCAGAATGGCAACGTCAGCGGTCGGGCATCTCCGTGGATCAGCTTCCTCAAAGAGCAGAATGGCACCGGAGAGGCAGCCGTCCAGTAATTCCAATGACAACTACCTGTAGTCCCTTTTATGGTTGCCTGGTGGCTCCATTAACCGCTCTTCGGAGCGGTTTTTTTATAGCTGAAACCGGCACCGGCTGGTGGCCGATGCACGGTTTTATCCCTCTTCATGCCAATACAGAGCCTCCGTCGACATTGGCTTATCTCCCCGGATGTGACAAACGTTTTAGCTAGGGCTGCAACCGTGACACAAGGTGGCGCAGCATTGTGGTTGACGGGGGCTCGGGTGGCCCGCTGACAGGCGGGCAGTGCCATTGATCTTTCTCTTTGCTGCGACTTGCCAGGTGGGCTTTTGCCCTGTTGATAAGCGTCACATCGAAAACGGCTACTTTTAACAAGAAAAGCAACATATGGAAGTTGAAATTTTGGCCGACTCAGGAAAGAATGCGCGCTCGGTTATTGGCGTCGTGGGGCAGGTTGACCCGCCACCGGCAGACCGAGGATGAGACGGCCCCCGGCCCATTTGGTACAGGAAACCACACAGGAATTTTATGAATCCCCTTCGCACTGCCGCTTCGGCCCTTTTATGCACATTTGCGCTGGTCAGCCAGCAGGCTGCCGCCGTCGAGTACCGTCTGCCTGCGGCCAACAGTCGCCTGATCGGTGAAAACCAGGAATACGTGGTGCCTGCGGACAACCGTCCGCTGGAGCAGATCGCTGCTGACTTCCAGCTGGGTCTGACCAACATCATGGAAGCCAACCCGGGCGTTGATCCCTATCTGCCGAAGGCGGGTAGCACTCTGATCATCCCTCATCAGCTGATCCTGCCCAACGCGCCCCGCGAAGGGATCGTCATCAACGTTGCCGAGATGCGTCTCTACTACTACCCGAAAGGGAAGAACGTGGTGGAAGTACTGCCCATCGGCATCGGTCAGCTGGGGGTAAACACCCCGGAGAACTGGATCACCAAGGTAGAGCGCAAGCGCGCCAACCCGACCTGGACCCCGACCGAGAACATCCGTCGTCGCTATGCCGCCCAGGGCAAGACTCTGCCGGCAGTCTGGCCAGCCGGTCCGGATAACCCCATGGGTCTGCACGCCCTTTACATCGGCAACCTCTATGCCATCCACGGCACCAACGCCACCTTCGGTATCGGTCTGCGGGTGAGCAGCGGTTGCGTCCGTCTGCGCGCTGACGACATCAAGTATCTGTTCGACAACGTGCCGGTCGGCACCCGCGTCCAGTTCGTCAACCAGCCGGTCAAGACCACGGTCGAGCCGGATGGCGGTCGCTACATGGAAGTACACGAGCCGCTGTCGCGCACCGAGGAGGAGTTCAACTCCACCGCCTCCGTGCCGCTCCCGATGACACCGGCTATCACCCGCTTCATCGCTCACGCCGAGTCTGACTCCAACGTGGTCAAGCAGGTGCTGGAACAGCGTACCGGTATGCCGACCCGCCTCAATCCCTGATTGAGCAAGTTGGCGGTGCCGCGCGCACTGGCTGAATAAAGAAAACGGCGACCAGATGGTCGCCGTTTTTTAT
>NZ_LYSQ01000034.1:0-42781 GCF_001728955.1 Aeromonas sp. DNP9 | reverse complement strand
AAACGGTGATGTGAAGAATCACGTTACTGGCTGCGAGGATGACACCTCAGAAAAAGCGGCAGACAATTTAGCGCAAGCTAACCGAATGCGGAGCGGTAGTTCAGTCGGTTAGAATACCGGCCTGTCACGCCGGGGGTCGCGGGTTCGAGTCCCGTCCGCTCCGCCACTAATTTGAAGGCCTTCCCTGATGGGAAGGCCTTTTTGCTATGGGCGTTTTTGCCCATTGACCTCCAGATTTGCACACAGGAACCAACACAAAGCCCAGTCTCTCGACAGGGCTTTGGTGTTTTTAGCATGTTAAACCGTCAACGTTTGGTTTTTACCTGTCAAGAGAGTGCCAGATAGCCGGTTATTTCCACCATTTTTTGGCTATATCCGAGCCTTATCAGCCATTTGAGCGAGTTTACAGGCGGCTAAATCAGCCTTCTGCCGCCTGCAGGGAAGTTCCATATTGACCACCCCCTCTTCCATCTGGACATCGATCTTGAAGCCAAGCCGTTTGGCGAGGTTGACCATGCCGCGATTGCTGGGCATGGTCATGCCGGATAGCTGGCCAATCCCTTGCTCTTTGGCGTAGCGGATGATCTTCTCCATCATCAATTTGCCGAGACCCACCCCTTTCAGGTCAGATCGCACCAGAATGGCAAACTCGGCATCGCTGAGGTCCGGGGTCGAGATAGCGCGTACCACGCCGAGGATTTGATCCTGCAGCTCGCCATCTTGCCCCACCGCTACGAAGGCCATCTCCCGGTCGTAATCGATCTGGGTCATGCGAGCCAGCTCTTCATGGCCCAGTTCGCCTACATCGGCGAAGAAGCGTTTGTACCTGTCCTCATCGGAAACCTGCAGCACGAACTGTTTGTGGGCCGGCTCATCTTCCGGCCGGATCGGGCGCAGCAGGATATGGCGCTGATCTTTAAGCCAGGCACCCTCCTCCAGTTCGGTAGGATAGGGACGGATCGCCAGTCGGTTGCTGGTCGGGATGGTGGGGTCAGCCAGCATGAGGCTGGCATCCAGCACCACCATTTCGGCACCGCACGCTTGCAGCGGGTGCAGGTCCAGTTCCTGAATCTCAGGAAAGGCGAGTAATAGTTCGGATAGTTGGCAGAGCACTTGACCAAGGGCATCGATATCCAGTCGCTCCGGTGTGGCCTGCTCACGGATCTTGCGACTCTTGAGTGCCCCGATGATCTGGTAACGGGCCAGCGCCTGATTGAGCGGGGGTAGCGCCGCGACCATCTCCTGCGGTTCCGCACCAGATTCACCCAACAGAATGACGGGGCCAAAGATGGCGTCTTGCTGGATACGTACCCGCAGTTCGAGGCCGCCGCTACGGCGAGCCATGCGCTGTACCAGCAGCCCTTCGATACGGGCGCTCGGATCATGCTGTTTGACCCTGTCCAGAATGGCATCTGCAGCTTGCGCCACTTCGGTCGAGGTGCGCAGATTGAGCACCACCCCGTGTACGGCAGACTTGTGCAGGATATCGGGCGAGCGCAGTTTTACCGCTACCGGATAGCCGATCTGCTCGGCGGTCAGGGTCGCCTCGATGGCGTCGGTGACGATCCAGGTTGGCAGGGTCGAGAGACCGGCGGCTTGTAAAATTGGGTGCACCAGATGAATATCCAATCTTAGCTGTTTGCGCTCCTGCGCTTGGCGGATCAGCTGCTGGCACAGCTCGACATTGAGCTGGTTGCCATGTAGTGACGCCGGTGTCTCCATCAACTGCTTCTGGTTGCGGCGGTATTCCACCATGTGCATGAAGGCGGCCATGGCGCTTTCCGGTGTGCGGTAGGTCGGGAAGCCCGCTTCGGTAAAGAGTTTGCGTCCCTCCTGCGCCGAGTATTCACCCGCCCAGTTGGTGAGGATGTTGAAACGGCGCGCTCTGGGGTGCTGTTTCAGATGGGCAATAAGATGGCTGGCCAGCGGCGCGCTCGGTGCCGTGAGCGAGGGGGCGTGGATGATCAGGATGGCGTCGATGCCATCTTCCTGCAACACGTTGTCCAGCGCCTCCTGATAGGTGGTGATGGTAGCATCGCTGCCGATATCGAGCGGCGGGCGAGCCAGCTTGCCGCCTCGCTCCAGCAACACATCCACCGCCATATTGGCCAGCCCGCGGCCGTTGGAGATGATGGCGAGTCGCTCTCCCTTGAGGGTCATGGAGTGGCTCAGGGTTTCCACTGCGGCAAACAGCTCGTGGGTATCCCGCACCCGCAGCATACCGGCGCGGCGGATGGCGGCGTCATAGACATTGTCGAGGCCGTGGGCCGGTTCGTGGCGCCCGCTTTTTAGCACCAGGATTGGCTTGTTGCGCGAGGCCGCCCGCGCCGCCGAGAGAAAGTGGCGGGCGTCGTGCAGCTTGTCCATGTAGATCAAGATGGCGCGGGTGACGCTGTCGCGGGAAAGCTGATCCAGCAGCTGGCCGAAGTCGATGTCGCAGTGATCGCCAAGGGAGATGAAGGCGGAGAAGCCCAGTTCATGCTGCTTGGCCCAATCCAGAATGGTGGTGCTGACGGCGGCGGATTGCGACAGAAAGGCGACCTGCCCCGGCTTTGCGGCAATCGGTGAAAAGCTGGCATTGATCCCCTGGCCGGGCAGCAGCATTCCCATGCTGTTGGGGCCGAGCAGTCGAATGCCATATTGTTGGCAGACCCGTTTCAGCTCCAGCCGCTCCTCGGTGGAAAAGTCGGCGGCCAGTATGATGGCCGCGCCCGTACCCTTTTGGCCGAGCGCCTCCAGCAATGGCAAGACCCGCTCCCGCCGAGTGCAGATGATGGCGAGATCCGGGGTCAGCGGCAGGCTGGCAATATCGGGATAGGCCAGCACGCCGGCGATGGACTTGTTGCGCGGGGTGACGGGGAGGATGGGCCCTTTGAACTGGCCCGCCAGCAGGTGGCGTACGATCACATGACCCGCCTTGAGCGGGTCGGTCGAGGCGCCGATCACGGCGATTGAGTGGGGTTTGAACAGCCGATCCAGACCGCTTGCTTTCATGGGCACTCCCGACAAAAGGGGGAAGATACCAGTCTAATACGCCTTTGTTGCGGGTTCTGTGACCGGATCCTGATCACCGTTTGTTCAGGGCATTGGCACGTAGATAAAAGCGCAGTTCGCCTTGCACCCGGCGAATGGCGCCCAGGTGGCGTTCCTGCAGATAGATATCCTGCTCCCGGTCCAGTGCCGTGCTGGGCACGCCCATGCTCTGCAGATACTCGTCAAACAGGGTTGAACCCTTGATCTCTACCAGATGCTGTTTCATGGCTCTCCTCCCTGCGCCTTGGCGTTTGTTGATGAACGCCCAGTCTGCGATGACCTGCCGGGTTTGCCTATTGTCACTTTTGACACGAGATTTGACACGAGAGTGCTCACACATCTTTCAGAGAGAGCGCCGTTGAGGCGCTGGCTGGCGTTATAGTATGGCGAGGAGTATGAAGCACGGATGGTGCACGGGATGATCAGAGTCTGGTGGTGGTGCATGGCTTTGTGGGCGGTTGGCGTATCGGCAACCGAGCAGCCTATCCGTGCCTGGAATCTGCTGCTGGATCATCCCAATCCCGCCGTCGCCCAGTTGCTACGGCTCTCTCTCGATCTCACCGTGCCCGAGTATGGCCCCTACCAGCTGGTCTCCAGTCCGCAGATGGAGCAGGGGCGGGCGGTGAAAGAGCTGCGTAGTGGCGAGCTGGTTCAGGTCGGTGTCTTTGCCCCGGATGGTGAGCGAGAGCGGGATCTGCTGGCAGTACACATTCCGCTGGCCAAGGGGCTGCTGGGCTGGCGGGTGTGTCTGGTTCGGCAGGGGGATGAGGGGCGATTTGCCGCGATCGGGTCGTTGGCAGACTGGCATCGCGCCGGGCTCTCCATCGGTCAGCACAGATCCTGGCCAGACACCCAGTTGCTGCGGGCTAACGGCCTCAAGGTGACGGTTGGCAATCTTTATGAGGCGCTCTTCAACATGCTGCGTAAGAAGCGTTTTGACTGCTTCCTGCGCTCGGTCATCGAGGTCGAGGATGAGCTAAGGCAGCATCCGAATCTCGCCATCGAGCCCCGTCTGGTGTTTCGCTATCCGCTGGCGCTGCTCTTCTTTGTCTCGCCAAAATATCCGGAGCTGGCGCAGCGCATCGAGCTCGGTCTGCAGCGGGCACGGCAATCGGGCGCTTTTGACCGGGTCTTTGAAGAGGAATTTGGCAGCACCATTCGGCGGCTGAAACTGGATGAACGGGTGCGCCTCGAGCTGCACAATCCCGATCTGCCGTTGTCGAGTCGCAAGATGCTGGCCGACCCGATGCTCATCTACCAGCCCGTCTCAGCGCAGTGAGCTCTGATTCTGTGCGGTATCCCAGAAGGCGCGGATCAGCGGCTCCTCCAGTCGCTTCTTGAGCACCCCGATCCCCACATCAAATGGCTTGAAGGCGGGCTTGAGGTCGATGATCCGCACCTTGTCGCCGAGCGGGCTATGGTCGATCACCGCCGCCGGCACCAACCCCACGCCACAACCGAGCGCCACCATGGCGACGATCCCCTCGTTACCCGCCACTTCGGCATAGATGTTGGGCGCTATCCCTTTGTTGCGAAACCACTGATCGCTGCGTTTGCGGGCCAAGCCCTGCTCGGAGAGGATGACCGGCAGCTGCTCCCAGTCCGGTTCGCCCTGACGGAACCACTGGTTCAGCTGGGGCGCGTTGCGCGGCGCGATAAAGACCAGCGGCACCAGTTGCAGGCTGGCGAACTCCAGCTTGGCGGGCAGGGCATCGGGGCGGGCGGCGATGGCGAGATCGGCCTCATCGGCCAGGATCTTGTCCACCGCCAGCGCCGGGTCGCCGGTCTCCAGCTTGATCTCCAGCTGGGGATAGCGGCGGCGAAAGCGCTCCAGTACCTCGGGCAACAGAAAGTAACTGGCGGTGACCGAACAGAAGACCCGCAGACGACCTTGCAGCGGCTCATCGCTGCGTTTGAGCTCCTGCTTGAGCTGACGCCACTCCTGCAACAGGCCGCCGCCGAATTCGCGCAGCTTCTCGCCGGCGGGGGTGAGCCGTACCGAGCGGTTGTCCCGTTCGAACAGGATGCAGCCGGTCTCCTGCTCCAGTCGCTGGATGGCGCGGCTCAGGGTGGAGGGGCTGACCGCCATTGCATCGGCGCTCTTGCCAAAATGAAGGGAGTCGGCGAGGTGGAGAAACAGCTCGAGATTGCGAAGGTCCATCTTTCAGCTCCTGGCGCGGCTTGTGTGCCCGATATCCAGCGGTTGGCGGCTTGTTTCTGCCATCTCGCGGTACATTCAGCAGGCAATTATGAAGGGTGAGCGTTTCAGTTATTGCAACGTACTGTTTCGAATATATCAGTTCAGGCAATAAGTGTCCCGCGCTATAGTGGTTCAGACAACGCCGCTACCCGGCATGGAATCAATCGAACGGAGCAATCACCATGGCTAACTATTTCAACACCTTGAACCTGCGTCAGCAGTTGGCCCAATTGGGCAAGTGTCGTTTCATGCAGCGCGAAGAGTTCGCGGACGGCTGCAACGTGCTGAAGGGCAAGAAGGTGGTGATTGTGGGCTGTGGTGCCCAGGGTCTGAACCAGGGTCTGAACATGCGTGACTCCGGGCTGGATATCTCCTACGCCCTGCGCAAGGCCGCCATCACCGAGAAGCGTGCCTCCTGGCAGAAAGCCACCGACAACGGCTTCGCGGTCGGTACCTATGAAGAGCTGATCCCGACCGCCGATCTGGTGCTGAACCTGACCCCGGACAAGCAGCACTCCGACGTGGTGAAAACAGTGATGCCGCTGATGAAGCAGGGCGCCGCGCTGGGTTACTCCCACGGCTTCAACGTGGTGGAAGAGGGTCAGCAGATCCGCTCCGACATCACAGTCGTGATGGTTGCGCCCAAGTGCCCGGGTACCGAAGTGCGTGAAGAGTACAAGCGCGGCTTCGGCGTACCGACCCTGATCGCCGTTCACCCGGAAAATGACCCGAAAGGCGAAGGCATGGCCATCGCCAAGGCGTGGGCCTCTGCCACCGGTGGCGACCGTGCCGGCGTGCTGGAGTCCTCCTTCGTAGCGGAAGTGAAATCTGACCTGATGGGCGAGCAGACCATCCTCTGCGGCATGCTGCAGGCCGGTTCCCTGCTCTGCTACGACAAGCTGGTTGCCGAAGGCACAGACCCGGCCTACGCCGGCAAGCTGATCCAGTTCGGCTGGGAGACCATCACCGAAGCCCTGAAACAGGGTGGCATCAGCCTGATGATGGACCGCTTGTCCAACCCGGCCAAGCTGCGCGCCTTCGAGCTCTCCGAGCAGCTCAAGACCCTGATGCGCCCGCTGTTCGAGAAGCACATGGACGACATCATCGCCGGTGAGTTCTCCCGCGGCATGATGGCCGACTGGGCCGAAGACGATGCCAAGCTGTTCGGCTGGCGCGAAGAGACCGGCAAGTCCGCCTTCGAAAACGCCCCGGCGTTTGCAGGCAAGATTGCCGAGCAGGAGTACTTCGACAATGGCGTGGTGATGGTGGCCATGGTCAAGGCGGGTGTCGAGCTGGCGTTCGAGACCATGGTGGCTTCCGGTATCTACGAGGAGTCTGCCTACTACGAATCCCTGCACGAGCTGCCGCTGATCGCCAACACAGTTGCCCGCAAGCGTCTGTACGAGATGAACGTGGTCATCTCCGACACCGCCGAGTACGGCAACTACCTGTTCGCCAACGCCGCCGTGCCCTTGCTGCGCGAGCACTTCATGCCGACCCTGAAAGCGGGCGATCTGGGTGCCAGCAAGGCGGAAGGGCAGAGCGTGGATAACCTGGCGCTGCTGGCGGCCAACGAAGCGACTCGCAACCACCCGATCGAGAAAATCGGTCAGGTACTGCGCGGTTATATGAAAGACATGAAACGCATCGCCGTTGGCGGTTAAGCCTGCATCGGGCTGGATGATGAAGGGGCGGGGATGACGATCCCCGTCGCCGGTCGGACTGGACACCCGCTCGGCCAGCCAGAACAATCAGCCTGACAGTCATAAAAAAGCCCCGCTCATCGAGCGGGGCTTTTGCATTCAGAAAGGCTCGATAAATCAGGCTTTCCACGCTTTCCAGGTGTTGATCAGACCGTTGGTGGAGCAGTCGTGGCTGGTGACAGCCTCGTTGTTGCCCAGCTCCGGCAGGATCTTGTTGGCCAGCTGTTTGCCCAGCTCCACGCCCCACTGGTCGAAGCTGAAGATGTTCCAGATTGCGCCCTGTACGAAGATCTTGTGCTCGTACATGGCGATCAGGGCTCCCAGGGTTTTCGGGGTCAGGCTCTTGAACAGGATGGAGTTGGTCGGGCGGTTGCCTTCGAACACCTTGAACGGCACCAGATCCTTGACCTGCTCCAGGGTTTTGCCAGCCGCCAGGAACTCGGCTTCAACCTCTTCCTTGCTCTTGCCGAAGGCCAGCGCCTCGGTCTGGGCGAAGAAGTTGGCCAGCAGTTTCGGGTGATGGTCACCGATCGGGTTGTGGCTGATGGCCGGCGCCAGGAAGTCACAGGGGATCAGCTTGGTGCCCTGGTGGATCAGCTGGTAGAAGGCGTGCTGGCCATTGGTGCCCGGCTCACCCCAGATGATGGGGCCGGTCTGGTAGTCAACCGGCTTGCCGTTGCGATCCACGTACTTGCCATTGGACTCCATGTTGCCCTGCTGGAAGTAGGCTGGGAAGCGGTGCATGTACTGGTCGTACGGCAGGATGGCTTCGGACTCGGCACCGTAGAAGTTGTTGTACCACAGGCCAATCAGCGCCAGCAGCACCGGCACGTTCTGCTCATAGGAGGCAGTGGCGAAGTGCATATCCATTTCGAAGGCGCCTTGCAGCAGGGCTTCGAAGTTCTCGAAACCGACAGACAGGGCGATGGGCATGCCGATGGCAGACCAGGAGGAGTAGCGGCCGCCAACCCAGTCCCAGAACTCGAACATGTTATTGGTGTCGATACCGAACTCGGCCACGGCCTTGCCGTTGGTGGAGAGCGCAGCGAAGTGCTTGGCAACGTGGGCCTTGTCACCGGCGATGTTGATGAACCAGTCGCGGGCGGTCAGGGCGTTGGTCATGGTCTCCTGAGTGGTGAAGGTCTTGGAGGCCACCAGGAACAGGGTGGTTTCCGGATCGATCTTCTTCAGGGTCTCGGCGATGTGGGTGCCATCGACGTTGGAGACGAAGTGCATCTGCAGGTGGTTTTTGTAGGGGCGCAGTGCCTCGGTGATCATCACCGGGCCCAGATCAGAGCCACCGATACCGATGTTGACCACGTGCTGGATCGCCTTGCCGGTGTAGCCTTTCCACTCGCCGGAGATGATCTTCTCGCAGAAGCCCTTCATCTTGGCCAGTACGGCATTCACTTCCGGCATCACATCCTTGCCGTCGCACTCGATGGGGCGGTCGGAGCGGTTGCGCAGGGCCACGTGCAGCACCGAGCGGCCTTCGGTCATGTTGATCTTGTCGCCATTGAACATGGCATCGATCGCGCTGCGAAGATCGGTCTCTTTGGCCAGATCAACCAGCAACTTGAGGGTTTCTTCGGTGATCAGGTTCTTCGAGTAATCAACCAGGATGTCGCCGCCGAAGGTAAGGGAAAACTTGTCAAAGCGCTTCGGGTCCTGCGCGAACAGATCCTTGAGTCGGGTCTCTTTGTTTGCTGCAAAGTGGGCTTCCAGTGCCTGCCAGGCCTGGGTTTGGGTTGGATTGATATTTTTCATAGGATTCCTGAAATGCCAAGTTGTGTTTGAACCTTGCAGGCAAGGTCCCGCCAAACCTTATTATCCGAGCATTATAGCGAGCCGAACGGGCGGCCCGTGTAACAGATTTTTACCGATTGTCTTTTACCGCAATGGGTCACTGTCGGGAGCATACAACCAGAACATTGGGATTATGTGTCACGAAAGCAAGGCGGATCTTGCGCTTGCTCATGATTGGGGCCACCCCGATAGCCTGAAATTGTTTTCATCCGGTTGGCGTGGTTATGCACCGACATGGCCATGGGCTGGGGCCAGAAACGACAATGCCAGCCCGAAGGCTGGCATTGTCTGTTGCAGCAGAACCGCGATCACGCCTGCGTTTTTTGCATGTGCATCACCATCTGCGGGAAGGGGATCTCGATGCCTTCGGCATCAAAGGTCAGTTTCACCTTCTCGTGGAAGTCGAACCAGACACCCCAGTAGTCGCCGGTCTTGACCCACGGGCGCACCACGATATTGACCGAGGAGTCGGCCAGCGCGGCGACGGCGATGGTAGCGGCCGGATCTTTCAGGATGCGCGGCTCTTCATTCACCAGACGCTCGAGGATCTGCTTGGCCTTGCGCAGGTCGGAGCCGTAGCCGATACCGAAGGTCATATCGACGCGGCGGGTATCCATGCGGGAGTAGTTGACGATGGTGCCGTTGAGGATGGCGGAGTTCGGTACTACCACCATCTTGTTGTCACCGGAGGTGAGGGTGGTGGTGAAGAGCTGAACGGATTGCACCACGCCAGACGTGCCTGCCACTTCGATAAACTCGCCCGCCTTGATGGGGCGGAAGATGATCAGCAGGAAGCCGGCAGCGAAGTTGGAGAGCGAGCCTTGCAGCGCCAGACCGATGGCCAGACCGGCGGCACCGATAATGGCGACGAAGGAGGCGGTCTGCACGCCGACCCGGCCCAGCGCGGCGATTACCACGAACACCAGAATGGCGTATTTGAGAATGCTGCCGACGAAGTGAGTGACGGTGATGTCCAGCTTGCGGGCCTGCATCACCTTGACCACGCCACCGCTGATGAGGTTGGCGGCGATATAGCCGACCAGCAGGGTCAGCAGGGCGGCGGCGATATTGACGCCATATTCGATCAGCAGGCCTTGGTTATTGACCAGCCAGGTCTGCGCTTCGGTAATGATTTCGGGTTCCATAGGATGTCCTGTCAGGTTCTAAAAGGTTCATGGTGGATAAATCTAACACCGCAGCGCGACAGTACGGGTCGCATCTGGTACTTCTTTTCTGCCATAAAAACCTGACACAAAAAAGAAGGGAGGCCAAAGCCTCCCTTCTTTTTGCTGAATGATGCGAAAAAACCATCAGCTCTGCAGCAGCTGGCTGCGGATAAATTGCCACTGATCTTCGAAACCTGCGGTCGGCTTGAGCTTGAACTCGGAGCGCACGAACTGGCTGATGCGACCTTCGGTGTAGGCCAGCAGCAGATTAGCCAGCATGGTCTCGTCTAGCTGGAAGCCTTGACCCTCGCGCAGCCGCTTCTCGCGCAGCACCTGTTTGATCTGGGTCTCCAGCTTGTCGAACAGGATGCTGATGCGATCCCGCAGCCGATCGTGCTCACCCAGCAGGGCGTCGCCATTGAGGATGCGGGTAATGCCGGGATTGCGCTCGGCGAACACCAGCAGCAGCTGCAGGATATGGTGGCAACGCGCCATGGTGTCCTTCTCTTCCGCCATGATCAGATTGACCCGTGACAGCAGGGAATCCTCGATAAAGTCGATCAGCCCCTCGAACATCCGCGCCTTGCTGGGAAAATGTCGATAGAGGGCTGCTTCAGAGACGCCGACCTCGGCCGCCAGACGGGCCGTGGTGATACGCTGACCCGGACTGGTTTCCAGCATATGGGCGAGCGCCTGCAGGATCTGATCGCGCCGACTCTGTTTCTGATTACTGCTTGCCATGGATTCCCCTAAAAAAACAATGGCTTGATTCTATTATTAAGCACCGCCCATCGGGCTGGTGTGGTCTGTTATTGGCGACCAGAAGAACCAAAACCGCCTTCACCCCGTTCGCTCTGATTGAACTCATCGACCAGTTGGAAGCTGGCCTGAACTACCGGCATGATCACCAGCTGGGCGATGCGCTCGCCGGGTTGCATGGTGAACTCATCCTTGCCGCGGTTCCAGACCGATACCATCAGCTGACCCTGGTAATCGGAATCGATGAGACCGACCAGGTTGCCCAGCACGATGCCGTGCTTATGGCCGAGGCCGGAGCGGGGCAGGATGGTGGCACACAGACCCGGATCCTGGATGTGAATGGCCAGACCGGTCGGCACCAGGGTGGTATCACCCGGAGCCAGAGTCAGCGGCGCATCCAGCAGTGCGCGCAGATCCATGCCGGCAGAGCCCGGTGTGGCGTAGGCGGGCAGCGGGTACTCGGTACCGATACGGGCATCCAGAATCTTCAGTTCAATTTGTGTAGTCATGAATCGCTTTTTCAGTTGGATCTTGTATTGGCGCCCCTCTTGGCAAGGCGGGGCGCCGTGAGTCTTGTTCTTTCGGGACGCTCAGTGCCGGTAGTGGCGCGCAATCAGGGCGATCAGGTGACGGGCCAGCGTCAGCTTGTCGGCCAGCGGCAGCGGGGCCTGGCCCCCTTGCCAGAACACGGTCAGGGCGTTGTCATCGGCGTTGAAGCCTTGCCCCTCGCGGGACACATCGTTGGCGGCGATCATGTCCAGCCGCTTACGCTGCAACTTGTCGAGGGCGTATTGTTCCACATCCACGGTTTCGGCGGCAAATCCGACGGTGAAGGGTTTGTCTGAAAGGGCACCGACGGCCGCGATGATGTCGGGGTTTTTCACCAGCTTCACCACCATCTGGTCGTTGTCGCCGCTCTTCTTGATCTTCTGGCTGGCTACCTGCTCAGGACGGTAGTCGGCCACGGCCGCGCAACCGATGAAGAGGTCGCACTCGCCCACCCGGCTCATCACAGCCTGATGCATTTGCTCCGCGCTCTCCACATCGACACGGGTCACGCCAGCAGGCGTAGCCAGCGTCACCGGGCCGCTCACCAGCGTCACTTCGGCGCCCGCTTCGCGGGCCGCGCGGGCGATGGCATAGCCCATCTTGCCGGAGCTGTGATTACTGATGTAGCGCACCGGATCGAGCGCCTCGCGGGTTGGACCTGCGGTGAGCAGCAGCTTGACGTCTGCCAGCAAGGGCTCGGCGGCCAGCTGCTGGCAGCAGCGATCCACCAGTTCGAGGGGATCCAGCATCCGGCCCGGGCCCACATCGCCACAGGCCTGGCTGCCGGCATCCGGCCCCCACAGCAGAATGCCGCGGCTGGCCAGGGTCTTGAGGTTGGCCTGGGTGGCAGCGTTGAGATACATCTGTTGGTTCATGGCGGGCGCCAGCGCGATGGGCGCCGGAGTGGCCAGACAGAGGGTGGTGAGCAGTTCGTCGGCCATGCCGGCGGCCATGCGCGCCATCAGGTTGGCGCTGGCGGGGGCGATCAGTACCAGATCGGCCCACTTGGCCAGCTCGATATGGCCCATGCCTGCCTCGGCAGAGGGATCCAGCAGGCTGTAGGCCACCGGATTACCGGAGACCGCCTGCAGGGTCAGCGGGGTGATGAACTCCTTGGCGGAGCGGGTCATCACCACCCGCACTTCGGCGCCCTGATCTTTCAGGCGGCGTACCAGCTCGGCACTCTTGTAGGCGGCGATCCCGCCACTGACACCCAACAGGATGCGTTTATCGGCCAATCTCATCTGCTGTTTCTCTATCCGGCTCATTCTGACTGGTCGGCTAAGATACCACAGGCAATGGATGACGACAGGGGTTGGCATCAAGGGGTGTGGTCAGGCGCGCGCAATTTTTTGCTATGTTTTTTCTCAACAGGGATGAGGGAGAGACAAATGAGCATCAAAGAGTGGCCGGAAGATGAACGCCCCAGAGAGAAGCTGCTGCGTCAGGGGCCCGCGGCGCTCTCCGATGCCGAGCTGCTCGCCATCTTTCTGCGCACCGGCGTCAATGGCCTGAGTGCAGTGGATCTTTCACGTAATCTATTGAATCAATTCGGCTCTTTGCGCAGCTTGCTGGGGGCGGATCAACGGGCATTCTGCGAGGCGCACGGCCTTGGCCCGGCCAAATATGCCCAGTTGCAGGCGGTGCTTGAGATGGCCAGACGCCATCTGGCCGAGCAGTTGCAACGGGGCGATGCCCTCACCTCGCCCCAGCTGACCCGGGACTATCTGCAGGCCCAGCTGCGGGATCGGCCACGCGAGGTGTTTGCCCTGCTGTTGCTCGACAATCAGCACAGAGTCATTCAATTTGTTGAGCTTTTTTTCGGCACAATCGATTCGGCGAGCGTCTGGCCAAGAGAAATCGTGCAGATCGCGCTCAAACATAATGCAGCCGCGGTGATTCTGGCGCATAATCACCCGTCCGGCGTCGCCGAGCCCAGTAGGGCCGACCGCCAGATCACGGATCGGATCACGGCCGCTTTGGCCCTGATCGATATCAGAGTGCTGGATCACTTGGTGATCGGTGATGGCATCACGGTTTCTTTTGCCGAGCGCGGTTGGCTATAACTGTGCTCTGGCACCGTATTAGTTGATCTTTGATCACGGATGCTGTATAAAATGCCGCCTTCTGTTTGCCCCGCAATCGAAGGCCAGCGGGGCAGATATTTGCTCGAGCAATGAAGTAAGATTTGGAGAGACTGACATGTCTAGAGTATGCCAAGTAACCGGCAAGCGCCCGGCAGTTGGTAACAACCGTTCGCACGCTAACAACGCCACCAAGCGTCGTTTCCTGCCGAACCTGCACACTCACCGTTTCTGGGTTGAGAGTGAAAAACGCTTCGTAAGCCTGCGCGTATCCGCAAAAGGCATGCGTATCATCGACAAGCGTGGCGTTGAAGTGGTTCTGGCTGAACTGCGCGCCAGCGGTGTTAAGGTATAAGGAATTAGATCATGGCTAAAGGTATTCGCGAGAAAATTCGCCTGAACTCCAGCGCCGGTACTGGTCACTTCTATACCACTACCAAAAACAAGCGCACCATGCCCGAAAAAATGGAGATCAAAAAGTTTGATCCCGTTGTTCGTCAGCATGTGATCTACAAGGAAGGCAAAATCAAGTAATTACTTGATGCTGCATTCCCAAAAACCCGGCTTCGTGCCGGGTTTTTTTATGCGCCGAATTCAGTACACTGCCGGTTCAAAGGGAGGCTTGCCATGTTCAAATTGAGCCGCAAAGGCTGGAATAACGTGATCATTGTGGTGGTGCTGATCGTGATCACCCTGTTGCATCGTATGGAGACTGCCCAGCAGGAGAACAGCGCCAAGCGGGCTCGCCCCTTGTTGCCGGATGCGTCCGTAGTGCTCACTTGGCAGGGGCCGAGCTGGCAGATTGAGCGGATCGGTCAGGGCTGGCGCAGTATGCCGGATCTGGGGCTCGACACGGCTCAGCTGGATGCCCGTCTGGCACGCTGGCAGAGCTGGTTGCTGCTCCCCGGCGAGGTGGTGCGCGGTACCCCGGTGACCATCAAGGTGTGGATTGCCGGCCAGAGCGATCCGGTCGAGATCGGCCTCTATCAGAACAGCGGCCAATATGGCGCTCAGCTGCCCTCCGGTCTCTGGCTCGCCCTCACTGCCGAGCAGTATCGCGATCTGCTGCGTCCTGCCCCCTGAGTTCCTTTTCCTTGCGAGGTGCCCATGCCTGAATTGCCAGAAGTTGAAGTCAGTCGTCAGGGGATCTCCCCCTGGCTCACCGGTATCAAGGTGACGCGTGTAGTGGTGCGGGATGGCCGCCTGCGCTGGCCGATCCCCGGTGAGATTCAGGAGCTGGTGGACCTCACCATCCATCGGGTGCGTCGCCGTGCCAAATACCTGCTGCTGGAGACCGATTTCGGCACTGCCATCCTTCATCTGGGGATGTCCGGCAGCCTGCGGGTGCTGGATATCGGCACGCCAGCCGAGAAGCACGACCACGTGGATATCGAGCTGGAGAATGGCAAGCTGCTGCGGCTCAACGATCCGCGCCGCTTCGGCGCCCTGCTCTGGACCCGGGAACCGGCCGAAGCCCATGCGCTGCTCGCCAAGCTGGGGCCCGAGCCGCTCACCGATGCCTTCAGTGCTGATTACCTGCAGGGGCGCGCCAAGGGACGCAGCACCGCCATCAAACAGTTCCTGATGGACAATCAGGTGGTGGTCGGGGTGGGCAACATCTACGCCAACGAGGCGCTCTATGCCGCCGGCATTCACCCCAAGCGGGCGGCAGGCAATATCAGCGCAGAGCGGCTGGGAACCCTGGTGGCCGAGATCAAGCGGGTGTTGGCCGAGGCGATTCGCCAGGGCGGCACTACTCTCAAGGATTTCACCAGCGCCGATGGCAAGCCGGGCTATTTCGTGCAGCAGTTGCAGGTTTATGGCCGTGGCGGTCAGCCCTGTTTCCACTGTCACACCCTGCTGACCGAGACAAGAATGGGCCAGCGCACCACGGTTTTTTGCAGTCATTGCCAGCGCTGAGCGCACTTTTTGCCCCGATCCGAGGGAAGTTGTAACAGCGTATTTCCACTCTGTTGAAGATTTGCACAGCTGTCACTAGTATCCCGACCGTTCAGGCGGTTTGAGAATATAAAAATGACAGTTAAATCAATAGACTGGGAAGATTTATCCCGGCAGGAGCGCTATTGCGCAAAATCCATGGCCCGCTTCCTCTACCCCGAAGGATGTGACCGGAAAACCTTCAATCGCGGCAAGTTCGTGCTGCGCAGCCTGCTCTATCGCAAGTCGCTGAGCCGGGTCTTCAGCCTATTTCAGTGCGACTCGCTCAAGGCGCTGCCAGCGGTCTATCCCGAGCTGCTCGACAAGCCGATGCGCCCCTATCGCTTCGCCTGTGCCAGCGCCCGTGAGCGTGCCGAGATGCTGGAAAATCACTATCGGTTGCTGCTGGAGTGCTACCCGCAGCTGATCGACTCGCTCTATCTGGGCGAGGGGATCGAACTTGGGCACTATCCCCAGAGCGGCTGCCGCATTCTGTTGCGTCACGATGGCACCTTCCGCCGCGAGGCCGAGCTGGCGCTCTCCATCGTCAACGGCGAGGGACAGCGCCTCTACAGCTGCGCCTTTTCGCTGGCGGGTAGCGTGGATCGTTTGATGCTGATGATCGGCTCCATGCAGGGGCCGGAGCCTGCGGTCGACAATGCCCAGGATCGGGTGCGCGAGCTGACCAAAGAGGGGCACGGCCTGCGGCCCAAATCCCTGCTTGTGCAGCTGGTGCTGCAACTGGCGCAGGCCATGGGGGCGGCGGAGGTGCTGGCGGTGCGCAAGCGGGCCCACGTGTTTCAGGCCAGGCGTTACAGCAGCAAGCAGAAAGCCAACCTACAGGCCGATTACGACGAGCTGTGGCAGGAGTTCGACGCGCAGGATGTGGATGCTAACTTCGTCGCTCTGCAAGCCCAGCCGCGCAAGCCGCTGGAGGAGATCGCCTCCAAGAAGCGGGCCATGTATCGGCGCCGCTACGAGTGGCTCGATCTGCTGGTGCAGGAGATGAATGAGCGGTTTGCCCGTCAGTAACCGGCAAGCAGGCTGACCTCTCTATAACGAGAGAGATACAACAAGGGCTACCCGTGGGTAGCCCTTGTTCGTTGTTGCCGTTGGGAATGGCGAGTGTGGAATGTGGAAGGGGATCACCCTTTCTGTTTGGCTGCGATGGCTTGGGCCACCACGGGATCGACAAACTGACGAATGTCGCCACCGTGCAGCGCCACCTCTTTCACCAGAGTGGAGGAGATAAAGGAGTTCTCCTCCGCCGGGGTGAGGAAGACGCTCTCCAGCTCCGGCATCAGGCGGCGGTTCATGTTGGCCAGCTGGAACTCGTACTCGAAGTCGGAGACGGCGCGCAGGCCGCGGATCAGCACGTTGGCCTGATGCTCTTTGGCGAAATCGACCAGCAGACCGGAGAAGCCCACCACCTTGACGTTGGGAAGCGTGCTGGTCACTTGCTGGACAAGCTGGACACGTTCTGCCAGATCGAACAGCGGGCGCTTGCTCGGGCTGTTGGCGACCCCGACCACCACCTCGTCAAACAGCTTGGCGGCGCGGCCGATGAGATCGGCGTGGCCATTGGTAACGGGATCAAAAGTCCCGGGATAGATCACCCTAGTAGTCATCTTTGCGGTCCTGCAACCTGGAAATTTGGTCGCATTATAAGGTCGTCGCTTGAGAATAGCAGTGCATCAGGCAAGAATACGCCATCGCGCATCAAGCCTCCTTGCATTGGTGACAGGGAGCAAAGGGATTTTTTATGAAACGTATTCTGGTCGTTCGCAATGACAAGATTGGTGACTTCATGCTGGCGTGGCCTAGCTTCGCCATGCTCAAAGGCTCCATGGAGTGTCATGTGACTGCCCTGGTTCCGGCCTACACGGCGCCGCTGGCCCGGCTCTGCCCCTGGATTGACGAGGTGATCATCGATCCGGGCGTGCGGGCCGACAAGGAGCAACAGCGAGCGCTGCTGGCGCGGATCAAGGCGGCGGCGTTCGACGCGTCCATCTGCCTCTTCTCCAACTCCCGCAACGCCATGCTGGTGTGGAAGGCGCACATCCCTTACCGGCTGGCGCCGGCGACCAAGCTGGCGCAGGTGCTCTACAACCAGCGACTGGTGCAGCGTCGCTCCCGCTCCCAGAAGCCTGAGTCCGAGTACAATCTGGAGCTGATCCGCCGCTTCCTCGCCGATCAGCAGGTGGCGGTGGTGGAGCCCAAGACCCCCTTCCTGCGGTTCGATGACGAGACTCTGCGGCAGGTGCGCGAGCAGCTGGCGGCCAAGCTTAAGCTCGATGCCAGCCGCCCCTGGCTGATGGTACACGCCGGCAGCGGTGGCTCGGCCAACAACCTCTCCATCGAGCAGTATGCCCGCATCATCATCAAGCTCAATCAGGCCTGCCCCGAGTTGCAGTGCGTGCTGACCGCCGGCCCGGGTGAGGAGAAGATGGCCGAACAGCTGGCGGCCGAGTTGCTGGCCCACGGTGGTAACGGCTGGATCTACCGCTCCAGCGATGGTCTGCCGATGTTCTGTCAGGTGTTGGCTAACGCCGCCCTGTTCGTTGCAGGCAGTACCGGCCCGCTCCATATCGCTGGTGCGCTCGATGTGCCGACCATCGGCTTCTTCCCGATGCGCCGCTCCGCCACTCCGCTGCGCTGGAAGCCCCTCAACAGCGAAGGGCGCCACCTCGCCTTTAGCCCGCCTGAGGATAGCGACCATCCTGAGGATATGAGCCAGCTCGATCCCAAGACCATGGTGCCGGTGATGGCCCGCTGGGCGGCGCCTTTCTGGCGCAAATAACGTATGCAGCAATGCAAACAGGGCCCCGCGGGGCCCTGTTTCGTATGACGGTTATTCCGGCTGCTGCGGTTGCTGGCGCACCCAGAGGTCGGCGTATTTGACGAAGGTGGAGTGGGCGGAGAGGATCGCCAGCAGCAGCCCCTGCCTGCCATCGAGGAAGCCCGCTTTGAGCAGGTACATCTTGAGGAAGCAGCCGACCGCGTGGATCAGCCCCTGACTGAGGGAGCCCTTCTTGCCGCGAGCGGTGCGCTGATCGGCCCAAGCGCGGGCATAACCGGCGGATTTCACCAGATAGTGCTCCAGATCCCGATAGGTGAAGTGGAGCAGGTCGCCATGAATATTGACGATCTTCATGTTGGCCCGCACTTCCACCTTTTCGTGCACCAGCGCCTCGTTGTAGCTGGTGAGCGCCTTGGGATAGAGGCGCAGCACCCGATCCGGATACCAGCCACTGTGGCGGATAAAGCGGCCAAACACCCAGGAGAGGCGCGGGATCGAGTAGATGGTATCGCTGGCCGGATTGGCCATCACGTTGGCTATGGCGGTTTTCAGCTCGGGGGTGAGCCGCTCGTCGGCATCCAGCCACAGCACCCAGTCGGATTGCACGTGGGATTGGGCCAGTCGGCGCTGTTTGCCAAAGCCCGGCCACTTGGCGTTGACGAAGAAGCGGGCGCCAAATTCGGCGGCGATGGCCGGGGTCTCGTCCTGACTGCCGGAGTCCAGAATGACGATCTCGTCCACCAGTCCGTCGAGGGAGGCGAGGCACTTGCGCAGGTTGTCGGCTTCATTCTTGACGATCAGAACGGCAGCCAGAGTCGGTTTTTTCACGAATGTGGGCTCACGGTTATTGCCCGGCTGGCGGGTCGAATGCGTATTGATGGGCCATTCTAACGGAAAAACGGGTCAAAGAGAGAGCCGCCATTGCCCGTTTCTATCAGCTGTTTGCCTGTCTCGTCTCGTCCGGTTGGAAGCGGGGCACTGCTGGAAAAATGGGGTGACGGCAGCGTTTGCCAAGGATCTTCTGTTATTTATCCAGCCATTCTTGGGGCATAATCTCGCCCAGTGATGATTAACCGCCGGGCCAGACCCGAGAGAAGACGCGTAATGAAAATATTGGTGATCGGCCCCTCCTGGGTCGGCGACATGGTGATGTCCCAGAGTCTCTACAAGGCGATCAAGGCCAACCATCCCGAGAGCGAGCTGCAAGTGATGGCCCCCGCCTGGTGCTGCGCCCTGCTGGAGCGGATGCCGGAGGTGGACAAGGCGATCACCATGCCCCTCGGCCACGGTGACTTCAAGCTGGTGGCGCGCCGCCGCCTCGGCAAACAGCTGGCGGCCGAGAAGTACGATCAGGCCATCGTCCAGCCCAACTCCATGAAATCGGCGCTGATCCCCTGGTTTGCCCGCATTCCGGTGCGTACCGGCTGGAAAGGGGAGCACCGCTTCGGCCTGCTCAACGATATGCGCAGCAACAAGTCCGCCTTCCCGCTGATGGTGGAGGGCTATCTGGCGCTCGCTTATCCCAAGGCGCAGATGAAGAGCCGGGCCGATATTCCGACCATTCCCCACCCCTCTCTGCACGTCGATCTGGTCAACCAGAGCAAGGCGCTGGAGCGACTGGGGCTGGATCGCGCCCGCCCGGTGCTGGTGCTCTGCCCCGGTGCCGAGTTTGGCCCGGCCAAGCGCTGGCCGGAGGGGCACTACGCCGTGGTGGCCCAGCAGCATCTGGACGAGGGGTGGCAGGTGTGGATCTTCGGCTCCAACAAGGATGTGCCGGTGGCCAACACCATCCGGGATCGGGTCAACCTGCTGACCCGCCCCAACTGCCACGTGCTGGCGGGCAAGACCAGCCTGCACGAGGCGATCGATCTGATGGCGCTGGCCAGCCGGGTCATCTCCAACGACTCCGGCCTGATGCACATCGCCGCCGCCCTCAACCGGCCGCTGGTGGGCGTCTATGGTTCCACCTCGCCGCTCTATACCCCGCCGCTGGCGGATCGGGTCGAGATCGTTCACACCGACATCGAGTGTCGCCCCTGCTTCAAGCGCACCTGCAAGTTCGGCCATCTCAAGTGCCTGATCGACCTGGCGCCGGAGCAGGTGGTCGATGCCTGCAAGAAGCTGGAGCAGAGTCAGTAAGATGCCCTACCGTCTGCTCTACAACCTGCTGATCCATCTGGGATTGCCGCTGGCGCTGCTGGCCCTCTACAAGCCGAAGAAAGGCAAGCCCGGCTTTGGCAAGCGCTGGGCCGAGCATCTCGGGCGGCTGCCCGCCACCGGACAGGAGGCGCCGCTCTGGATCCATGCGGTGAGCGTGGGGGAGACGCTGGCCATCACGCCGCTCATTCGTGCCCTCAAGGCGGAGCGGCCCGATCTGCCGATCCTGCTCACCACCACCACCCGCACCGGCGCCGATCAGGCTGCCAAGCTGGGGGATCTGGTGATCCATCGCTACGCGCCGCTCGACTACCCCTGGGCCATTGCCGCCTTTCTCGACACCTTCAAGCCGCGCGCGCTCTGGGTAATGGAGACCGAGCTGTGGCCGAACTGGCTGGCCGCCTGCGAGGCGCGCCATCTGCCGGTGACCATCATCAATGCCCGCCTCTCCGAGCGATCCTGCCAGCGCTATGCCCGCTTCCACGGCGCCTTCGACGCCCTGAGTCGGCCACTGACCCATCTGCTCTGCCAGCATCAGGATGACGCCGACCGCTTCGCCCGCCTTGGCATCGATCGTTCGCGGCTGGCGGTGACCGGCTCCATCAAGTTCGATATCCAGTTTGGTGACGAGGTGCAGACCAAGGGGCGCGCCCTGCGCCAGCAGCTGGGGGCGGATCGGCCGGTCTGGATCGCCGCCAGTACCCATCTGGGTGAGGATGAGCAGGTGCTGGCCGCCTTCGATCTGCTGCTCAAACGCCATCCCGACGCGCTGCTCATTCTGGTGCCGCGCCACCCCGAGCGGTTCGACCGGGTGGCCGAGCTGTGTGCCCCTTACGGCTGCGTGCGGCGCACCAGTCATGCTGCGGTTGGAGCACAGGATAAGGTCTATCTCGGCGATACCATGGGCGAGCTGCCGCTGATGCTGGCGGCGGCCGATGTGGCCTTCGTTGGCGGCAGTCTGGTGAAGATCGGCGGTCACAACCTGCTGGAGCCGGCAGCCCTCGGCAAGCCTTGCCTTACCGGCCCCGCCTACTTCAACTTCAGCGACATCACCCGCCAGCTGGTGGCTCAGGGGGGCGCCGCCATCGTGGCCGATGCCGCCGAGCTGGGCGAGCAGGTGAGCCAGCTGTTTGCCGACGGTAACGCCCGCCGCGAGATGGGCGAGCAGGCCCGCGCCGTGGTGCTGCGCAATCAGGGAGCGCTGGCGCGCACTCTCTCGCACTGCCTCACTGCGCTGGAGAACGACTGAACCCATAACTAGCATCGCGCTGGCTCTCGATTTTCAACTGCAAAAGCGTCAAAGCAGCTGATCCCCGTTTCACACGTCATCAAAGAGGCAACCATGTTCAAGGCTCTGTTACTGGAAAACCAAGACGGCAAGACTGTACCGACTCTGACCCGGCTGGCCGAGAGCCAGTTGCCGGAAGGTGAGGTTCGGGTGGCCGTTGCCTACAGCTCCATCAACTACAAGGACGGGCTGGCCATCACCGGCAAGGGCAAGATAGTGCGCCAGTGGCCGCTGGTGCCCGGCATCGACTTCGCCGGTACCGTGCTCGAGTCTGCCGACAGCCGCTATCAGCCCGGCGACAAGGTGGTGCTGACCGGTTGGGGCGTGGGCGAAGGCCACTGGGGCGGTATGGCCGAACAGGCGCGGGTCAAGGGGGACTGGCTGGTGCCGTTGCCCGCCGGGCTGGATGAGCGCCAGGCCATGTGCATCGGTACCGCCGGTCTCACCGCCATGCTCTGTGTGCTGGCACTGGAAGAGGCGGGTATTACTCCCGCAAGTGGCGAGGTGCTGGTCACCGGCGCGGCTGGCGGCGTGGGCTCCACCTCGGTTGCCCTGCTGGCAGCCCTTGGCTATCAGGTGGCGGCGCTGACCGGTCGTCCGGAAGAGCAGGGCGCCATGCTCACTGCGTTGGGTGCCAGCCGCATCGTGCCGCGCAGCGAGCTGCTGGTGCCTGCCAAACCGCTGGAGAAGCAGCTGTGGGCCGCTGCCATCGATACCGTCGGCAGTCAGGTGCTGGCCAAGCTGCTGGCTCAGATGAACTATGGCGGCGCCGTGGCGGCCTGTGGGTTAGCGGGCGGCTTTGATCTGCCTACCAGTGTGATGCCCTTCATCCTGCGCAATGTGCGGCTGCAGGGGGTCGATTCGGTGATGTGCCCGTTTGAACGTCGTCAACTGGCGTGGCAGCGACTGGCACGTGATCTTCCTGCCAGCTTCTTCGCTCAGGCGGTCACCGAGATTGGGTTGGAGCAGGTAGTGGAGGCCGCCGAGGCCATCACGCAAGGCCAGATCGCCGGCCGGACTCTGGTCAAACTTTGAACTCTCTCTGACTGGCGAGCCCGACAATTCCGGATAAAATTGGAGTGCGGGTGAACTATCCAAGGAGAGTGAAGATGGGTGGACACAAGCCGGATTACGACTCCTCTGATGATGATTGGGAGCCGGATTCCTGGGAAGAAGAGCTGGATCAGTGGGAAGATGAAAGCTGGCAGGATGATGACACTTTCGATGACCAGTGAACCACGGTATTGAACGAACAGGCGGGCTTTGGGCCCGCCTGATTTTTTTGCCGCGCTCACATGGCTGAGCGTTCGTCCTTGGTCAGGGGCGGGCCGCTGGGTAGAATGAACTGCCCAAATGACGCTCAAGGATGACTATGCGACTCTTCATCATATTGTTGGCTGCCCTGCTGGGTGGCTGTGTCTCCAACGATGATCCCTGCGAGAAGGTATGGAGTGAGGTTGGGGAGGCGGATGGCAAGCTGGGCTTCACCACCGAGCGGATCGAGTTCCATCAGGGCCAGTGTGGCAAGAAGGTGGATGCCGAACTGTGGAAGCAGGGACATCAGAAGGGATTGGCATGGTATTGCCGCCCCGAGCATCTCTATCTGGCTGGCCGCTCAGGCGAGGAGTATCGCGGCGTTTGCCCGAATGATACCCAGGCACGCAGATTGTTCGAACAGGGGCGTCAGGGGTGGACCGATCAATGATATTTGAGATTGGGGAGAATATCGCTATCTCTATCAGTGACGTGATCTCATTGGTTGCGGGATTCATCGCTGTTGTGGCGGTATGGTATGCGCGGAAATCAGCTAAAGAGGCAGAGCGAGCCAATAATATGGGACGCCTGAATGCTTTGTTGTCTTTTCGAGCTCACTATCTCGAACTGATGCAGAATCAAGCACAAATGGCCGAAGTACTCCGCCAAAGTCCCAGTGGGATGGAAGCTGTCTGGGCAAGACAGGTAGACCTAGACTCGAAATTACGTCAGGTGACCACCGAGCTTGAGCAGTACTACGCCAGACTTGTAAAGGATGAAATCTAGCAAGGTCCTCTTTGAACGGCGGTTAGAGTGGAAAATTACTCCTCTTTCAAGCGCAGCGGCTGGCAGAGGTAACCCTTGTCATTGGCACTGCGGGCGCACTTGCTGCAGACAAACTTGGGTTTGCGGACTATCTTGCGCAACGCCTTGAGATCGGTGGGGATCTCGTGACGGCGCCATTCACACAGGGTTTTGCTGCCCATAACGACTACCTCTACGACTTGACGGCCGTATTGTAATCGATTTTCATTTCGAATAAACCGGCAACGCTCGCTTATTGGCCGATATGCCAATAAGCGATTGTTTTGGTAGGGATTACTGGTAGAGGAACTTGGTGAAGATAAGCTCGCGCACCGCTTTCTTGCCGGTCTCTTTCACCAGCAGTTCGTTGACGGTTGTCTCGCACTCCTTGCGCAGCTCTTCTCGGTTGGTCAGGGACTTCACTTGATCGGCATTTTTGCTGCCAATCAGGCGGATGATGGCATCGCGGATCAGCGGGTCATGCTGCTCCAGCAGCTTGAGATCGGCTTCGTTTTCCGCCATCAGCTCCACCGTGACTCGGATATAACCGAGGGTTTTGCTATCACTCAGGTAGTTAGTGATGATGTCGGGATCGAGCGCGTGGTAGGAGAAACCGGGCTTGGCGGCCCCCTCTGCGCCCTCGGCGGGCGGCTCATCTTCAGCCAGAGCTTGCTGCTGCAGGGCGCCACAGCTCAGTAACAACACCAGCAGAATTTTGAAGATCTTCATATAGATGGCTCATCAGCAAGAGATAACCCATTTTTGATGTTGCCATCGGGGCCGTCAAGCACGGATGTTCTTACATTTCGCTATTGATTTACGGATAATAAACCGGATTTTAACCTGAACACGGAAATCTCTGGATGGTGAAGCTGTGAAGTCCGAGTTGACTGTTCCCCTCACGCCGTTAAGCGGGTGGCTGGCCCCCGAATGTTGCGAATTGCCCGCCAGCTTGCGCCCCTGGCTGCTGGAGCCCGGCTCCATGACCCGGCGGCTGCGTCTGCACAATCGCCACTTTTCGGTGGAGTGGCTGGGCAATCACCCGGTCGCCCTTACTGCCGATGAGCAGTGGCTGGTGGATTCGGCCTCGCCGGCCGGCACCTGCCGCGAGGTGATCCTGCACGGGGATCGTGGGCCAGCCGTGCTGGGCTGGACCCTGTTTGCCGATGACGCACTGCAAGGGAGCGGCATTGCCGAGCTTGGCGAGCAGCCGCTGGGTGAGCGGGTATTTGGCCATGAGCCTGCCCGCCGCGATCATCTGCAACTGGCCCGTTTCGATATTGCCGCCAATTCCCGTTGCCCGGCTGCCACTGTCTGGGGGCGTCGTTCCCGTCTGTTTCTGGGGCAGTGGCCACTGCTGGTGCACGAGCTGTTTCTGCCCTCTCTCGTCTGTGACAAGGAGCTGGAGTGAATCTGTTAACCAAGGAGCGGGGACTTGCCTATATGCAGTTGGCCCGTGTCGACAAACCCATAGGCACTCTGCTGCTGCTGTGGCCAACCCTGTGGGCGCTCTGGCTGGCCGCTGGTGGCCTGCCCAATCTCTGGGTGCTGACCGTATTTGTGGTCGGGGTCTTTCTGATGCGCTCGGCCGGGTGCGTCATCAACGACTATGCGGATCGCAACTTCGACGGCCATGTCAAACGCACCGCTGGCCGACCCTTGCCCACGGGCAGAGTCAAGCCGTGGGAGGTGCTGGCGCTCTTCTTCGTGCTGGCGCTCATCTCGTTTGGTCTGGTGCTGACCATGAATCCGCTCACCATCGGCCTGTCGTTTGTCGCCCTGCTGCTGGCGGTGAGCTACCCCTTCATGAAGCGCTTTATCTCCAATCCCCAGCTGGTGCTCGGGATGGCCTTCTCCTGGTCGATTCCGATGGCCTATGCGGCGCAGGCAGATGCCCTGCCGCTGGTGGCCTGGCTGCTCTTCTTCGCCAACCTGCTCTGGACCGTGGCTTACGATACCCAGTACGCCATGGTGGATCGAGATGACGACCTCAAGATCGGCCTCAAATCCAGCGCCATCCTGTTTGGTCGTTACGACAAGCGGATCATCGGCGCACTGCAACTCTCGACCTTGCTGCTGTTGCTGGCGGTCGGGCAACTGATGACGCTGGGGGGCTGGTATTACTGGGGATTGCTGGGAGCGGCGGTGCTGTTTGTCTATCAGCAGCGGCTTATTCGCGAGCGGCAGCGGGAAGCCTGCTTCCAGGCGTTTCTCAACAACAACTATGTGGGGGCGCTGGTGTTTGCCGGTCTGGTGTTTGACTACCTGCTGGCGTGATTGCGCCCCGAGTAAAACTGGATAAAAAGAAGGCCGCATCATGCGGCCTTCTTTGTTTGCGTTGCAGATCAGAGCTGATTGCCCGCCTGAATGGTGCGGCGGATCTTGTTGCTCAGCAGCGGTACTATGTTGTCGGCCAGCGCCTGGAAGCGGCCGAGATCCGGCTTGCACTCGGGAGAGAGGTAACCCTCCTTGCGCAGCGTGTGGATCAGGGTGCTGAACAGCTTCTGGTCGAAGAACTCGGGGGCGTTGATGCCGTGCAGGGTGCCGAGGCGCTCTGCCATCATCAGGCCGTCCGCTTCCAGCTGTTCCGCCTCGATGTGAGGCTGGGCCAGTACCCGGGTCAGCACGATGGCGTAGCGTTGCAGGGTCTCCTGAATGCTCTCCGCCAGCAGCAGCAGGCGCATCTGGTTGGCCGGATTGACCCAGTAGCCGCCATCACGGGTCTCGATCAGTTGCTGGGACTGCAGGGCGTCGAGCAGGCTGTCGACCAGCGCCGGCAGATCCTCCTCTTCATAACGCAGGAACAGCTCGGTCTTGAGCAGTGGATAGATGTCGATGCAGCGGGCCATGATCTCGCTGCGGGAGATCCCCTCGCACCGTTCGATCAGTGCCGCCACCAGAGAGGGCATGGCGAACAGGTGGAGGATGTTGTTGCGGTAGTAGGTCAGCAGGATCGCCTGATAGCGGTCGAGACTGATGATCTGCCCCAGTTTGTCCTCGCTCACCTCGAACTTGTTGAGCTCCATCGCCTGATCCAGCAAGGTCTTGGCATCCTCATCCGGAATGGTGCTCTGCGGGCTGTAGGGCACCGCTTTGAGCAGATCCAGATAGGTGTTGAGCTGGGCCTGCAATTCGTCGCGAGTCAGGGCGTGGCGCTCGGCGGCCAGCAGCGCCAGCGCGCTCAGGGTCAGGCCGTTGACCGCGGCAGCGCCGTTGATGCGGGTCATCAGCAGTTCGGCCAGATTGTTGACGGTGCCCGCCATCCACTCCGGACGCTCCTCTTCCCCGATGTGCTTTTTCCAGTCGGGGATATGTTCGCTCAGGTAGCTGTTGAGGGTCAGCGGCTCGCCGAAGTTGACGAAACCACGGCCGTAGTTGCGCAGCTTGCGCAGGATGCCGAGCACCTGCAGGAAGCTCTCTTTCTCCTTGCGGCTTCCCTTGAGCTCGTTGTGGTAGGTGTTCACCTCCATCACGTGCTCGTAACCCAGATAGACCGGCACCAGAGTGACCGGCCTGTCCAGCCCGCGCATCATCGCCTGCAGGGTCATCGCCAGCATGCCGGTCTTGGGCGGCAGCAGACGGCCGGTACGGGAGCGACCGCCTTCGGTGAAGAACTCTACCGAGTAACCCTTGGCAAACAGCAGGTTGAGGTATTCCCGGAATACCGTGCTGTAGAGCGGGTTGCCCTTGAAGGTGCGGCGAATGAAGAAGGCGCCGCCGTGGCGGAAGATGGGGCCCGCCGGCCAGAAGTTGAGGTTGATGCCTGCCGCGATATGGGGTGGCACCATCCCCTGGTGGTAGATGACGTAGGAGAGCAGCAGGTAGTCCATGTGGCTGCGGTGGCAGGGAACGTAGACGATCTCGTGCCCCTCCTGCGCCAGTTGGCGTACCTTCTCGGCGCCATTGACCGACAAACCGCGGTAGAGCTTGTTCCACAGCCAGCCGAGGAAGCTCTCGCCAAGGCGGATCAGCCGGTAGGAGAAGTTGGAGGCGATCTCGTCCATGTAGCTATGGGCGCGCTTTTGCGCCTTCTCGAGGCTGATCCCCTCACGCTGGGCCTCTTCTTCAATCGCCTGCTGGATCACCGCGGAGTCGAGCAGCTGCTTAAACAGCAGGTTGCGGTTCGGCAGTTTCGGGCCGGTGGCGGCCAGCTGCTGACGGCTGAAGTGGGTACGGGCCACTCGCGCCAGCTTGTGGGCGATGGCCTCGTCGGTGCCGTGCTTGTCGGCCATGTAGCGCAGGGAGAGCGGCGGCGAGAAGCGCACCAGATTCTCGCGCCCCTTGAGGATAACGATAAGTGCCTTCTTCAGCCGGTTCGGCGCCAGGCTGCTGATGATGTTGAGGCCGGAGGCTTCTTCCCCTTCCCGACCCGGAGCGCGGCCCCAGAACAGGGTGACGGGCACCACCTGGATATCCAGCTCGGGATCCTGCTTGTGCAGATCCAGCAGTTGGTGGAACTCCTGCAGGAAGGGGAGCGGTTTGCTGCGTTTGCCAAACAGGGGAGGCGGACGATCCAGACAGACATAGCGCGGCAGCAGCTGGCCGTTCAGTTCCAGCGGCGTGAAGGGACCGGGCAGACCAAGATCCTCGCAGCACTGCTGCAAGGTCATCAGGTCGGTGATCGAACTGGTTTTCAGGGCATAGACGATGGGTCTGGCCGGATCCAGATTGAGTTCTGTGATGGGATTTTCCGGCAGGCTCTTGTGATTGACCAAGCCGCTGACCGGCCATTGCAAGATGGCTCTGGAAATCTTCTGTCCTAGGGACATGTGCGTCTGCTCTCCAAAAAAATGCGGCGTGAGCATAGCAAATCGACAGCCCCTTGTCGCCGAGAGGTACGATGAGTCGGCTGCGCAGGATCAAAACAGCAGTAAATGAGGGGTTGGTTGCGACAAATGTCAGCTGCGCCTTGCCTTGGCCACTGCACTGTATATACTGCCAGTGTGCTGTATAAAAAGACAGGTGCCAATTCTATGAAACCCCTTACCCCCCGCCAGGCCGAAGTGCTGGAGCTGATCAAGGTGAACATGAGCGAGACCGGTATGCCGCCGACTCGTGCCGAGATTGCCCAGAAGCTTGGTTTCAAGTCGGCCAATGCGGCCGAAGAACATCTGAAGGCCCTGGCCAAAAAAGGGGTCATCGAGATCATGCCGGGCACGTCCCGCGGCATTCGCCTGTTGCTCGAAGAGGAAGAGGAGCTGGAAGAGAGCGGCCTGCCGCTCATCGGCAAGGTTGCCGCCGGTGAACCTATCCTGGCTCAGGAGCATATCGAGAGCCACTATCAGGTTGATCCCGCCCTGTTCCATCCGCGCGCAGATTTTCTGCTGCGGGTACAGGGGATGAGCATGAAGAACATCGGCATTCTGGATGGCGATCTGCTGGCGGTGCACAAGACCCAGGAGGTGCGCAACGGTCAGGTGGTGGTCGCCCGTCTCGATGAGGATGTCACCGTCAAGCGCTTCCAGCGCAAGGGCAGTCAGGTATGGCTGCTGCCAGAGAATGAAGAGCTCTCCCCCATCGAGGTGGATCTCTCCTGCCAGCAGCTCACCATCGAAGGGCTGGCGGTCGGGGTGATCCGCAACGCCGACTGGATGTAATCATCTCCGCCAACTGCGTTTGCCACACGGCCTCCTTCGGGAGGCCGTGCTGTTTCTGGCGCACTTTCCCTGTCATATCAAACAGATCATCGGTGGCGGCATTTTTGTCCTGCGCGACCGGCTACCAATCATCCATTTCAGATATATGCTCAGATCAGTGCCCTGTCGCCGAGACAGGGCTTGGCGCCTCCCTCTGACCATCGCAATGCGCCGTGACGGGAGGGCCGGTAACAACGAGAATCAGGCAGTACACCTTCACGGGATATGAAGGGGGAGTGGGGAGATCCCGAGCCTTGTCGGGCAAAGGGGACCACTCGTAATGGTTGCAGATAGTCGTGACGGGCCTGTTCCCAGTTCAGGCCGACGAAGCAACATGACCTGTCGGTCAAGGAGGACTGGTATGGCATCAAGATCGCCATGGGATTCAGAGGCTGGGGCTGCGCCAGCGGAATCGTCAATCACCCGTTTCGTCAAAGGTAGCCGGATGACCTGGTTTTACGGTCTCTGGCTGCACCATCGTGGTTCGCACTGGACGCTCTGGCTGGGATGCCCGAAAGAGAAGGTGGTGCGTCTGGTATTGCTGTTCAAACGGGGTCACGGTGATCGCCAGGGGGAAGAGGGCTGGCTGGCCCCCGTGATTCCCATCGGCGTGCGGGCCATCGGCAAGATGTTGCAGCAGGGACGCAACGCTCGCCCCTGAGCAGAAGAGACAAACAAATCCATCCATAACCGGCACCCGAGGGGGCCGGTTTTTTTATGGCCGCAACTGGCGATTAATTATGCCAAATGGTCGACTCCTGACAGGGCGTTGCACAAGGTTGAACCACCTTGGCGGCTCGCTGGGGTACAATGACCCCTCTTGTCCGGTCACTGCTGGCCATCTGCCTCGAACTGAAAGGGTCTCTTGTTATGATGAAGCTCCGCTATCCCCTGCTCTTTCTGCTGCTGACAGCCTGTCTGATTCTGGTGTTTTACGCCACGCAGCCAGAGCAGCCGGAACAGGCCGATTATTATCCGGCGGGGCGGGACATCAATGATTTTGCCTTTACCGATGCGGACAACCAGCCGTTCACTCCTGCCAACCTGAAGGGGCACTGGACCTTCCTGTTTGTCGGTTACACCTTCTGCCCCGATATCTGCCCCACCACCCTGGCAGATATGCGCTCCGTCTATGACCAGCTGAAGAAGATGGCGCCCGACAGTCAGGTGGTGTTTATCTCGGCGGATCCCCAGCGTGATGATATTCCACGTCTCAAGACCTATACCGCCTTCTTCAATCCCGAGTTCAAGGCGGCCACCGCCCCCCACGACAAACTGTTCCCGTTCGTGCGCAATCTGGGGCTCATCTACTCCATCGCCAATCAGGGGGAGAAGGATTACCTGATCGATCACTCCGCCTCCATCGTGCTCATCAATCCCAAGGGCAAGCTGCAGGCGGTATTCCGCCCGCAGGTGGCGCCGGGTCAGGTGCCCCGGGTGCAGATGGCCACCATGCTCTCTGACTTCGCCCGCATTCTGAAGCTGGCAGGCCACTGAGCGTGACCCCAGCTGTTGCCCCCTGGTGGCGAGATCCCTCTCGCCACCGCGCCGTCTTTGCGCTCGCTCTGCCCATGGTTTTCTCCAATATCACCACCCCCTTGCTGGGGCTGGTGGACACCTGGGTGATCGGTCATCTCGGTCAGGCCTGGTTTCTGGGGGGCGTCTCGGTCGGTGCGACCCTGATCAACCTCATCTTCTGGTTGCTCGGTTTTTTGCGGATGTCGACCACCGGCCTGACGGCGCAGGCGCACGGCGCCGCCGACGGTCGTGCCCAGCTCGATACCCTGATGCGGGCGCTGGGGCTGGCCATTGCTCTCGGCCTGGCGCTGCTGTTGTTGCTTTTTCCCCTGTTGCCACGACTGATCGCCCTGAGTGGCGGCTCGCCCGAGGTGCAGCTTTATGCGGGCCAATACGTGGCGGTGCGGATCTGGAGCGCCCCGGCGGCGCTCTGCAATCTGGTGATCATGGGCTGGCTGCTGGGGATGCAGGATGCCCGCAGCCCCATGGTGATGCTGATCCTCACCAATCTGGTCAACATGGCGCTCGATGCCCTGTTTGTGCTCGGGCTCGGCTGGCAGGTGCGGGGTGTGGCGGCAGCCTCGGTCATGGCGGACTACTGCGCGCTGGCAGTCGGTATCTGGCTGGTACGCCGTCAGCTGCGGCAACTGGCGCCGACGGTGTGGCAGGATGGTTGGCAGCGCTGGCGGCAGCTCGCGCCCATGGTGCGGCTGCTCGGCCTCAACCGCGATATCTTCCTGCGCTCCCTCTGTTTGCAGCTCTGCTTCGCCTTCATGACTCTGCAAGGGGCGCGGCTGGGGGATGTGGCGGTGGCCGCCAATGCGGTGCTGCTCAACTTCCTGATGCTCATCTCCTACGGACTCGATGGTTTTGCCTATGCGGTGGAGGCCATGGTAGGACGAGCCATCGGTCAGCGGGATCGGCAGAAACTGCGGGAGGCCATCGTGCTCAATCTGGGCTGGGCCGCCCTCATTGCCAGTGGTTTTACCCTGCTGTTTGCCCTCTTTGGTGCCCACCTTATCGGCTATATCACCGACATTCCGGCCGTGGTAGCGGAGGCACATCGTCAGCTTCCCTGGCTGATCGCCATGCCCTTGCTGGCGGTCTGGTGCTTCCTGCTGGATGGCGTATTTATCGGGGCGACCCGGGCGCGGGAGATGCGCAACAGCATGTTGCTGGCCGCGTTTGGCGGCTTCTTCCCGATCTGGTGGCTCTGTCAGTCGTGGGGCGTGGCCGCGTTATGGGCGGCGATGGCGGCGCTGATGGTGGGGCGCGGTCTGTCGCTGGGGGTCACTTGCTGGCGGCTGGAGCGCAGCGGGCATCTGCTCGACGCCCGCCACTGAGCGCATCGGTGGCGCTTACATGGCACCGTCGTAGCCGAGCTGGCGCCAGCTCTCGTAGACAAAGACAGACACCGCGTTGGAGAGGTTCATGCTGCGGCTCTGGGGCACCATAGGGATGCGTAGCCGCTGCTCGAATGGCAGACTCTCGATGATCTCGATGGGCAGGCCGCGACTCTCCGGGCCAAACAGCAGGGCGTCGCCAAGTGCATATTGTGCTGCCGAGTGCGCGGTGCGGCCCTTGGTGGTGCAGGCAAACACCCGCTTGGGCGCCACGGCGGCCAGAAAGGCCTCATAGCTCGGCCAGCGCTTCACCTCGGCAAACTCGTGATAGTCGAGTCCCGCCCGTTTTACCCGCTTGTCATCCCACTCAAATCCCAGCGGCTCGATCAGGTGGAGCCGGTAACCGGTATTGGCGCAAAGCCGGATGATATTGCCGGTATTGGGCGGAATTTCCGGCTGGTAGAGGACGATATCGAGCATGACGAGCTCCTGCAAAGAGATGTAAAGCCAAGAAGGGGCGCCAGCATACCCAGCGCCCGTCCGGATGAAAAGGATCAGGCGATGGGCAAGCGGATGGTGATGGTCAGCCCAGTCGGGTGATTGTTGCTGGCCGCAATGGTGCCGCCGTGGCGCTGGATCGCCTCCGAGGCGATGGCCAGCCCCAACCCGGTGCCGCCAGTCTTGGCGTTGCGGGCATCATCGACCCGGAAGAAGGGCTGGAACAGCAGCGCCTGCTGCTCGTCAGGCACGCCAGGGCCATCATCCCGAATAGTCATCACCCACTCCAGTCCCTCCCGATACCAGTCCACCTTGATGAACTCGCGGGCATACTTGAGGGCGTTGCGCAGGGGGTTCTCCACCGCCCGGGCCAGCAGCTCGGGCCACATCTGGATCGACTCTGCGGGCAGCGGCGGCAGTCTGAGCTGCTTGCCGCTCTGATTCGCTTCGAACATGGCATCTTCGAGGATAGGCTCCAGCAGGTCGGCCAGCGGCTGCACGATGGGGGCCTCAACATGCTGCTGCACTCGCGACAGATCCAGCAGATCGCCGATCAGCTTGTCCAGCCGTCCGATCTCCGATTCGATCCGCGCCAGCTCGGCGCTGTCACCCTGCTTGCGGCGGATCAGCGCCTGCGCCAGTTGCATCCTTGTGAGGGGGCTGCGCAGCTCGTGGGAGATATCGGAAAGCAGCTGTTTCTGTTTCTGGATCATGCTCTTGAGCGTCTCCACCATGCGGCTGACGTTGTCCGCCAGCTGGCCGATCTCGTCGCCCCGTCCCAGGTTGGGGATCTGTACCTCCAGATTGCCGGCCGCCAGTTGGGAGACCGATTTCTGCAACTGCAGGATGGGGCGGGTCAGCCGCCAGGCGAGCAGCAGGCAGAGCGGGGTGCTGACCAGCATCGAGATGCCCAGAATGCGGATCGGGTGATCCAGCACCTGAATAAACAGGAACAGGTAGGGATTCTCGGCATTGAGGCCGAAATAGACGTGATAGCGATGACCGTGGTGCTCCATCAGGAAGGGGCCGGCGATCGCCTTGCGATCCTCGTTGCCCAGCATGGGATTGGCCGGGTCATCGGCATCCACCATAAAGCGCACCACGAACTTGCGCGGATGGGTGGTGGACTGGATCTGCCCCTTCTCGTCGCGCAGGTAGACGTTATCCACCGGCAGCATGGCGATCTTGTCCATCGCCTTGGCCAGATCGAAATCCTGATCCGGCTCAGCGGCGTTGAGCAGGGCTTGCACGTTGTTCTGCATCCGCGCGACTTCGTGGGTCGGCAGCGGGATCTGGTTGCGGGGATCCAGGGTCGGCAGGCTGATCACGGCGGCCAGCATCACCAGCAGCATGAACCAGAACCAGAGGAAGATGTGGGTCGAGATCCCGTTGAGGGAGTTGATGCGCTCTATTCTTGCTCTAGCCACAGGTACCCGCGCCCCCGTACGGTTTTGAAGCGGGGCTGGCCATCGGTGCGGTCCGGCAGCTTCTTGCGCAAATTACTCAGGTGCATGTCGATAGCCCGATCGAAGGGCTCCAGCTTCTTGCCCAGCACCTGCTCGGAGAGGTGGCTCTTGCTGACGATCTGGCCGGGATTGCGCAGCAGGCACTCCAGCAGGCCAAACTCGGTGGCGGTCAGCTCCAGCAGTTGTTCGCCGCAGCGGGCCTGCTGCAGGCCGGGTTGCAGCACGATATCCATGAAGTGCACTTCGTCGGAGGAACTGCCGCGCTGGGGCGGGGCGCTCTGAGTACGGCGCAGGATGGCGCGTACCCGGGCCAGCAGCTCCCTGTCATCGAACGGCTTGGCCAGATAGTCGTCGGCACCCGCTTCCAGACCGTTAACCCGATCCTGGCTGTCACCGCGGGCGGTCAGCATCAGCACCGGGGTATCGTGGGTCTTGCGCAGCTTGGTCAGCATGGCAAAGCCGTTGAGCTTGGGCATCATTACGTCCAGCAGCACCAGATCGAAGCTCTGCTCCGCCAGCCGTTGCAGCCCCTCTTCACCATCCTCGGCGACCGTGACCTGAAATCCCTCCAGGGTCAGAATTTCGGTGAGCAGTTGGGTCAATTCAAGATCGTCATCGACCAGGAGTATTCTGTTCATCTGGTGTTATTCCGCAGATTTTCGCGCCAAACTGACGCCGGGGTCAGGGTATAATAAGTTTTTCATCGCCAGAGGAAAGCCGGTTTTGAGCCATCAACAATATTCCCGTTGGGTGACCTTTGCCAGCATAGCGGCGGTCACCACCGCTACCTTGCTGATCATCGGCAAACTGATCGCCTGGCTGATGACCGACTCGTCGACCCTGCTGGCGTCGCTCACCGACTCCTTCATGGATGTGAGTGCCTCCATCATCAACCTGCTGGCCATTCGCTATGCGCTTGCCCCCGCTGATGACGAGCACCGTTTCGGTCACGGCAAGGCGGAGTCGCTGGCTGGCCTCATCCAGTCGGCCTTTATCTCCGGCTCCGCCCTGCTGCTGGTGATGCACGGAATTTCATCCCTGCTCAATCAGGCGCCGATTCTGCGGCTGGAAGCGGGTCTCTGGGTCAGCGGTGGCTCCATCGTGCTGACCCTGCTGCTGGTCAGCTTCCAGAGCTTTGTCATTCGCAAGACCAACAGCGTGGCGATCAAGGCCGACATGCTGCACTACCGTTCCGATCTGCTGCTCAATGCCGGTGTCTTGCTGGCGCTGGTGCTGGCGGGGCAGGGGTGGTACTGGGCCGATGGCCTGTTTGCCATCCTGATCGGGCTATTCCTGTTGTGGGGGGCGGGACACATCGGCTACGAGTCGGTGCAGGCCCTGCTCGATCGTCAGTTGCCAGCGGAAGAACAAGCGAGAATAATGGCGCTCTGCTGTGCCGTAGAAGGTGTACACGGCGTACATGACCTGCGCACCCGTCAATCCGGGCCGACCCGATTCGTACAGTTGCATCTTGAACTGGATGATCAGATCCCCCTGGTCAAGGCCCATCAGATCGCCGATGAAGCCGAACTGGCGGTACGCCAGGCATTCGAGCGGATGGATGTCATCATCCACATGGACCCCATCTCGGTGCTGACAAAAGAACAACAGAGCCCTCACCCAGAACAACAGTAGGCTGCAACATGGATGAACTGGTTGCCAAAACCTGGCACAAAATTCAGCAAGAAGCGGAGTGCATGGCGGCCCAGGAGCCGATGCTGGCCAGCTTCTTCCACTCCACCATTCTCAATCACAAGAATCTGCGTTCGGCCCTCAGCTTCCAGCTGGCCAACAAGCTCGACAGCGCCACCATGCCGGCCATCGCCCTGCGCGAGGTGATCGAGCTGGCCCTGCGCAGCGAGCCCGAGCTGCTGACGGTAGTGGCGGCCGACATCTGCGCCGTGCAGGAGCGCGATCCGGCGGTCGACCTCTTCTCCACCCCGCTGCTTTATCTCAAGGGATTCCATGCCCTGCAGGGTTATCGGGTCGCCAACTGGCTGTGGCGTCAGGGGCGCCGCTCGCTGGCCCTCTATCTGCAAAACCAGATCTCGGTGGTGTTCGGGGTGGATGTGCACCCGGCCGCCCGCATCGGAAAGGGGATCATGTTCGACCACGCCACCGGCATCGTGGTGGGTGAGACGGCAGTGATTGAAGATGATGTCTCCATCCTGCAGAGCGTGACCCTTGGCGGTACCGGCAAGGAGAGCGGCGATCGCCATCCCAAGATCCGCGAAGGGGTGATGATAGGGGCGGGCGCCAAGGTGCTCGGCAATATCGAAGTGGGCGTGGGTGCCAAAATTGGCGCGGGCAGCGTGGTGATCAACCCGGTGCCGCCTCATACCACGGTCGCTGGCGTACCCGCCAAGATCGTCGGCCGTCCGGAGTGCGACAAGCCTTCACTGGATATGGATCAGTGTCTCTGATCTCCCGGCCGGAGTAGTCGATGGCCAAACGCTGGTCGGGTTATCTGATTTTGGGGATGTGGCTGCTCAACTTGCTGCATCTCTATCTGGGACTCTCCCCCTGGCCAGCGGCCATTGCGGCCTGGGGGGCGTCACTGCTCACCTGGCCCTGGTTGGTGGGGGCCGCCAAGCGGCAGGCGCTGGCCTTGTATGGCGCGGCGCTGTTGCTGCTTATCTTTTCCTGGTGGCAGGGCGCGCCCCTCACCGCCGGTGACTGGCTGCTGCCCAACATCAATATGCTCACCATGTTTGCCGCGGTGAGCACCCTCAACCTCGCCACCTCGGGTCTCTTGACCGGCACCACCTCCTGGACCGGGCGAAAGGGGCTGTGGAGCACCATGGCCAGCCTCAATCTGCTGGGGGCGGTCATCAACCTCTCGGTGTTGTTTATCATCGGCGATCGACTGGAGCGCAATGGCACCCTGGAGCGGCGTCAGGTGATGGTGCTGAGCCGGATCTTCTGTGCCGCCGCCTTCTGGTCACCCTTCTTTGTCGCCATGGCGGTGGCGCTTACCTATGCGCCGGGCTTGCAGCTCTCCCATATTCTGCCGTTCGGAATCCTTGCCGCCTTGTTGGCGATGGGGCTGACCGCCTGGCAGGTGGAGCGGATCGGGGTGGCTGACTTTGCCGGTTATCCGCTGCGGTTGCAGACCCTGGGGTTGCCGGTCACGCTGGCGCTGCTGGTACTGCTCATCAAGCAGATCTGGCCCCAGCTCGGCATTCTGGCGGTGATCGCGCTGGTGGCCCCGCTGCTGGCGCTGCTCTTTATGCCGAGGACCGGGCGCAAGGCGGCCCTCAAGCGGCAGGTGGTGGAGCGCTTTCCCGCCATCGGCGGTCAGCTGGTGCTGTTTCTGGGGGCCGGCTTGCTGGCGGCAGGCATCAACAGTGCGTTGTCGGTCATCGATTTCGGCTCCGGTCACGGCTTGCCGCTGTTCAATCACTTTGGCTGGCTCGAAGCATCCCTCACTCTGCTGCTGATCCTGCTGGTAGCCATCGTCGGGGTGCATCCGCTCATCAGTATCTCCGGGCTGGCGCCACTGCTCTGGCCGCTGGCGCCGGATCCCAGCCTGCTCGGCATGTGTTTCCTGCTGGGGTGGGGGCTTGCCACCGGCACCAGTCCGCTCTCCGGATCCAATCTGGCGCTGGCCTCCCGCTACAACCTCAGTGCTGGGCTGATCCTGCGCTGGAACCTGCTCTACGGCCTGCTAATGTATGTCGTCGCCTGTCTGTTGCTGGGGGCTTATATCGCCTTGCATGGATAACGGCGGCGCCGTCAGGAGGGTGCCAATGATGCGCGGGTGGCGGGGCTTTTTACGCACGGTTCAGTGTGTTGTCGCGGCTCGGGCGCAGGATGCGAGAAAAATAGACGCATATTTAGACAATACATCTATGGAAGGCGCATTTTACAGCGCACTGGCTTGTTTGTGCCGATGCGCTCGGGGTATGCTGGCTTCACGCGCTTGAATCGCCCTCTGTGGGGCATCGCAATTGAACAAACAGGTATGCATATGTCACTAGAAGTCCTTGAGCAACTCGAATCCAAAGTACAATCCGCCGTCGACAACATCTCCCTGCTGAAGATGGAGCTGGACGAGCTGAAAGAGCAGAACAGCAAGCTGCAAGACGAGAACCATCAGCTGCGCAACGAGCACACTGCATGGCAGGAGCGTCTGCGTGCCCTGCTGGGCAAAATGGATCAGATGGGCGAAACCATCTAATTCATCGCCTTCAGGCAGAATTGAAAACGGGCCGCTCCATGAGCGGCCCGTCTGTTTTTGGCAGGGCGGGGATTACAGCGCCAGCAGTTGCTTGACTGTCTTCTCGATGCCGTCTGCCGCTTCGACTATGTTGCTGGCCAGCATGTAGGCGGGGGTTGAGATCACCTTGCGCTCCTGATCCACTACGAACTCGTTGACCGGGCAGTTGAGATGGCTGCCGCCCATCGCCTCGATGGCGTTGGCGGTACCCTCGTCATGGCCGATGGTCGCCAGCGTCCCGGCACCATAGATCAGCGGGATCATGGCGGGGGCGATGCAGATATAGGCGGCCGGTTTGTTGGCTTTGGCAAAGCTCTGGCACGCTTTCAGCACATCGGGCTGGATCTGGCACTCCGCCCCTTTGATAGCGAAGTCGCACAGGTTCTTGGCCGCGCCAAAGCCGCCGGGCACCAGCAGCGCGTCGTAATCGGCCGCATCCAGCTCGGCCACATCCTTTATCTGGCCACGGCAGATACGGGCCGCTTCGACCAGCACATTACGGCTCTCCCCCTCGCTCACTTCACCAGTCAGGTGGTTGATGACATGGAGCTGCGCCACGTTCGGGGCGAAGCACTGGACGGCGGCTCCCTGACGGGCCAACGCCAGCAGGCTGATGACGGCCTCGTGGATTTCGGCCCCGTCAAAGACACCGCAGCCACTCAAAATCACGGCCACTTTTTTCATGGCAAACTCCTCGTTGTTGAAAATGTGAGCCAGGATGGATTGTTGTACTTTTGTATGGTTATCGCTCGCCCTCCGCTGGTCAAGTCATCTTGCTGTGCTAGGATTGTTTCGTTTTGGATCCTGCCGTACCTACTCCCTTAAATCTTTTTCCACATTGATCGAGATCATTCTAACTGTCTCGCGATCGGTTTTTGCGATCTCAATGTATTGTTTTTAATGGCTTTTTGTATTTTTGTGCACAGCTTTATCACTGTTCGCTCTGATGCGCCCCATTTTTGAACACAGAGTTATCCACAGATTGAGTCCCTTTATCAGGCGCTGTGTGCTGTTGTTGCGCCCCTTGGTGTGAGGGGGGCCCTGTGGCATCCTAGCGGCTGTTTATCTCTGGCAGGACGATTTCATGGCCCCTAGCAACCCCCTTATTCTGGTCGACGGCTCCTCTTATCTTTACCGCGCCTTCTTCGCCTCCCAGCAGGCTGATCTGCGCACATCGACCGGTTTGCCGAGCGGCGCCGTCCGTGTCATGGCCAACATGATGCGCAGCCTGCGCAAGCAATATCCTGACTGTCATGTGGCCGTGGTGTTTGATGCCAAGGGCAAGACCTTCCGCGACGACATCTATCCCGAGTACAAGGCGACCCGCGCCAGCATGCCGGACGATCTGCGCAGCCAGGTTGCCCCGATCCACCAGATGATCAAGGCGATGGGTTTCCCCTTCCTGATGGTGGAGGGGGTTGAAGCCGACGATGTGATCGGCACCCTGGCCCGCCAGGCGACCGAGAAGCAGCTGCCGGTCCTGATCAGCACCGGTGACAAGGATATGGCACAGCTGGTCTCCGACCATGTCACCCTGATCGACACCATGAAAGATGTGAAGACCGATCGGGAAGGGGTGATCGAGAAGTTCGGCGTGCCGCCCGAGCTCATCATCGACTACCTGGCCCTGATGGGTGACAAGGTCGACAACATTCCCGGCATGACCGGTGTCGGCGAGAAGACCGCACTGGCTCTGCTGCAGGGGATTGGCAGCATCGACGAGATCGCCGCCAACCTCGACAAGGTTGCCGCCCTCGGCTTCCGAGGCTCCAAGGCGTTCGCCGACAAGTTCCGCGAGCAGGAGGAGCAGGTTCGTCTCTCCTATCGACTGGCGACCATCAAGACCGATGTCGAGCTGGAACAGAGTCTGGAAGAGCTGTTGCTCAAACCGGTCGACAAGGAGTCCCTGCTGGCGGTCTATCGCGAATACGAGCTGCGCAACCTGATCAAGGAGCTGGAATCCGGTGGTGAAGAGGGCAGCGAGAGCGCCGGACAAGACGAGGCTGGCGATGAGAGCGCCGCTCCGGTTGCCGCCATCGAAACCGACTACCGCTGCATTCTGGACGAAGCCGAGTTTGACGGCTGGCTGGAACAGCTGAAAGCGGCACCGCTGTTTGCCTTCGATACCGAAACCACCAGTCTCGACTATATGGAGGCGCGGATCGTCGGTGTCTCCTTTGCGGTTGAACCGGGCAAGGCTGCTTATGTACCGTTTGGCCACGACTATCTGGGGGCACCGGTACAGCTGAGTGAGGCCGTGGTGTTGGGCAAGCTCAAGCCGCTGCTGGAAGATCCGACCCGTCTCAAGGTGGGGCAGAACCTCAAGTACGACCGCAACGTGCTGCTCAACCATGACATCGACCTGCAGGGTATCGCCTACGACACCATGCTCGAGTCCTACGTGCTCAACTCCACCGCCAGTCGCCACGACATGGATTCGCTGGCCAAGCGTTACCTCGGGGTTGAGACCACCTCCTTTGAAGATATCGCCGGCAAAGGAGTGAAACAGCTCACCTTCAACCAGATCGAGCTGGAGCAGGCTGCCCCCTATGCGGCGGAAGATGCCGATATCACTTTGCGCCTGCACCAGACCCTGTGGAGTCAGCTGGAGGCCGTACCGGGCCTTGCCAAGGTATTCAGCGAGATCGAGTTGCCGCTGCTGCCGGTATTGGCGCGGATGGAGTTGCTCGGCACCACCATCGATCCCAAGCTGCTGCACCAGCAGAGCCAGGAGATCGAGCTGCGGTTGGCGGAGCTGGAGAAGCAGGCTCACGAGCTGGCCGGGCAGGAGTTCAACCTCTCCTCACCCAAGCAGCTTGGGGAGATCCTCTTCACCAAGCTGGGCCTGCCGATCATCAAAAAGACGCCGAAGGGGGCACCGTCCACCGCAGAAGAGGTGCTGGCCGAGCTGGCGGAGACCTACGAGCTGCCGCAACTGCTGATGGAGCATCGTGGGCTGGCCAAGCTCAAGTCCACTTACACCGACAAGTTGCCGCTGATGATCAAGCCCCGGACCGGTCGGGTACACACCTCCTATCATCAGGCGGTGGCGGCTACGGGCCGTTTGTCATCATCTGATCCCAACCTGCAGAACATTCCGGTGCGCAACGAACAGGGGCGCCGGATCCGTCAGGCCTTTATTCCTAGCGCCGGTTACAAGCTGGTAGCGGCGGACTACTCCCAGATCGAGCTGCGCATCATGGCGCACCTCTCCGGTGACAAGGGGCTGCTGACCGCCTTTGCCGAGGGCAAGGACATCCACAAGGCGACTGCCGCCGAGGTGTTCGGCGTGGCGCTCGATGCGGTCACCACCGACATGCGCCGCAGCGCCAAGGCGATCAACTTCGGCCTTATCTACGGCATGAGTGCCTTCGGTCTGGCCAAGCAGTTGGGGATTGGCCGCGCCGAAGCGCAGAAGTACATGGATCTCTACTTCGAACGCTACCCGGGCGTGCTGGAGTATATGGAGCGCACCCGTCAGCAGGCGGAAGCCCAGGGGTATGTCGAGACCCTGTTTGGTCGTCGCCTCTATCTGCCGGATATCAAGTCCCGCAACGCCGGTCTGCGCAAGGCAGCCGAACGGGCCGCCATCAACGCGCCCATGCAGGGTACGGCTGCCGACATCATCAAGCGCGCAATGATCAACGTGGACAGCTGGATCCGCGGTATCGAGGATGAGTCGATCCGCATGCTGATGCAGGTACACGATGAACTGGTGTTCGAGATCCGCGAAGAGAAGCTGGAGGAGTACATCGCCATCATCAAGGAGAAGATGTCTGCCGCAGCCGAATTAGATGTGCCGCTGCTGGTGGAGGCGGGCACCGGTGACAACTGGGATCAGGCTCACTGATTTCCGGTCAGCCGTTCTGCACGGTTATATAGCTATATAAGAAGCGAAGCCCGGCATTATGCCGGGCTTCCTGTTTCTGCCAGCCCTATCAGGTCTCTTGCAGATACTCATCCTTGAGCAGCACATAGTTGTCGGCCGAGGTCTTGAGGAAGGCGATCTCGGCGGGCTTGAGCGGGCGAGCCTGTTTGACGGGATTCCCTATATATAGAAAGCCCGACTCGAGTCGCTTGCCCGGTGGCACCAGCGAACCTGCGCCGATCATCACATCATCTTCAACCACGACGCCATCAAGCAGAATGGCACCCATGCCGACCAGCACCCGGTTGCCGATGGTGCAGCCGTGCAACATCGCCTTGTGACCCACAGTGACATCTTCACCGATCAGCAGCGGATAGCCGGTCGGGTTGCTGGCGCTCTTGCGAGTCAGGTGCAGCACAGTGCCGTCCTGAATATTGCTGCGGGCGCCGATGCGGATATGGTTCACATCCCCCCGTGCCGCCACCATGGGCCAGATGCTGGCATCATCGGCCAGCTCGATATCGCCCACCAGTGTTGCGCAGGGGTCTACATACACCCGTTTGCCCAGTTGCGGGCATTTTCCCTTATAGGGTCTCAGTCGCAAGTCCATCTTGGCCTCCTTGTTTTCGGCCATTCTAGCAACCAGAAGGGTGTTTCTGTGGATAAGTTTGTATAAAAGCTGTGGTTGGATA
>NZ_LYSQ01000033.1:0-44957 GCF_001728955.1 Aeromonas sp. DNP9 | reverse complement strand
AAACAGTTGCAGGCGGGGAAAGTCAGTCTGCGTAACTACAACGGCCAAGTGGGAGAGGTAATGGCGTATGTCAGCGCCATAAACAAACTCAATACCCTGGGTCTGCCTGTCAGAAAGCCCCGAGTGTAACGGTCACTTGGGGCTGGGGGAGTTGTGGTTTGATGGTTGATTTGGGAAACAACGCCATTGTTTAGAATAAATGCATTTTAGCGGTCAGTATTTCAGCAAGCACTGTAATGATAGACGCAGAAAAAGCAGTGATGGCAATGTGTACGAGACCATGCTTGCTTAATGAAGCTGCCATATGCGCTTGGTGCGAACTACCCGGTGCAACTAATGCCTCTGGTTCATGAACGCGGTATACCGCTGGTTCTTCGAATGTCACTGTATCAGAATATGTGCTGGACAAGAGTGCATTCCCTTCACCTTCCACAGCTAACATATACCCTTGTCTCGGAAATGTTTTGAGCTCACAGTCAATGTCGGAATGCAGTGCAAGGGCCTTTCGTATGTTCGAAATCGCTTTTGTCAATGAGGTCTCGGCGACCAAGACATTGCCCCATACCTTATCGTTGATAAATTGTTTAGACAACAAGGTGTTCGGGGTATCGAGAAGCAACAACAAGATATTTGACTCTCGTCCACCCAACTTGGTAATCCCTGCTTCAGTCTGAATTTCGCGTTTTGGGTAGCAGAATGTTGCGTTCTGACCTAGTGGATACGATGTTCTCATGAAGTTGATCCTCGTTATGTGTGGTGGAGTGAGGAAAGCATAAGAGGGAACCTAAAATGGGGCAATGTCACGAAAAATCAAAATTTTTCCGATGGGTCTTGATTTTTTATTGTTAGAGGCATTGTTGACTAAATCCGAACAGGGGAAGCCTTTCCCCAAGCTGCTTCCCGCTCAGTTGGCATTGCAAGCGACTCATCGCGTCCGTTAACGTTTCATCATCGAACGTACCGCCACGGTCAATCAGATGAGAGCGTTGATGCTGGAATATGGTCTCACCGTACCAGTGGGCAGAAAAGTCTTCGAACGCTCCCAACCGGCGATCCTTGAAGATGCCGAGAATGGCTTAACTGATTTTATCCGCGCCCTGGTATTGCGCCTGAGAGAACGGTGGCAACAGCTGGATATTCAGATTGATGAGATGAGCCTCATGCTCGGACAAGCCTCGAGCACATCGAGTTTGTGCCAAAAAATCAGTACCGTCCCCGGCATTGGACCAATTGTCTCAACCGCGTTGATTGAATCGCCCCGGATTTTCTAGACACTCTGTTGCTGAAAAATAAATTGCCTTTCAAACTCTACCGGCGACAGCCCATCATTGGAACCATGACGCCTGATTGGGTTGTAAAACATCTCGATATAATCAAACACATCGCTGCGGGCTTCGTCTCTTGTCGGGTAAATCCTGCGTTTGATCCGCTCCCGTTTGAGCAATTGAAAGAAGCTCTCGGCGACAGCGTTGTCGTGACAGTTGCCACGTCGACTCATGCTGCAACTCAGGTTGTGGGCCTTCAGAAAGTCCTGCCATTCACCACCGGTAAACTGGCTGCCCTGATCCGAATGCACCAGTACCGGCTGCTTGGGCTTGCGCCACCAGACGGCCATCAATAACGCATCAACCGCCAAGTCTGCCGTCATGCGTGGCTTCATCGCCCAGCCGATGATCTGGCGAGAGAACAGGTCGAGCACCACCGCCAGATACAGCCACCCTTCTTGAGTGCGGATGTAGGTAATGTCAGTCACCCAGGAGATGTTGGGGGCTGGCACCTTAAACTGACGTGCCAGCGTGTTTGGGGCAGCCAGTGGGCTCTTGCCTCCATAATGCCCCTTACGGCGTTGATAGCCCGTTTGCGAACGCAGCCCTTCCCGCTTCATTAATTTGGCCACACGGTGCTTGCCGCAGGCTTCCACCAAGTCACGAAGATCGTGATGGATCTTGCGATAACCGTAGACAGCACCACTTTCCAGCCAGGATTGCTTGACCAATCTGGTCAATCGTTCGTCCTCCTGCTGCCGTGGCGACGCGGGCTGTTTCAACCACGCATAGAAGCCACTTCGGTGAACCCCCAGGGTCTGGCACAGGGTAACGACACTGTACCGGTCGAGTCGGGAGGTTATGAACGCGTACCTTTCCTTGACTCGCTGGCAAAGTACGCGGCGGCCTCCTTTAAAATGTTGCGCTCCTCGGTGACTTGGCGCAGTTCGGCTTTCAGACGGCGTATCTCGGCTTGCAAGGCAGACTCTTCGTACTGCTGGTCAGCGGGCTTACCGTACTGCTTGAGCCAGGCATACAGACTGTGGCTGGATACCCCGAGGGCTCGTGCAACATCAGCCACAGGCCGCCCGCGCTCGGTGACTTGTTTAACAGCTTCTATCTTGAATGTTTCTGGGTAACGCTGACGGGTCATAACACCTCCAATAGTTGCCTCATTTTAAGGCTGTGAGGTGTCTAGGGAACTGGGGGCGATTCAGATTGCCGCAATTGGCAATGGCTCACAATTCAAGAAAGCCCGCGACCTGTCAGCCTGGTTGGGATTCAATGGGTGGCAAATCTTCGCTCGGCGGGATCAGTAAGCGTGACAATAGCTATTTAAGGCAAATGGTTATTCAGGGCGCCAAAGCGCTGAAAATTCACATGAAGCGTGACAAATCATCGTTAGGCGAATGGGTCGCGAGGCTAGAGGTCGGCCATCACCACCATGTGGTCCTTATCGCCTTGGCCAATAAGATAATGCGAATTTGCTGGAAAGTGCTGACATCCGGCAGGGATTACCAACCCTATCCCAACCCAAGCGCAGCCGTTTAACAGATATAACTCATACCCGGTTTTGCGAGCCAAAAACAGATGACAGAAGCGTTTACCCCACGACGTTGCAGCCTAGCTAAAAAAGCAGTCTCTCATGACTGGTAGCTTTATTAGGACGACGACGTGCGGATCCCATCAAGGCCAGAGCCGGAAAACGGCTCACAGACAGGCCGGATACATTGACGCAAACGACTTCTGGAAATCAGTTCAAGCTTGCAGATAAGGAGCAGACCATACATTTTTTAGAATGTCCTTTTCGCGCTCGAGCCGATTGATGCGGGCTTCCAGCTCCTGAATTTTCTGCTGTTCTGGTGTCAGTGCTTTATTAGTTGGGGTTGTACCACTGCGTTCGGATTGCAGTTGCTGAACTCAGCGACGAAGTACGGTTTCACCGACATCCAGTGAATGGCTAGCTTCGGGGACAGAATATCCCTGTTCGAGCACCAGGGATGCGGCTTCGAGTTTGAATTCGGCAGTAAATGAGCGACGTAATCTTGTCATTGAACACCTCAGGTCATGGTGGCGACTGTACCACCTAAAATGGTGTCCTGGATGATTAGACCACTACACCTGGAGCTAGGGCCGTCATGACTTGCTGGCTAATTTTGGCAACAACGGCCTACCCTGTAGAGGTTGTGTGGTAACGGTTAACCGAGGTCGCTGAGCCGAATAGGGTGTCTTGTGAGCGTTGTGAAATGATTCCTATAGGTGTTCACGTATTTTTTAGCTATATTTAGGATAACAGGATTGGCGAAAAACCTAAGAAAATCAAATTCATGGATGTACAAATTTCCAAAGGTTGCATCCGGTAAAGAGCAAATCGATTTTCCCCCTAAGGTCTCGGACAGCATTAACCCTTGTAGACCGCGAAATTGAATGACTAATTTCTGTTTATTGGAGTAGTGTTCAAGCATGAGGTTTACTAACAAACCGCACAGCAAAAGAAAATGTTCTGACGAACGATAGTAGCTCAATGTTATCGCGACACAATTTTTTTCTGAATAATCTGATTCGTTCCGAGTAATGCCAAGGCAATCTAAATGGACGTTTAACCCGTGCTGCATCCAGATAAAGGATTCCACTGCCATATTGTCCTGCTCGCCAATGGCTAAGAGCTCAACATTGATGGGGGCGTAGAGGCTATGCGCTTGCTCTGTGATGCTCTTCAAAGCCTCGAGCTTATCCGAGAAGCGTTGTACATAGGGGTACAGGTCAGTGTTTTTACCCCTACTGTGGAATAAATATTCCTCGTGCTCAAACGCCAGAATGTGATGATAAGGCGCATCAAAGCGACTGAGATAGTTGGTGAAAATGCGTTCGTCAACACTGCTTACTTTAGCTTCTTCGAACGTATCCATGTACTCTGAAAGACATTGACATGACTGAGCGATCAATAACTGCTTGTGAAGACTCGGCTTTGATGTGCCTTTGGTCCAACGACCAAATGTCAGAGTATCTAAGCCGTGAAAATCTTCGCAGGCCAACTGAAGTCGGATCAATAGTTCTTTTTTTGAAATCTTCTTTAACACGATATCTTGTAAGAATTTATGAAATTTTTCCATAGGATTAGGTTAAATCATGAATTTCTTATACTATAAGCGATTTTGATTTTTCGTTCAAAGTATCGTCCTCTGTATATCAGGAATCGTCTAAATAGCTGTTCCGAATAGTAGATCACTGGAGGAAGGGAACTCAGTCCAGTTTGTGCGATCTCATTAGCCGCCAAACAAAACAAGCCACACCCAAAGGACTGAGTTGATGCCTATCCTACCACCCCTGCCACAGCCACAACGGCGCCGCATTCACAAAATCATCCATGCCACGCGTGATAAAGGGCATGCTCGTCTCTTGATGGCCATCAAGATCAATCGGTTAACAGGGCTCAATGTGGCAGCCTCTACACTTCGTCGCTGGTTACATCGTATGGGTATTGTCTGGCACAGGCCCGTGCCAACCTTGCGGATAAAAGACCCAGCCTATCAGGAGAAAATGGCGAATATCGACGCTGCGCTGGCCCGAGTGAAACACTTCATGGATACCGTGTCTCCTTTCCGGGGGAATGGCTATGGCACAGCGAAGGTGTAGCACTATTGGGATCCGTTATTTAGAAAGCACAAAGTCAGCGATGTGTGGGGGGGGGGGAGATAGAGGAGGTGGCTTATACTGCGGATTGATATCTGCGAAGAATCTCAATCAACAGAGGTAATATGCCATGACCAAATCTGCCCTCATAACCAGTCACAATCAGCAGCCAAGTCAACAGACCCGCCAAGGACCTGCTGCGTGAAGGCGCCAGAGACCAGATTGCCCAGGTAGAAGAAGCTGAGCTCCAAACCCTACTCGAGCGCAGGGTCAGCTAAAGCTCCCTGAAGGTTGCCAAGCTGTGGTGCGCAACGGCTTGTTGCATGGACGCACCATCCAAACTGAATCCCCCTTGTCTACTCAGCCTTACTTCATCCTGTGAAGCTAAGCCACGGTACTCGCCGTGGCTTAATTAAGGTTAAGTGACGATGGGGTTCACAGCTTTATGGCATTGGGAATGCAGGCCTTCCCGTAGGAGATGATGAACTATCTGCCGGAGATGGCAGGTCACGATCAATTGTGTGAAATGCTTTGCCTGTAATGTAGTCTTGGTTATCAATTACACCGGATGCAAGGCAGCCAGCAAAATTCATGCTTGCGCCTACTAGAGCATCACATCTATCTCCTGTTATTTTAGCTTGCATAGCCGTGGACCACCATTGAACACCGGAACTAGCGAACGCAGCACTAGCAGACATGTCGCCTGTGGCATTCTGGGTCAGGAGGTTCACATATTCTTTTGCCTTTTGAGGAGGAAGTCTACAGTGCCCGTTCGAGATCAGGTTGCTGTTCACGGTCTCCAAGGAATTTGCAAAAACTGGGCTGGTTCGAGCCTGGCTTGATTGACGCAAGGAGTTATTCTTTCGTAACGCCTGTCGCAGTTTGTCTCGTTCAGGTTGAATAAACTTCGGCTGTTCGGCACTGTGTGTGAGGGCATCATGTACACTCTTAAAAAGCGGGCAAACACATTTCTGACCCGTGGTATCTCTTGAATTAAAAGGCGTTGAATTGCTGGGCCACAAGTTGTCCCTCATGGGAGGAATGCTAGCATTAAAATGCGCACCGTCAGTCGATGACTGATCTTTTTCCTCATTTGACCGAAGTCTGATCATGTTCTGAATGATGTTGTATTGTTCGGAATTTTCTTGCAGCGCGTTAGCCGCAATTAATTCGGAACAAATTTTTTCCATCTGCTTTGACGATGTATCGTTGCTCTTGAGTGCTAGCCATCTTGTCACTACAAACTCTTTATTATCCATAATGGTGCGCGTTCGCGCAGAGTCTCGAGGATGATGATTACTCGTACGCTTGTTACGAACACCTGAAACGAGCATTTTCTGACCTGAACCAGATAGGCTACCCTCATCTCTCAATAATGAAGGTGATTTATTGAAATCAATTGGTCTGTCCATATCTATAACTCCAATTCGATATAGGGTTTGTATAAGATTTTTGCATGACGCTTTTAACGTCTGATAGCGCTAACCGATAGAAAAATTCGATTAGTGCAATCAATTTCGACTATCTCATCATGCGACCGGTATTTGATCACTGATAGGGGGGTATTTTTCAAATTTTTTTGTTGCGCAGCATTGCTCAATCTCGTAATACGATGCGAATGGCAGCTTAGAAAAAAAGACCCAGTCTGTTATTTGTATGAAATCGCAATGGGAGCATTGCAGGCAATGGAATAAAAATGAAAAAATATGGCTTTCTCTGAGTGAGGAGTCTGCAGTCTTCAGGATTACCAATTCCTAGGGTGTGTTCTTAAAAATATGATGATGTTATATCTATATTCTTAATCGGTTAATAACTATGTGGTATGCCGTCAAGATCAATTGATCGATGCACAGTGGAGGGGTAAGTCCATTTTCAACATTAGCGCAAAACGGAAGTCTTTGGTGAAATCTACCATAACTATTCGGTGCATGATGTTCGGTAAATAGACTTTTTGACGTTGGCTGAATACAGGGCGAAGGATGTCATTTATGACGGATTATAAATGTATCTAAATGCAGAAGTACTTGGTGAACACGTCATTTTTTGCATGGATGTCATCCATGCCTAGGCATTCAAAAGAGCTGAGGTGTCTATACAAGCCCGTCAAATCAAGCATTAGATGGTGAAAAGTGTTCGGTCGGTGTTCCGTGTGATTGCAGTCGCTTCATAGGTTCTCTATGGGGTGTGAAAAATTGCGGAGTTTTTTCTGTTTTTATCAGGGTGATTTCTGAAATTGTTGCTTGTGGAGATGGTGGGTTGAGGTTATGGGTCCATTTTGAGCGGGTCCCTAAATCAAATTGCTCGTCACTGCAACAAGCTAAGTAGTGCATGGAGGGGTGGGAGGATTCAGCTTTATTCATTTGATGTGGTGGTGGTGTGGTTGTAGGATTATTTCTATTAATGAAAAACAACTTAAAAGATGAGGTTTTGGAATGCAGAGTTTTGCTATTGAACAAGTTCAACCGTCTGTTATGGAAGAGACGTTCAATAATATAGGTGAAGGCTTTCAGGAAATTCTCGATCAAATGGATCGAATTAACACCAATCAAAGTATTACAACTGTTGATACGTTGGCATTACAGCAATCGATGTTTCATTATACCATGTTCCAAGAAATCGTGACAAAAGTGGCGTCAAAATCTGCCAACGCTATCAATGAAGTGATGAAGGCTCAGTGATGAGAAAGTTTTTTTGTTTATTACTTATCTTGCTGTCTGGCTGTAGTGAGCAAGGTGGGACACAAATAGCAAAGTTTGAGTCTTCGGACATGGCTAACAAAGTGATTGTTCTCCTTGCACATTACAAAGTGAAAGCGGAATTGAGTTCTGAGAAGGATAGTTACCTTGTTAGCGTTGATGATGATGCTGAAGCCAAAGCACGTGAGATACTGACACAGTTCAACATCTACTTCGAGAAAGAAGATTTGAATGAGTTGCTTGAGTCAAAATTTGCGAGCTTGAGTAAATTGGAACAGGTTAAAGGAAACTTGCTAGAAGGACGTGAAATATACAACAAGCTCAGTGTCATCCCTGGAATAATGCGAGCTAATGTGGTTGTGACTGGCGATAAGTATAAACGAGTCTCGGTTTTGGTCATGAGCCTCGCTGAAATCAACACAACAAACAAACAGAACATAGAACGGTTCTTAAAAGGTATTGTTGACGACGGTGACAAACTCACAGTGAGCTATTTTGTAGAACGTGAGCGAGACAGTGATGCTAATGATAAACAAGGCTAAACGTCGGTATCAAGTTCTAGTGCATCGTTGTTTGGTGAGGAAGCAGGTATCTCAAGAGTTATTTTTTTTGCTCACCAAGCTGACGGAAGACGAGGTCGCTTTGTGTTTCGCCTATACCATTCAAGAGGTACGTTTAATCGTTGAAAAACTTGGCATGATGGTCGAATATCAAAGCGCAAAACGTAGCATGAGCGTGTCAAGGTTATGGTCATTGCGCCAAACCTTGGGTCAGGAGTTATCACTATGGTCAGACGTGGCGGGGGTTGAACCCTCATCTCAGTCATTTAATACAACCGAGTTAGGTTTGCAGGTTGTGAAGTTACATGACTATCGTCTTGCTGCAATATGGTCGCTTCGACTTAATGTGGTTTTTCCTGGGGATGCTCTTTCAACCAAAAGTCAACATCGTACAGGCAATTTGGTATCGAAGGTTTCAAATCAATGTGTGCGACTCACTGAATCTCAAATAAGCATGATCAGGATTTAATTATGAAGTCAAAATCGATCCACTTCGGTGAGGCGGGTGAAGAATTTTACGCACTGCTTGAAAAAAATATGGTAGAGCAAGAGATCGCAGCTATACGAAGGTCGAGCAAGGTGTCTGTTCCTCAGCTTAAAGCTATATTTGAGTTGGGGGTGGACTTTTATAACCAGTTTCAGTTCAAGGAAGCGGAGATCGTCTTTTCGGCCTACAGCGCGCTTAACCCTTACGATCATCGCGGTGCAGGATGTTTAGCTGCGATTTATCTGGAAAAAAAGCAGTTTCAAAATGCATTAGATATGCTGAACATACTCAAAATGTTTCCCACTAATGATTTAGATGAAACTATTCTGAATATCGCATTGTGCCACTATAAACTGGACCAAATGCTTGAATCTGCCGCGATGCTACTCATTGTACGACCAGATAATCTAAGCGGCTATTACATTCAACGTTACAAATATCTAACAAAGCAGCTAAATCCTTACTTATAAGGTAAGAGTACCATGCTTTAATTCTATATTCTGTTGTTCGTTTTAAAATCAATATAACAATTTAATATGAGTTATTAAAGAGTTTAGGTGGAGATTAGAAAATAATGAATTTAATAAATCTTGATGGTTATTTTAATGGTGCAATTATTCGTGAAGGTAGCCATGATGGTGTCAATTCTAAAAAAGCATCCATGGATATCGACATAAATAAAATTGAGTGTTGGATAACGCTCGTGGTAAGCAATATGCAGTTACTGGATGGACCAAGTTCTTTGGCAACAAAAAAAGGCGTTACCGATGTACTGATGGTTGTATCGGCACACCAAAAGGATATTGTCGCACAAATGGCAAGTTCAAATCCAGAAGATGCAATTTCCCTCTCATTGGCGGCAAGTATTGAGGCGTATAGCAAACAGTTAGAGATTATTGAAGGTTGGACTAATGGTGGTGTGGAAATGTTTGAATCTGCACTTTGGCTCATGTTGGAAGATATTGAATCTGATGGAGTAATCGCACCAGAAGAGATGGAGGATCTATTCCAAATAGCCCTACTTGAAATCATGATTCATCCCGAAAAATATGGTTTGGAGGATTGGTATGGCGATAATAAACAAGACATCAGTCATGTCTTGGAGAGCACTGGTAGTGGCAGTCATGGGCTGCACGAATCTGATTATGACTCTCCAGAAGAATTAGCTCAGGTCACAAAAACACTTTATGATGGGATTTTGGAAAATGCAGTGATCCCGCCAGGTTCATTACTTGATTGCGTCATGAAGGATCTTGAGTCAGGCGGCGGCGCTAGTGTTTTGGGTGATCAGATAGAAGATCACTATTATGATGACTATGGCTGGTGGGCCAATGGTACTGCTGACGATCTCAGTCCTATGCTTCGTTTGTTTTTATTAAGTATATTACTCGAAAAAAACCCTCAGATGTCTCAACAAGATGTTGAGATTGTTTTGACCGGAAGTATAGAAGAAATAGATGAGTATATAGCCGCTACATTTGGTAGTGACTCAAGCGGTAATCCTTATACTGCATTGAGTTTTTTATGTGAAAACTCACAGTGGCAAATACAGGAGGGTGGTGCAGCAACCGGTTCACAGACTGGATATGACCAAATCGATTGGGTTGGTGATGGTATTGATGATGATGACTTAATTGATTTGTACTCAAATTTTCCACCTCGTGAATTGACCGAAGAAGAGATTGAAGAGGTGAATCGGATTGGTGACCAAGTAAAAATGTTGCAGCAAACGCTTCTATATTGGCTAAAGATATGTCGAGATGAACAAATGGCGATTGCTAAAAACACGTGAGTTATAATCATTATTAGTCGATGTAGCATGAAAGTTTCAATTCCATGATGGAGCTGTAAAGTGATAAATATTGATTTTCCTAACCTTGACAGAGCTGCCATAGTTTATAACCCTGACAATAATAAAACTGAATCAATAAAATTAAAATTAGAGCAGTTTGTAAAAGAATCTGACTGTATGGTTACCACACTTGAGTCTCAGACAGAATTTGCAAACACAACAGGGGCAAGTGACGCGCTGATGGCTGCTGCGGCACATCAAAAAGAGATTGTTGTGCAGATGGTCAGTTCCAATCCGGAAGACGCGATAGCCCTCTCATTGGCTGCCAGTATTGAAGCGTACGGTCAGCAATTAGAAGATATTAATGCCTGGACTGAAGGGGGGAGTGCCGTATTAGAACCTATGCTGACTATGATGTATGAAGCCATTTTGGAAGATGGTGTGGAGGGAACGGAATACGAAGATATAATGCAGCTATTGGTCATCGATTTGCTATTACATGAAGATGAATGGGGCTTGGATCTCGATAGTAGTTATGATGTGTACTTTGCACAGATAACAGAACATTTTGGTAGTGGTTTACATGCTCCATATAGTCAGTATGGTGCTCACCCACCAGATGAAGTCATAGATTGGTTTCTAAACGAACTCATTCCAACGTTGGAAGCCCAGATCCCCGATCCTATCCCAAGCAATTCTCTGACGGCTCAAATAGTGGCGTTCTATGGTGATGAAGCTAACCAAGAAGGCCTAGAACAATGTGCAGAGAACTATTGGACGGACCCCGATGGTTTTATTAACGGGTCAGATCAATATTCATCGGATGAGTGTGAAAGGCTAAGCCCAATTCTGAAAATCTTTATTCTTTCTGATGCAGCTGAAGAAGGAATTGTTACATCAGATGAATGGGATCAGTTGATTACAGGTGATGTTTCAGATTATGAAGAATTACTTGGGTTAGATGACGGAGGCCTTGGGCAGTACCTGACAACTAACGTCGATGGGTGGATTCCCAGTAATGGAGTAGGAAGTACTCCGGAGTCGGGAGAACACGTTGAAGCGGGTCGATACCCTGATTTCGCTGGTAGTGCTGGCATCTACCCTCAAGATCTAATTAACGTACTGAATGATTTTCCAGGAAGAGATCTGACAGAAGAAGAGATCGAAGAGGTCAACCGTATCGGAGATCAAGTGAAAATGCTGCAGCAAACGCTACTGTATTGGTTGAAAATCTGTCGCGATGAGCAAATGGCAATGGCTCAAAATATTTAAATGACTGATGTGTTACACACGTTTTTCTTGAAAATGGTATGACATTGCCGGGGACATACCGCTCTCTGAGTCCGCAGGCAGGTCGCGGACCTGCTTATTCCTGGCCAATAACATGAAGAGAAAATAATGAGTACATTCATGAACACCGTCGCAGCCACTGCCTATGTGAATGCTGTCGATGAAGAATCATCCAAGGTCTCTAGTCAGCCGACGCAAAGTGTGTCTTCGAATTCGGCTGTGCCAGGTCAACCCCTTCCGGGAAGCTCTGTGTCGCTCAGTGCGCTCTGGCGTTTGGTCGAAGATCAAATGAAAGAAGTGGCAAATGCTGTATCGGGCACGGGTAAAGAAAATTCGGAAGCCAAAAAATCACTTATTGAAGTGCAAAAACAATCGCAAATCAACCAACTTGAGGAGCGTGAGAAGGACATCAATGAGCAGCAAAAAGCCCAGAAAAAGCAAGGCTTCTGGGGTAAGTTTGCCATGGCTCTGGGTTTTATTGCCGCTATTGTCGTTGCTCCGTTTAACCCGGCAATGGCTGCTGTGATGATTGGCGCTATGGTTGCGACTATTGTTGTGCCCAAAGTCGCGGATGAAATTATGAAAGCCGCGGGGGTACCTGAAGAGACTCGAGCCAAGGTGACCATGGGCCTGCAACTGGCGATCGGTATGGCAACTATGGTGCTTAGTTTCAACCCGGGGAAGATTGTAAACAAACTCGGAAAAGCCACCTCAAAAATGGCATCTAAAGTGGCTAGCACCGCAGCTAATGTCGTCAGTAAAACGCCGCTCAGTTCCGTGACGTCGATGATGTCAAAAGTGGGTGAGCTAAAGAATATTGTGGCGTCCATGAAAGCAATGCGCCCACTTTGTAAGATGACGCAAAAAGCGAGCAAGATGTTGGATGACGTTGCCGAAAAGCTAAAAGACTTCATGGTCAGCAGCGATAAAGCAGCTCTTCGAGCATCTCGCATGAGTCAAGTTGCGGAAGTGGGTTCAACAACGGCTTCAGTTGTCAGTGCCGGCTATGGAATTAAATCAGCTGACATTATGAAAGATCTAGAGATCAATCAAGCAAAGCAAGATGAACTGGAAACTCGGATCCAGCAAATTATCAATATGTTGAATCAATCTATGCGCGCCATTTCACACGCGTTTGAATCGATGTTCAAAACGAACAGTGATCACCGAGACTTCAACGCAAAGATGATTTCCATCCATATGTAACTAATAGGAATTGAACGTGTCTACAAACAACATCAATATGCCGTCCGTGTTCACTGATGCACAAAGTATCAGCGCATCATCTTCTTCTGTATCCATCCAAACGCTGGGTTTGCAAAGCCAATTGCAGTTAGTCGCCCAAATCATCAAGGAGGCAGACCAGTTCGTTGTGACAGACCATCAACTGGATGGGTTGGCCAAATTGTCGATGGCTGTGGCGAGGGGGGAATTCTCTGCAGCTGAAGGGCATCTAATGCATTTAAGTGCCTCTTCAAGTTCGGTTGGGGAAACATCGCAGGCGGCTGAGCAATCGAACAGGAGTGACACACATAGTAGTGTCTCGATGGCTGAGTTGCTGGCGTTGATGACCGAAATCATCGCTTCCTCACATGAGCTTCGCTCACAAGTGATGCAAAACCGTATCAATGAGGCGTCCGCAACTTGCGATTTAGCGGTTTCGCTGGCAGCTGACAAGTGCCACGATGCGCAGACAAAATTCGGCATTACTCTCGCCGCGTCAATCCTCACCATGGGAATTTCTACCTTCGCGGCAGTGCGTATGGCTCAGCCGAAATCATTGCAAGATAAGCACATCCGCAGCATGTCTGGTGATGAGAGTGTAACTGTTAAGTCTCTCGATGCTAAGACACGTAATGACTATGCTGCGCGGCTTCAAGATGCCCGTACCGGGAAATACCGCGCGGTATCCCAAGCAGCGGAAATGTCGCAAGGTGTTGTGGGGAATGTCAATGAAATCCAAAATGCAGCTCAAATCCGAAATCAGGAAGAGACCCAAGCTACCAAAGACATGAAAGAAAAGTTCGATGCTCAGCTCGATCAATACATCCAAAATCTGACTCAAGAAACTGCCAAGTTGAATGAGATCTTGGACTCAATTGCAAAGGCAAGCTTGGTTACTAACCGTTAATAGGGAATGAGCGGGCTTGCCCGCTCATTTTAAACAATGCGTAATATTTCGATATCCATACCACAACGCATCGAACGAGTGTCTGATGTCTCTCAGACTAAGCAAACGCGGGATGAGGGTGGGCTCAAGCGTGTTCGCGATGTCAAACACATTGAAAAACGTCAACGGAAGTATCCACGCATTTTTCGTGTTCGACGTAAAGAGATGACGCCACAGAACCAGCGTCAGTTCCTTAAACAGCTCAATAGCTATCAACTTAGAGCGCTGCGCGATTGGCAGGGTTTCTCCGAGTCATTACCGGATGCTGAATCACTCAATGATGCCCAAATATTCATCTTGCAAGCTGTGAAGCAAAGTCAACATTTGTATCCGGCTTCAGTGAAGAAAACTCTCAAACAATATGAGCAAGTTTTATCAGCTCTTTGCGATGATAGTGAGCCCAGTAGCGAAGCTCTGCAGCAACTTATCGCGTATGACTACTATCTGGCAGGGTTGCTGTCTTTACTTGTTTTGTGTCGTCGCTATGATAAAGCCAGTAAAGCGGTACCTCGCGGCAATGACGAATATCAGGATAATACCGATGCCTAAACAACGTATCAGCCATTGCAATTTGCGAAATGTCTTATTCGACCCCTATGTGTTGATTGCCAGTAAGTCGCAACGTTTAAGTTGGAATCAGGTGAGTGAAACCGATGCTCTTCTGAGTAAAAAAGAAGTTGTTGAATGGTTTGCCCTGCTTAGAGCGTATTCAGAGCAGACCGTTCAAGCTATTTTGGTTGATGGTATTTTAAATAGTAACTTTCATAACATTACCTTCATTTTTAGCTTGGTGCAGAAGGATGATTTCAAACTGGTCGCGTCCAAACAAGCTTATCAAACTCTTTATGAGTTTGTTTCGAGAACACCCGCAGGCATCCGAGAGTGGATTGATGATAAAGATTTCTTAATGAGCAGAGATGTGTTGGCGTTGCTTTCTCGCAATAGGTAGATACAAATGAATAATCATATCGTAACCATAGAATGTGCCGCAGTGTTGTCTCGCAAGCCGGTGGACACCATCAATCGTGTCGCGGGGCATATTTTTGATAACGGAGCTATTGAAATTGATTTTTATGGTGTTCGAGCAGAGGCTAAGCCGCCACCGAAATGTGTCAAATTTCACTTAAATCAACAAGGTATCGAAGCCCAAGGCTATATAACTACTGAGATAGTTCAGCAGCTTTTGGCTGTTGACGTTCAGTATCTCGATTCGGAATACATCTCTTATCTTTTAGCTCAGAAAACAGCGAGATATGGTATCAGTCATATTCATTATGAAGCGGGCGAAGTGTGCGCCCCGCAAACGATGATTGACGCGTATTTTCGTGTAGGGGATACCGCAGTCAAGGTTACCTTGAATGTGAAAGATCTTTTGGTTGAAGAGCGCTTCTTACACCCTAAAAGCCAAGTGTTGTCTGGGCAGATCAAATTGTCAGTTAGCTATGCTCCGTTTGAAACAAAACTGCGAGCCCAAGAAATAGCTGATCTGACAAAACATGATTTAGTGCTGGTGTACCCTAAGTAAATGTCTGAATTTAGCCCCGTAGAACAATTTTTATTGAGATTGGAACGGAATGAACGTGATGTGTTTGTGCACCATCCTGACCATATCTTGGTTCCTATCATTCCATTTTTTCAACTGGTCCACGCCGTGAATATCGAATGTGTTTTAATACAGCTAAGCCGATTTGAGCAAGAGGAAGGGAATGCTCTGATCCGACTTGATGGTTTTCTTACCTTAGCAGCAGATGAAAAAAATATTCGACCAGACGACTTGCGACGCTGGATAATAAATTTATGTGAGTCCATGAGGTTTTGACATGATTGTACTTGATTCAATTACAGCCCAAGATATACAGGAGCCCCTAGTATCTAGTGACAACAATATAACCTCGGTCGATACAGCACCAACCATACTGTCTACATCACCCGAAAAAATATTAACATCTGAGAGCAACACTCAACCCTGTTCGGTCTCGACTGCGCTCTCTTTGTTTAATAAGGTGGGTGCCGAACAGCCCCATAGGGCTGCTGAGGTTGAGGATGTCAAATCGACTCAAAGCACATCCAATAAGTACAGTAATAAAACAAAAGCCAAGGTTCACCTCGGTGCATGTTCAATTGGAGCGCTTACATTTGGTGTTCTTGCGGGCCCGGTTGCTTTGGTGTTTGTGCCAACATACCTCAATGCAGTGCTGATGGCGTCGTATGGAGGAAGCGGTTTTGATATTGGGGAGAATGCTTCTCCAAAAGCTAAGCCCGAGGCCGTAACATCGGAACCCGACCAGTCAGAGCACTCAGCCAGTCAAACACCACCTCGTCCTGCGAGACCCGACCAGCCGGATGGACTCGATCATGAGGAAGAAGAGGATCCCAATCATAGAGATGTGCCGCCAGGACCGTTTCAATTTCATAGTAAAGGTGGGAACTTTACCTTTGCGCCGGTCTACGCACCGAACATCACCATTAATGAAGCGCCGAACATCACTATTAATGGCAATATTTACTTCACGCAAGCTGGCGAGACGGGAAGGTCATCGCACACAAATTCAACGAATGAGACATCGACGAAACCCGACAAACGGCGTAATGAAACTGCCGCTCATCAAGGCGAGCAACTGCGGGCAACTAGGATCACGAAGATGACATCAGAACAAGTGTCAAGCATGGTGAGCTCGGCTACTAGCGTGATTGGTACCCAAATCGTGCAGACATTAGTTGCCGGAGGAGGGAATGCACACCATGTTAGCTTCAATGATGGCGCTCAAGCAATTGTGACAGGTTTACCTGCCCCCGTTCCATCTCTGCATCATCGTGGTAAAGGGTTTATGGCATTTAATGAGGCGAGTGTGTGCTTCTCGCAAGGGTCTCAGTTAAAAGAGAAGATCAAGGATGGTGATATTAACGTAGGTAAAACACACTCTTGGCGTATGAACGAAAACCGACAGTGGGCTTTGGTACCTATTGTGAAACCAAATACAGACGACGTAAAGCCGATAAGTGATGATGCTCGACTGTACGATGAGCATAAAAATAAGCCTAGTCAAGCTCAAGGCAGAGTGACTGAGCAAGTATTTAAGCGAAATACGCAACAGATACTTACACCACCAGTCTATGGTGTAAATGGCAATGAATTGGAAAAGGCTTCAGGTCATCAAGGATCATGGCTCCGTGTAGGTAACAGTTGGATTAAAAATTCTGAGTCAAAGATTGGTCACAGTTCTTCTGTGATTTTGAGCTCTGGTTCTGCCCAAGCCATTTCTAGTCAGCACAGCAATCTGACAGCGGGAGTTTGTAACAACATCTCTGATCTTAGTATCGCTGGTTCTGACGATAGTAAAAGAAGTAGTGAGCTGCCAACGTCCTCAACCCAACAAGTAAATTCAAATATAAAAACAAATGAGTCTGAACAGCTAATGGCGGAAGAGGCTAACGACGATATTCTTGTATCTGATGTGGTTCGTGAGCCGACAACACAAGCTCAAGCTATTGGAGAGTTAGTTTCAGAAAATAATTTGGATACTGTGAATAGCAATGAATTGGAAAAGGCTACAGGTCATCAAGGATCATGGTTTCGTAAAGATAACCATTGGATTCCAAACTCTGAGTCAAAGTTTCGTAACAGTTCTTCTGTGATTTTAAGCTCAGGTTCTGCCCAAGCCATTTCTAGTCAGCACAGCAATCTGACAGCGGGAGTTTGTAACAACATCGCTGATCTTAGTATCGCTGGTTCTGACGATAGCAAAAGAAGTAGTGAGCTGCCAACGTCCTCAACCCAACAAGTAAATTCAAATATAAAAACAAATGAGTCTGAACAGCTAATGGCGGAAGAGGCTAACGACGAGATTCTTGTATCTGATGTGGTTCGTGAGCCGACAACACAAGCTCAAGCTATTGGAGAGTTAGTTTCAGAAAATAATTTGGATACTGTGAATAGCAATGAATTGGAAAAGGCTACAGGTCATCAAGGATCATGGTTTCGTAAAGATAACCATTGGATTCCAAACTCTGAGTCAAAGTTTGGTCACAGTTCTTCTGTGATTTTAAGTCTAGGCTCTTCACAAGCCGTACCAAGTACATATAGTAATCGTGTCACGGGACTTTTGAACAATATGTCAGCAATTACACTGAAAAAAAATGAAAGTGTCGCTCACAATGAAGTGGATGTTCCTTCCCAAAGACAGCACATTATTGGGGGTCGACCAGCCAAAGCTATGCAGTTAACCAATTTTGTATATCATGGCACTGTAATGCCCTAAAATTAACAACCATCGTGTGTCGCAGACTAAACCATTATTTTTCAGGTTTAGTCTTTTTTTTTCTTTTGGGGCGAGTGAGTGTGCAGAGGTAGAATGACTTTCATAGAAAATGAGGTGAGTCATGTATATTGAAATTGAATCATCACAACGTTCAATCCCATGTATTAGCTTTAAACGAGACTGTGATTCGAATGTTATAAAAAAATCCGAATTGCGTCTATACAAGCAAGCCCAAACGCTTTTAGATAGTGTGAAGGGACGAGTAGGAGATTACCAGTCTATCTTAGAGCAAGAAGTTATTAGATTGTTCGACGAGAAAGAAAAATCTTTAAACACCTACATGGAGAAGGTGTTTAAAGACTCGTTGGAGCGTTGGAACAGCGAAAAAAAACAGTGGCTAGCTGACGCAGAGGAAAAACTGTCTGCGTTGTTAATCGAACAGAGCCAAAGTATTTTGGCGATTAAAGATGAGTTGAAGCGTGCTGTAGTGATGGTGGTTCAATCGAAGTTGGGTGATATCAGTCGCAACGAAACGTTAATTCAGCATTTGGTTGAAGTTTTACACATGCAAATAGACGACGCTAGCCGTTGCTTGAAGGTTGATTCTCACCTTTCAGAGACAGGTGTAACTTTGTTTATCGAAGATGATGAACGATGCATTTCTATTGACACCTCTGATCTGATCGCCCAACTGAGAATGAGCTTAGATAAAATATGATGAAGCTATTAAAACTGCAGGATTACTTGTTCAACCCAAGCAGCGTGATTTTAGCCCTTTTATTGCCTACGATTATTTTGTTCACCCTGCCAGGTGAAGTAATTGACGCATTTATTTTGTTGAGTTTCATCAGCTCAGCCTTATTGCTCATCATCATGCTTGAGAACGATGAACCGTTGAAAGTGACTTTTCTCCCAACGGTAGTGTTGCTTCTAACTACGTTTAGATTGCTGTTGTCGATAGCTACAACACGAAACATCATAGCCAACGAAGATGTAGGCGTTGTGATCGAAACAGTTGGCCAGACAGTGATGGGTGGTAACCTGTTATCCGGACTGTTGATTTTCCTGATCATTACTATTGTCCAATTTCTTGTTGTGACTAAAGGTGGTGAGCGCGTCGCCGAAGTCGGTGCTCGTTTTTCTCTTGATGCCTTGCCTGGGCGTCAGATGACCATAGATGGTGACTTGAAAAGTGGTTTGATCACAGGAGAGCAGGCGCAAACGCTACGAGCGAACCTCAGTACGGAAAATAAGTTGTTTGGATCCCTCGATGGCGCGATGAAGTTCGTCAAAGGAGACTCAATTGCCGGGATATTGATCAGCATCGTCAACTTGTTCGGTGGCATTTATGTTGGAATAAACCAATTTGAACTGTCGTTGTCAGAAAGTGTAAGTCGATTTTCTGTTCTGACAATTGGAGATGGACTGGTATCACAAATTCCGAGTCTATTGTTGTCTTTGGCTTGCGGCGTATATTTGACGCGGATAAAGAGTGTTGAAGAAGAGTCGAAGCCATTTATATCACAACTGATGATACAGGTTGGTTCATTCTGGAAAAGTCTTCTGATTATCGCTGGCGTCGTATTGGTTGTTGGCGTGCTGAATGTAGAACTATTGCTTGTTTGTCTCCCATTATCAATAATTTGTGCTCTTTCCGCATATTCTCTGAGGCGGAAGCAGTCGGTAGTGAAGGCGATAACAAGCGATAAAGGTAGTGGATTGTTCGAGTCGCTTAAATTCGTTGTCCGTAATGATAATCATCAAGGCGTTATCCACCATGGATTGAAAATGATAGAAGACGCATTGTGGGGGCAGATTCTGGGCGCTCCGGCTATAGTGGTGGATGATTCATCTGATCACGATCTAGAAGTGTACATCGCCGATATATGTGTATGTCGATTTAGCAATGATGTGCCCAAAGATGTAGTAGAAATAATGAACGATGGTATGTTCGTTCGCTGCGACAATATAGAGGAAAACTTATCTCACATCGCGTCTTATTTTTTAAGAAAACGGTTGATAGAAAAATATAACCTTCAATTTACAAGTAATGTAATTGAGGCGTTATCTCAGGAAAGTGACGTGATGAAAAAGGAGATTGACTCAGCCATCGGTCACAATAGGGTACATGACGTTCTAAAAGAAATGCTTCGTGCACCTGAGTTTTTTTTAGACAGAATAAGCTTTTTTGAATCTCTAATATATTGGTCAAGAATAGATAGCGATCCAAAAAACTGGTTAATACGGATTCGGGCTCAAGCGAAATATGAGATCACTTCTCGATTAATGAATTCGAATAATCAAATCCATGTTGTTCTGCTGCCAGCGGAGCTAACCGAGCAAATATCTTGGTTTGTTTCTGGAGAAGTTGAAGACATCAATCAGATGATTGCAGTCCAAAAAGGCCTTCGACAAGAACTACTTCGGCTGACAGCTATGCATCGTTGCTTACCCACCCTGGTGGTGAATGATTCAGAGGTAAATATGGTGAAGACATTCTTTAATCAGGTTGTATCTACTTTACCGATATGTGGCCATGGTGATATTGCGGACTCCAGCTGTGTGGCCACATCGGACGTGATACAAATCGCGCAGTAGGAAGAAAAGTGGAATCTTCAGAACCCAAAAAATATCCTCCGACGGCTAAAAAGCTTCGAGACTTAAAGAAAAAGGGACAGTTTCCGAAAACGGAACTGGCGGAACCTACGCTTGAGTTAGTGGTGTTTACGCTAGTCTTTATTGCTGCGCTTTATCTGGCGTTCGAACACATGAATCAATGGATTGAAATGATGCTTTATGCCGATGTGCGAGTTGGCTTGTCATCACTGGTGGCGCTGCTTGGGGCTGTGATTGCTCTGTTGGTTGGATTGAAACTGATTGTCACTTTATTGAATTGGGTGCTACTTAATAAAACGGTGGTGAACACCGATTCGATAGGATTCAAAATTGAAAAAATAAACCCAATCAATGGCTTTAAGAATGTTTTTGGCTTAGAGGCGATGTCTCGCGCGTTGCGTAAAGTTTTGGAACTATTGTTTCTACTTTTCTTGTTGAAATACATTTTCGACGTGTTTGGCGGGGAGTTGACCTCAATGCGAGAAATTAATAACCAAAGCTACTTTATTTACTATCTGATGATTTTAATAGGATTGTCTTCAGTTGTATTTATTGTGTACGGCGTGTGTGTGGGAAGTGTTGATTATCTTGTCGAGCGTTTCCATTTTCATAAAAAGCACCGTATGACCTTTACCGAAATGAAAAACGAGATGAAAGAAACCGAAGGATCCCCTGAGATCAAGTCTGAGCGCCGCCGCCGGATGCGCGAAGTGATGGACACCCCCATCACCAAAGGACGTAAACCAACATTTGCTTTGGCTAATCCGACGCACATCTTAATTCCCATTTGCTATGAGCCCGGCATAGACAAAGCTCCGGTGGTCTTGACCATTCGCACCGACAGTTTCGCCAAAGACGAACGATTGCGGCTCGAGGTTATGAATGTACCCATCATCGAGAACAGACGGCTAGCCAGAGCATTGTATAAGAAGATGAAAACAGGCGACGCCCATATACCAAAAGAGTTTTATCGTGATATCGCGATTATTATTTCAACGTTAAGAAGGCAGGAAAAGAGTGGTAATTAAATTGAGAATGACGTTAGTTAGCCTGATGGCATTTAATATTTTTGCCTGTAGTTCCCCTGTCATCCGGGAGGAGAATCCGATATTGGATTTCGAGTGGGAAACTGACATCTACAACATGATGTATAGCACTGTGGCTGATGTCGATAATCTGCGGCTCTGGGTGCGTCGTACCCCGAATTTTGCGGATGGGGGGGTTCACCAAATGGCGTGTGTGGAGATTGCTCAGCCAGGGAAGGACAATGGATTCTATTTGGTCAACCTGAACACTTACGGGGTGCAGGAAATAAATAATTGTAAAGGCGACTATGCGGCGTATTCAAATTTTGTCACCCCTAACCGTTATCAGAGTTCAAACAATAAAGATTTGAACAAGTATCAGAGTTCAAACAATAAAGATTTGAACAAGAAAGAATTGGCGAGTGTTGATGGTGTCAGAGCGACATCACTAGAGAATGGTCTTTATCGATTCACCTTCACCAATTTGTTCTTGGTGAACCAATATGAGTTGACGGCAGAAGGCAAAGCCACATTGCGTAACGTCGTTGATCTAGCTCGGCAATGGCCAGTTAAACATATTCGCATCTATGGTGTCGCTGACTCCTCAGGGAAATATCCTCATAATCAATTTTTGGCAAATGCGCGAGCACAAGTTGTTCACGATTTTTTAAGGGAAGAAGGCGTACATCACATCCCAATCTCGTTGCGCGGCAGTGTAGAAAATGGATTGCCCAGTGCCGAGGAGCGTATCACTCAGCGTCGTTTTATTATTGAAATGAAATTAGATACACAATGAAGAATAAGCAATTTTCGTTATTAATGAGTGAAGTGGCCCAGTTGGTACAGGGCCGTTCCATGCTCGTTCACGACAGCGATGCATTAGTTTGTACCTATGCTGAATCGTCTTGCAGAATTGAAAATGGAGCAGCGGTTGGTCTGACAGGACAGATTATTGTGTTGGTAAAGTTGGATTTGGTTATCGACGATCAACTCGCTCTTAAGTGGAATAGTTACTTTGGGTTGACACAAGATGGCTACATTGCAATGCCATTTGACGGCGAGCGATTCTATATACGCCATAAGCCGATGCCGACACATCCACAACAAGTCCTTGATCTGTTGGGTCAAACAATAAGTAACGTTTATCAAATGAAAAAAGAAATGAAAAAAATATGTGGCTGATTGAATTTATCACTGGGCACCTGCAAGGCGTGACTCTCCCTTTAGATCGCCCGTTGTGTTTGACTGGCTCCACAGAGTCTGAACAGCCGGATGTGTTGGCAATCCCAGAGTATTGGCCAAATGAGACCAAGCTGTTGCTTGAGCCTGATGGAGAGCAACTTTATGCGCAAGGTCTTCATCATAAAGGCATACGTAAGCTGCTCGTCGCGAACCACGTGTATCAGCACCAAGGACTCGCATTCTTTGTATACCCCCAAGGGTTGCGAGCGCCTAGATTGCGTCGATATCGGCTTAAGCAATATTACCCCCTGATCGTGATTTGTCTGGTGCTCAATGCCATCCTCACCACGGGGGGCATTGTGTGGTCACAGTATCATGAGACCGCATTGATTCATAAGTATCTGAAATATATTGATTCTGGCTATATCAAAGGTGGCCGTTTATACGTGTTCGACCAGGCCATCATTGATGGCTTGCCTCAGTACTTGAGTGCAAATATGACCGTTATTGAACAGGCTAAGTACTTACGAACCTCACAGTTGTTGGTAGAAGTGGTCTCATCCGTGACTGGTTTGCCTGTCCGCAGTTCCATCACAAATAAGAAAGGGCGCGATCAAATTCGCGTGAACACGGGGGAAGTTGACAATCAAGTCATGGCGCTTTTAGGGGAGGCAGGCGTAAGCTTTGTCCGGGAGGGGCAAAGCTGGCGTGTGTCAGACACTGAGCTGGCTTCACGAGTACTCAAGGCTCATGGTTTGACTGACATCTCCAAACGCCTTACATCTCGTCTTGATAGTCACGAACGTATTGATACGGATGCTTTTCCTTACGCCATCTTCTTGTCTACCCAATCGGTGCGCTATATCTACGATGCAAGTAATCGGTATTGGGAAGGCAGTCTCGTGCCTGGCCTCGGTGTGATACAAGCTATTACACGTGAAAAGGTAGTTTTCAAAGATGGTTTGAAAATCCGAGTTTATTACATTCCGAAACAATAGGAGAAGAAGTATGTCAATGCCACAGATCACGAATTTTTCGAATATGAAGCCAGGTTTCTCTCATCAATCGTCCGATGTCACACTGGAAAAAATGATATTTGATCACCCGGCGGTAAAGAATATGGTCGGTGATAATGGATATCGTACAAGTGGCTCTGAATCGGTGCCTTTATTCACTCCAGGGGCGGTCGACCCGCTCGATTTGATTGATCAGATCTTATCTCAGTACATTGAAGAGCAAACAGCTAAAGCGGATGCTATGGCACAAGAAATTGAGGTGATGTCCAATGCTGTTGCTGAGATCAATCGACTATGGGGACTGGTTATGCAGGACAACCTTTCGTTTACTGACCCTAATTCGAATGATAAAAAAACACAATTGGGTGATGGTAATTCAGCTGCTTACTTAGATGAAATTGATCGTTTGATTAGAGAGGATTTACATAACCCTGATGGTATCAAGGTCATCACAGGTAAAAATCTAAATGATTCGAAAAATTGGCAAGTAACCTATGGAGAGCTTCAGGAATTAAACGCGACCATGACGGCATACTGCGATACTATCCAAGTCGATTTGGACACTAAGCAGCAAGAGTTCAAGAATGTGATGACCGAAATATCCTCTGCCCAAGAGGAAATTCGCGACGTTCGTCGAGCTATTGTCGCCATTACTCAAGGATAGATCATGAAAATTGCTATCGATGTGGTCATTGGGCACACGACGTTAACGCTCGAACAACTAAATCAGTTGCACAAAGGCCAGGTTAAGCCGTTGACAGACTTTGTACAATCTTCGGTCATGCTAAAGAGCGGAAACGAATTGATTGCCACCGGAACACTGATAAAAGTTGATGATGGCTATGGCGTGTTGGTGGAAGAGATCAACCCGCACTGCAACTAGTACACGGATAAAATGAGAAGGGTTTGACTTGGCTATTGGGCTGTATATTGCAGCCTAAGCGGGTGACCTAATGACTCTTTATGTTAAACATGGCCTCGGCAACATCACTTTTGGACAAAAAAATGACAAATAAGATAGTAAGCGGTCACGTAGATTTTCAGATGAACAGTAGTGCAAAACTACAATCAAAAATCAGCCATTTAGAATATAAAATAAGCAATATTAAGAGCAAGAAAAATGAAATTGCATCGTCTGTTAGTGCTATTAACGGAATGATCAAACAACTTAACAGAATCTCCACAAAGCATGGCGATAATTCTATAGTGCGCCTAAAAGCTTCGGGAAAGTTAAAGCATGAGAAATCTAGCAGTAAGCTGAAAAATCTTTTTAACTTGGACGCAAAAAGACTCAAGAGTGAGCGACGAGCTGCTGTGGAACTTGTTCGTACTCAATCTACTGATGCAAAAGCAACTACGGTTATGGCGAAGGAATGTTCAGAATATTTTACTAAGCTTGTGAATGATGGACGTAACGAGTTGACGAAATTATCCAGTGAATTACCCAGTTTGGAAAACGAGCTACATATAGTAAAAGAACAATTGACGTCGGCGAAGGCTCAAGAGCATAAAATAGATGAAGCCAAGAATAACATAAAGGAACGCATTCAAGTTTTTAGCGTAATTTATCGTTCGGATCGTGGTTATCCCTTAATTAATGCGGCTGCGCGTAGTAAATATGGTAATTCTAGTTCTTATTGCAACGAGATTTTAAAACATAAGAATGTCCTTGAGTCTTACACTCAAATAGATGATAAAGCTTTTAAGAATGAACAATATAAACATCTACCATTGAAAATTAAGAATGCATGTAAAGATATGGATAAGCTGGTTGAAGATAGCGCCGAACTCTTTTATAATAAAGACGGTGGTAAAATGACAACATACCGTGGCCAGTCCATGACAACAGATGGGCTTAATACACTGAGAACGAATTTTGATAACAACAAGAATATTATATACGGTCCTGGGCAGTTTTTTTCGACTACTAAAGACAAGCAAACAGCATATGGATTTGCTAAGGCTAATGCTAAGGCTAAGGCTAATGCTAATGCTAATGTCTATGTTCAGGCTCCTAATCCAGTAAGATACACCATAAAAGGTTTTAGTAGTGTCAATATGTTGATCCCCAGTGGTCTCGGTTACGATAAGGATGAAAGTGAACGAATATATTCACCATTGGCTAGATTTAAGGTGGTTGGTTTTTCTATGGTAAAAGATGAAAGTGGACAGGAATATACCAATATTGACTTGCATGAGGTCCGGCGGACAAGTGAAAAGGTGGAACCTCTTCCCGCTTAGAAAACTTGACTAAATTGTCTAGCATATAAGACACTACACCCTAGCCCCATTTGTTAATGATATTTGGGGCTTTGTTATTTTGACTGGATTGTATGATGTATGAAGTTTCACTGCTATCATTTCCCTTGCTTTGCAATTGTATATCTGCAGGCTGATTCTCATACCATCAACTACCTGATTCGATATAATATGTGCTCGATCTGCGCGCAATGGTGATAACGCGTTAATATCTTTCATGTGTACTACGATTTTGCATTATGGGAATGTTTCATTTCATAATTAACGTTATCGCCGCTCCTGACACTGCCTTTTATTCAATGGTTAGCACTTAGGTGTTTTTTTGAGGGGGCCGCGCTCGAATGACGCTTATTTGTTGGGGCTGAGATTATGATTTTTTCATTTTTATTTGTGTTATATTATTTAATTTAGAGTGAGTAGAGATTGCGCTCTGGTCTCAGACAGATTTCCATTCTGGGATTATCGTATACCTAGCTGCGCAACATTAAATGTTGCCAGGGTAAAAGAGATTGATAATGTAATGGCTAAATGAATGGAAAGTTATGATGAGAAATTATGTACTTGGCAACCAAACGGTGTTTGATGTACTAAAGCGGGAAGTTGTTTCACCCACACAGACTATCATGCTTGGAGGACGTGAAGCCGCAATCCTGAAATTGCTGTGCATGCACAGCAATGAAGTAATCAGCAAAGAGCAAATCCATCAGCAGGTGTGGGGCAAGGTGTTGGTGAGTGAAACATCTCTCACTAAAGCCATCTCTAACCTGAGAAAATCGTTGGTTCGAATAGAGAGTTTGTCCTGCGAGATAAAAACCATTCCAAAAGAAGGTTACATGCTGATCTGTGAAGGCAGCAGCATCTTGGAACTCTCAACTGAAATGGTTCCAACGTTTAACGTTAAACAGATAAACAATGTGAACGCATCAATAGAACTCACTAGGCGGATTTCCAGCCAGGATAGTAATAATATTGAGTCGGTGTCACACATTACCCACACTCTGATTTCCATTCGACGCTGCTTTATGCTCCTCCTTGCATCATCACTCTTAGCTTCATTTATCTCTGGCGCGGTATTTTTTTTAATAAAATAATGTATTGCTACCACTACGGCACTTGCGTGTTCACGTCACATTGTTATGTGCATCGTTAGCTGATATTTTTAATATGTCGAGGTCTATGAATGGACGTCATAGCCCTCTATCTGGCTTGAGTGTATTCTACCTACTTTTTATACCCCTATGGTGAATTTATTATAGAGCAGACTACTGTGGAAGTTGTTAGTCTGTTTAATTCCACCTCAACCAAGCATGTCCTCTTGGCCAGTTTGTATTGATAAAGCTCAAAGACTTCGTGTGTGTTGATTTTGTTTGGTGATTGAATGAGACCACAAACGGAGTCTTTTATGGCAGTTTAAATAGGTTAGCGCTAAAGATCTTGCATATGAAAACAGCACTCAGGAAAGACGGGCGATGGCTTTTCATGAAGATCCCAACTCTTCACAACGTGTGGAGACTAACCTAAATAGCTTGTTCCGAATAGTAGATCACTGGAGGAAGGGAACTCAGTCCAGTTTGTGCGATCTCATTAGCCGCCAAACAAAACAAGCCACACCCAAAGGACTGAGTTGATGCCTATCCTACCACCCCTGCCACAGCCACAACCGCGCCGTATTCACAAAATCATCCATGCCACGCGTGGTAAAGGGCATGCTCGTCGCTTGATGGCCATTTAACTGTTACATGAAGGACGCACGATCACTGATGTTCATCACCTTACCGGTGCTGCTCGCTCGACCATCGGCCGTTGGCTTCGGTGGTATCGGGATGAAGGTGTGGGGGCTCTAGAAGCCTTACCGGCTGGCCGTGCCCTGGTCTTACCTGTCGCCAAGATTGTCACCTTACTGGTGCTGCTCATGCAGTTTTCTTCGCAAGATTTTGGTTATCAGCACAGCCGCTGGTGTACCAAACTATTGGCTCTCAAGATCAATCGGTTAACAGGCCTCAATATGGCGGCCTCCACGCTCCGCCGATGGTTACATCGTATGGGCATTGTCTGGCACAGGCCCGTGCCAACCTTGCGACTAAAAGACCTTGCCTATAAGGAGAAAATGGCGGATATCGACGCGGCACTGGCCCGCTGTGATGCCGATAATCCGGTGTTTTATGAGGATGAAGTCGATATAGACCTCAATCCCAAATTAGGGGTCGACTGGATGTTCAGAGCGCAGCAAAAGCGGGTTGTCACACCGGGGCAGAACGGGAAACATGACCTGGCAGGCGTTCTCCATGCAGGCAACGGAAGAGTGCTTTACGTCAGTGGGATAAAGAAAAACTCATCCCTGTTTATCGCCATGCTGGAAAAGCTGCGTCGCCACTACCGACGGGCCAAAACCATCACGCTGATCCTCGATAACTACATCATTCACAAAAGCAAACAGACCGATCGATGGTTTAAGAAGAATCCCAAGTTCTGCCTGGTATTCCAGCCAGTTTACTGTCCTTGGGTTAATCACATAGAACGGCTGTGGCACAAGTTACATGAAACCATCACGCGAATCATCAATGCAGAGGGATGGCCAGCCTTCTGGCCCGAGTGAAACACTTCATGGATACCGTGTCTCCTTTTCCGGGGAATGGCTGTGGCACAGCGAAGGTGGAGCACTATTAGGATCAGTTATTTAGTCGATGGTCAAATCAGTTGGTAATGCCGAATTCGAAGATTGGTATTGTTGCTACTTGGTGCTTTTTCCAGAAGATTGCTTCTCTGCAACCGGATTTTATAAAAGAAGACTGATATTTTAAAGTGTGACAATTTGTGATGTTAATCGCTTTTTTGTGAGGTTGGTTTTTTCATCATTATTCACTTCATCTGATTTGGTTGTGCTGATAATTTAAGTCTCGAAAAAAGCATGCCTTTATTCGTAACGTACACAAACGTACAAACGTACAAACGTACAAGCGTACACATTAAAATCAAAAAACAGGAAAAACAGGAGTAATAATATATGTCAACTAATATCTCGCCGGCTACAGTTACAACTGACAGTGGGCTCACTACTGCAGATGTTGCAAATTCTTTTGAGGGGTTTATTTCATCTGCTGATCAGGATGTTGAAGCTTTCATAACACAAAATACTAATGCTGATGGCGCCCTCGAATTGTCGGCGTCTCAGTCATTGGAACTTCAACAGCTAATGGCGGACCAAAGCATTGCTGCGCAAACAGGTACGGCCACGTTGAAAGGCGTAAAAGACTCTATTCTTGCTGCTGCACGTAATATTTAATCATATGTCTGGAATTTCTATATGCATAAGGACATCGATTTTGGCCCTTTTGCTCTAGGCCAACTGACTACCAGTGATGTAGCAGATGTTTTTGAAGGATTTATTTCAGCTGCAGATGAAGATGTTGAGAATTTTATCACAAGTAATACTAATGCTGATGGTGCGCTCGAAATGTCTGCGTCACAGTCATTGGAACTTCAACAGTTGATGGCGGATCAAAGCATTGCTGCACAGACGGGAACGTCAACCCTGAAAGGGGTGAAAGACTCGATTCTTGCCGCTGCTCGCAATATTTAATCGTCGCAGGGCTAATGCCCTGCGACTCATTCGGTATAACTATGATAGATCTATTGAATCCGGACAATGCCTTTTCAGGTGCCAACTTAATTGTATTGTTGGTATTGGCATTGATATCGACGGTTCTGTTTATTTGTTTTTCGGGGTTCGTCAAGTACAACATTGTTTTAAATATCATCAAAAATGCGGTAGGAACACAACAAATACCACCTTCTATCGTTGTGAATTTACTCGCAGCATTGATGGCATTGAACAGTATCTGGCCTGATATAACGCCTGGTTTAGAGAGAATTAAACCGTATTTCTCTGAACAACAAGAGGAGCGGCAATTTCAGCTGGACATTCAGGAAATACAAAATAAAGAGCAGCCTAAAAATATAACCATGTACTACTTAGTCGCTCATTTGTTTGAATTCTTTCCTGAGTTGCTAGAGCGGGCAAAAAATAACACAGATACACTGATGGGCCTGATGGAACTCCCTCTCAACTTTGACAGCAACGCAGACACGTTTAAATTTTTCCTTGGCAATTTAATACTGGATATGTATCAAGGTTTCGAAATGGGGCTGAAGCTCTATATGGTGTTTGTGAGCATAGATTTTTTGATCGCAGTGATATTGAGTGGTGTAGGGATGACGATGCTTTCTCCAACCGTGATTTCCACTCCCATAAAGCTTGCTATTTTTTACTTTTCTGACAGTTGGACTATGTTGTTTAGGGCGATGGGTTAGTATGGAGGCTCTGCTATTCCCCCATTGGATACTGTTTGCTGGGCTTTTCCTTTTTTTGAAAGTCTATGAGCCGACGCGTCTCTATTTAGATAATACCTGTTGTTTGGCAATCTCTATTGTTTGTGCGATGTTTTTGGACCACCAAGAGGTCTTGAATGACCTTCAATTTGGCTGGGTGATTGCAGTTGTGATGTTTGCTTTTTTGATTTCGGTCCCCTACCTGTTAGGGGGCATGGTCGGCAGTGTCATTCAGCAGTTGCTACTACTGAATGAACAGTCAGTGCAAGATAAGCGCTTTACGGACGAGTCAGAATCATTGGCGAAACTGAGCAGTTTGTTGTTTGTGTACTACGCGTTAGCTGATGGTGCTTTGTTTCGTCCGTTTTTGCAATTGCTCAATGCGCCGGCATCAATTAGCTTGCATACCGATTTTGCGTATTTGTTCTTTTTAATCACGGACAGCTTGGTGGTTTTGATGGTGGTGTCTTGCAAATACATTGTGCTTATGATCTCAGTCACCGTCTGTTGTGGTTATGTTGATCTGTTTTTTAAAAAAGCCTCCTTATCCCAGTTTGTTACTCCCAACATGAAAGCGGGGTTGGTGGTGATCTTGTTAAACCTCTGGTTTTTAAATGACCAGTTCTATGTCTTTAAACTGTTAATGCAAAAGGTGGGGTATCAATAATATGCAAGTACAAGGCCTTGGCCAATTAAGAAGTGCATTTGAAGAAACATCTGATTTTGAGACATTTACTCATGAACTCGCTCAAACCAAGGGCTGCTCAGGGGGTGATGAAACGGGTAACTCGGGTGAGGTTCTTGGCGAGGATGAAGTAGTAGAAATGATTCTAGAACAGACAATCATTAATAATACTATCCGTCAAATGAAACAATCCGAGCAACAGTTAGAAGAAATTTTAAATGAAACTTAAAATATTTTTTTGTGTACTTTGTCTTCTATCAGGAAGTGTCTATGCCAACGTTTTTATCAAACAGCGAGATATGAACGTCGAGCAAGCGTTGAATGCTATCGCTAAAGATATGAACCTGAAATTAGTGAATACATTAGAGGGTGAGATCGGAAGACAAGTGGTTTCACGCCCTCTCTCTGGGGAAGGGAAAAAACTACTTTCAGAACTCTCGCAAGTCTACGACTTTGATTGGTATATATACGGTGGCACGCTGCGTGTACAGTATGTTCAAGACTATATAAATTATTCATACCGCCCAAAGAATATTCAACCAGCTGACTTGCTGTTTGAGTTAAAACGTACATTTATTACCAGCTCGACAGTCAAGATAATAAGCGTTGAGCGCGATCACTCTGTGCTGCTTTCCGGTTCCAGGGAATTTGTCAATGATGCAGCTAGTTATGCAGCCATGGTAGACAAAAACGAGTTTCTCGAAAATGAGAATGACCTCGAACTTGCCAGGATAAAGTTTGATTACTTGTCCGTTGTTGACAGAAGCATTGCAACCTTTAATGGGGCAGTGAATTTCCCTGGTGCGCAGTCTCTAATTGCTTCCGCGATCACGAACATTGGCCAATTTGAAAACGTTAGCGACCAACAGGCGCTAGAAAAAGCGTATAAGGTCAAACTCAAGGATGGTGACAAGCAATCACTTGATGAGGAAGAAAAAACGTCTAAAGTGCAAGTAATCCCCTCTGCTAATGCGCTCTTAATTCGTGGAACCCCTGCTGAAGTGAAACTGGCAAAACGTATTGCAGCTCTTATTGATATCAAGAGTCAGCAACTGCTATTTTCTCTTAAAGTCTATGACGTGGCGGTTGACAGAGATGAAACTCTTGGCCCAGATAGTACCCTTCTTAACGGTACTCAAGGCATCTACGACGTTGTTTCCGCTCCGTTTAGTGAAACCAAAACTTTCCTTGAGGGGTTTCAAGCGACTACTACTAATGGGATGGCTCGTGGTGTCTATGAGACAAACCTATTGACCCTGGAAAACCAACAAGGTCATTTTGGTCGTAAGGAAACAGCAACCATCAGTCTGATCTCAGAGAAACAAGTAGATACAAAAGAGATTGACGCGGATAACAGTGTTTATGTCACTGGTCGCTTGCTCCCCTCCGGGCGAGTTCAGGCAAAGGTTGAATATAGAGAAGAAAGCCTAGATGATGAAGATGATGATGATGATGAATCCAGTCAGTCGATTTCCCCTCCGAGGGTAAGCTCTCAATCTCTAGAGTCGGAAGTATATATTAAACCGGATCAAACAGTTATTCTAGGTGGTTTTGATAATACAGTTACACAATCTACAGAAGTGGGAGTCCCTGTTCTATCAAGCATTCCATTATTAGGATTGTTATTCAAAAATACCCATGAAACCAAACGAAAATACAAACGGTATATTTCGATTTCTTTTCAGGTGATTGAGTGATAATTAAGCGCTACTTTAAAGTGAAAGAATCTTGCCAAGACACGGTAACCTTTCATGCAACTATCGATACCTTTGTCGGCCAAGAGTGCTTTATTCATACTGTCGACGGGCAGAGAATACGCGGGGAAGTGGTCAAGGTGCTCGGTCATAGGGTGGAAATTAAGCTCCTGCAACCTGGATCCGTGATGCGAGGTGGGAAAATTGAGATTACGCCAAATCGTTTTTGTTTTCCACTAAACGAGCAGGCATTAGTCGGCAAAGTGATCAACTGCTATGGGCAAACATTATATGGTCAAAATTATCTAGATCAGCCTGGAGACTATGTGGACTTGCCTATCGCTATTGAGCCTATTCCATTAGCAATACGGGCACCGATAAAGGATGTATTCCCAACAAAATTGAAGATTATCGATGGCCTGTTCACCATTGGCGAAGGCCAACGTCTTGGGTTATTTGCCCCCGCTGGCGCAGGCAAAACGACGACAGTGTCGATCATGGCCAACAATATGGACGCTGATGTGGTTATTTTCGCAATGATAGGCGAACGGGCTCGTGAAGTGGTGGAATTTCTTGAAGGAGAAATCGGACCTGAGGTGATCCAAAAATCCATCACCATTGTCTCGACGTCTGAAGCGAACCCATTGGAAAAAGTCCGCTCTGGACTGGTCGCTGTTTCGGTTGCGCGGCATTTTATGGAACAAGGGAAAAAAGTTGTTCTGTACTTCGACTCGTTGACACGTTTTGCCCGCGCACAGGCAATGCTCGATGGCACGCCGATTGACGGCGGCATTCCCATTGGTGTCTCCTTAGCTTTGTCGCGTTTAGTTGAAAGTTGTGGTAACTCAATTCGAGGCTCTGTAACCGGAATTTTCACTGTGCTGATTGAGAAGGAAATTGATAATGATCCGATTGCTCATGAAGTGAAGTCATTGATTGATGGTCACTTGGTGTATTCTACAACCATTGCATCAACCGGTCGTTATCCGGCGATTGATGTACTGAAAAGCAAAAGTCGTCTGCAAAATAAAGTCCAGGAAGCAAAGTTCGTTCGCATGTCCGAAGCAATTAAAGATATGGTGTATCGCTATTTTAATGTTGAGCTATTAATCCGAGTCGGTGAGTACGAAAAAGGCAACGATTTAGAAACTGATGAGGCGATTGAGCGTTATCCCCGTATCATAGAATTTCTGAAGCAGGGATTTGATGGGGTGGAGTATGAAGAAACCCTCGAAGCAATGGGTCGAATTTGGTCAGATTATTGATATAATTGATATTCGCATCGGCAAGCAGCAACGTAAGCTCATCAAACTAAAAAAAGATCAACAAGCACTGTTCGCTCAAATTCATGCACTATGGGAACAGATTGAACAAGAGCAAAATGTACTTAAGACCCTCAAGATGCTAGATGAAAAAAACGCATTGGAACGTCTTTTTTTGCGACGAGAAGATTGCAAATCTCAGATTGAGTCGTTCTATTTTGATGTTTCTATTAAGCAACAACAAAGTGAAGTATTAGCTCTGGAAATAGAAGCCACCGAAGCGGAGAAAAGACAGTTGGAAAAGCGAAAAGATGCACTAGGTGAACTGCGTGAACTGATCAGAGATGAGAAGGCATAATGGAAGTTACTCCGGCAACGCTGTCACTTAACACGCTGGGTGAACACAGTGACTTTGAAGCAGAAGTTGAGTCGGTTACTGACGCCATAAATGATGAACCATGTCGTGATGATCATAAGGTTAATCGGCTAGTGGAAAGACGGCGCTTGGTCAAAGAGGTTGCTCAAGCACAATCATTCGGTCGCCATCGGCAGAAGAAATGCTTCTTAGGGCGGGGCTCGTCAGGCAAGCTTGATGTAAATAAATATCGTCAATGCGATGCCCCCGAACAACAAAATCAGCCATCAGGTTACAACTTTGGCTTCTTTCAGAGACGCTCGTGGGGTACCAGCACTGACGGTCAGCCTTTCACGCTAAAAGGTCCAATAGTCACAGTACAAATGAACCCCGCAGCAGTGGGCTTAGCTGAACGGGTGCGGAGATGGCATGTTGAAGTACAGCAAACAGCCGTCTATGTAGCAGCGGTAAGCCCTTTTGCAGCGAGCGCTCGCTTGTTTCATTATGAACATAAACTCAAAAGTTATCGTGTGTTATACCAAGGCAAATATTACCATTTTGAATTTGAAGGGGAAGAGATGAAAGAGTACTGTGAGCTAGAATATGACCGTACTTGATGTCACTGCCGCTTGTTTGGAAATCGTGAAAGATGCAGTCATTATTTTTTCGCTCAGTTTTGTCATCACCGGCGTGTTAGTTGGTCTGTTGCAGACAGTATTAAGTGTGCAAGACCCAGGTTTACCCATGGTGTCAAAACTTGTGGTATTCATGGTCCTGCTGACGCAAATGGGCGGCAGTATCTACGAACAATTTCATATGCTGTTTCGACAGTTATGAATATTGTAATAACGAAAGCTTTATATTATTGGAGGGAAGTTTTTGAAACAATTAAAAGAAATCGTCTTCAAATCTTTGGTGGATAATTTGGGAGTTGACCCTGCATTGCTGTCCCGGGTTGAAGCAGATCAACCTATCACCATTGAACTGACGGGGGGGGAGGATATTTATGTGTACTTTCAGGGTAATACCTTACAGACCTATATTGAGATCCCCTTTAAAGACCGCAGGGTTCTCCCGTTGAAAGCTTCAAAATTCATGGAGGCTCTGGCGAATGATGAGCATTTTTTTATGAATGTTCAGAAAGATAAGGTTATTGTATTTGCGGAGTTAGGTGAAGATATAATGGGTCTTGAACAAAAATTGTCTGGTACACTTGACAAATTCAATACGTTAGCGCATCAGTTTAGGATTTAGATTGGATAGCCTACTTACGGAAATGATAATTTATTATACGATGTTTATTGCGTAAAGGTTATCTGATGATAATAGTATCATTCACCTTAATGATTAAAAAGAAGGTTTATAATGAGAGTTACAGCATCTCAAAGTCCCATATCTAATGAAGGGATGATCACTGATTCCAAAATTAGCTTTAATGTCAAAGGTGTTACCAATTCTGGAAATAAAGCGAAATTTGTCGATAAATTAAAAAGCATGATGCTTTTTTTGAAAACTATGTTATTGGGGGGGGCAAAGAAGGCTCAACCGGCTTCCACTGACCCGGTGATAAGACCTGGTACTAATGAAGTTACTGAAATGAAGGCTGCTAGCAACCCGTCTATAACAACGGCGGCTGAACCTGTCGATCAAGACGGGAGCTCTTCTATCCCAGAGAGTCTTCAACCAGCGGCTGGGCCTGTCGATCAAGACGGGAGCTCTTCTATCCCAGAGAGTCTTCAACCAGCGGCTGAACCTGTCGATCAAGACGGGAGCTCTTCTATCCCAGAGAGTCTTCAACCAGCGGCTGAGCAAAGTGAGCCTTCAGCTCTTTCTTTCAAGGAAAGAGCATTAATTGTAGATCGCTCTCTGAAGAATGGTCCAAAGACCCCCGCTGAGTTTCGGGCTAGAGAAACGGCAAGACGACATGAGAATAAACTAAAGCAATTAGTTCACAGTCAATCCGCACCTAGTTTGTTGGCACCAAGTAAGAGCTCTATTTCGATAACCCCCGGGGTAATTCCACCGCCGCCGCCGCCACCGCCACCGAGAGTTGAGGCTCATTCTGGAGTAAGAAAAACTTGGGATAAAGTCGATACGAGTGGTGTAAGTTCACGCAACCCAAATGCAAGCACTATGTCTGCAAAAGCATATATCGATAAAATCGACAGTAACCAAAAAAATGTAATGGAAAATATTAAAGAAGAGTTAGCGAGAAATGTGGTTTTTCTGAGTCGAAGGCCGGCTATCGAAGGCAGTGAGTTGGATGATTGATTATAAAGATGATTGATTCATTGTCCTGTAAGCCAACACTCATTTCATAACAATGAAAATCTGGGCTGATTTACTAAGGTCCAGATTTTTTTCGTTATTTCACACGGGTGGAATTTTGTATGTTCTATCTAGCCTGGCATTTGAGTCTTGATGATTTGCAATCGGTGTTGCTTACTATATCAGCCAATAATACATAATTATAATGGCCTTAGATGAACGTAATGCTAGACTCCGTTTGTAATCTTCTACTCGCTGCTTCTATTTTTTTATAAAGAAGCGTTTTTTCCCTGCACTATCAAGTTGATGCTATTTTACCGTCTTAATATATTGTAATTCCAATTCCAATTCCAATTCCAATTCCAATTCCAATTCCAATTCCAATTCCAATTCCAATTCCAATTCCAATTCCAAGTCTGAGGATGAGCTGTTCATGCAGTGGTAGATAGTCTAGTTTATTGGCTTGGTTAATATGTAAAATCCAAGCTGAGTGTTTTTAAATGAACTGACCATGCATCTGAGTTTTTAAGGTGCATATCTATTATGCTCACGGCTGACTGATAATATTAGAGGTAATCATGAAATTAAATTTATACCAGCTTCAGCAACAGGTAACCAACCCTGTTAATCAAAATCGTGGTGACATGGTCGGCAAGTTGAGATATGAGGTGGCGGCCAGTAGTCAGTTTAAGGCTTTATCTGTCTCCAATGAGGCTTCGCGTGAAGAGATTCACCCAAGGTCAGGATGCACCGCCGTTGCCGCCACGTCGTGCTCCGCCCCTTCCTCCGCGTAATGCCGGCCCGGCACTGGCCCAGCAGCATGAACGATTGATGAGTGCCACACCCAGAATGGTGACCCCTGCAGCGGTTGATCCTTACGGGGCGCAGACGAAGCGGGAACTGAGCAGCAGGCTGGCCGGTTTACAGCAATAGCTGCAACCCTCGGTGCAACCTGATCGTTATCTGCAAAGCAGCGATGGCAGTCAGCTCAACCGCTTCAACGACATTCGTGCCAACAAGGTGACCGCCGTGCGACCTGACCTCAACGCCAACTATGTGCAGGTCGGAACCCATCGCTCCATTGCTTGCCAGTACCCGCTCGACAGTCAGCTGGAGAGTCATCTGCATATGTTGTTCGACAACCGGACGCCGGTACTGGCGGTTTGGCTTCCGCCAACGAAATCGCCAATCCCCAGTTCAAGATGCCCGACGATTTTCGTCAGAGCGGCCAATATGGGTGGTATCGGTAAAGTCCGATCACAAGATGAGTGTCGACCTGGGTGATGGCATTCAGGCCGATGCTTATCAGATGGCACTGACCATGCCCGGCTCTGGCAAGAAGGGGATCCAGGTGCCCGTGGTTCATGTCAGCAACTGGCACGATAAAACGGCCGTCAGCGCCGAGGTGACTGAGCGGCTGTCAGTCCTGCTGGAGCAAAATGCGCAAGCGAAGCGCACCATTTATGAGAAGGCGGGCAGTTCGGCGGTGGGGGATGAGAACAAATAGCTACCGGTGGTTCATTGCCGCACCGGGGTGGGGCGTATTGCTCAGGTGATCGGTGCCATGGCGATGCATGATCCGGGCAATACTCAGCTGAGCATGGAGGATGTACTCAGCAGCATGCGAACCAGCCGCAATGGCGTTATGGTGCAAAAAAAGAAGCAATTGAAGGTATTGATGACCCTGGCTCAGCATCAGCAGCGCCCATTGCTTGTACAACCGTTGCTTCCAACTAAATGATGAGCAAATCAAATCACAGCTGTCATCTGGTTAACTATTAACAATGAGGTTTGTAACCGGATAGCTCTGTATTTGGGCCAGAACTATGAAAAGCTCAAGTACTCTCCAGTTGAGATTGTAGTGATGTGATGGATGCCCCTCTCAGTGCGGTCAGTTTCATACTTAGGCTGACTGCGTTCAACTTGGAGGGAGCAGCACATGAACACTATCAAAGTAGTTGGAATCGATATTGCCAAGTCTGTTTTTCAGGTGTGTATGGATGGCTGATGGTTCTGTTGCCTGGAATCGTAAAATATGTAGCTCGCCATTCAATATTTGCTACAGAAGGATACCGGAGGTCGTGCCGGTACTTGATAAAATAGAGGGGAGATCAAAACCAGAGGTGGATAAAGCGGAACAAATAGTTTGTTCGGTTTTGGCAAGATGTATAATCTTATTCGGCGGCTGCATAGTATATTAGGCAAAACTGAAAGATAGAAAGAAGCGGCCTACCATAGGCCGTCTCTTTTATTCGGTTAGACAATTACATGCAACAAAATTCGCCCATGCATCCATCATCGGACGTCGCAGATCCAGCAAGTCTGTGCGATGGTAAGCAGCTTCTACCTTGTTTTGTACCGTGTGAGCTAATGCTCGTTCAGCAAGATCCCGTGCATAGCCTTGCTCGCTGCACCAGTCCCGAAAACTCGAACGAAAGCCATGTGCCGTTGCCAGACGGCCAGGAGTAGAGCTTGGCGCCTTTTTCCGTCGCAAAAATGTCGTTAGTACCATATCTGATAGGGGGACTTGATCCCGTGGCGAAGGGAAGACCAATTCATTATGCAATCCCTGTAATCCCATCAGTATCTCAACAGCTCGAAGAGATAACGGGACGCGATGCATTTGTTTGGCCTTCATTCGTTCTGCTGGCAAGGTCCAGACCTTTGCTTCCAGGTCTACCTCTGACCATTTCATTGCCCTCACTTCACCTGAGCGGCAAGCCGTCAGGATCAAGAATTCCAGCATTAAGCGGGTCACATCGTAACGTTGCGTTGTCCTCAGATGCTGCTGAACAAAGGCAGGAATATCACGCCAGGGCATCGCTGGCTGATGCTCGGTACGTACGGCTTTACTGGGTTGTAGTGGGAGTAAGTGATTGACCACATCAACGGGGTTTGCTTGGCAGTGGCCGTGCGCCCAGCCCCAAGCCATTACCGCATGCAACCGTTGTTTCACACGGCTGGCAGTTTCAGGGATGTCCAACCAGATCGGCATTAAGACCTCAGCGATCTGTGCTGGAGTGATGGCAGAGATAGAGTACTGGCCAATCATGGGGAATGCATACTGCTCGAGCGTCGAGATCCACTGTTTGCCGTGTTTGGGGTTTTTCCATCCAGATAGCAGTTTGGAATGAACTTCCCGAGCAGCAGCCTCGAAAGTTGGGATAGCGGGTTTGCTCTCTTCAGCACGTTTGAGTTCGAGTGGATCAAGACCATTGGCGAGTTGCTCTCGCATCTTCTGTCCTTGCTTGGTGGCATCGGCTATCGATATCTCGGGGTAGGATCCAAGCCCTGCATTTCGGCGTTTTCCGGTTACTGGGCTGACATAACGAAGCACCCAGTTGCCACGACCTTTCGCCGTTGAGGGATGAAGTGCAAGGCCTGTTACGCCACCATGTGCAACCGCTTTGTCACCCGGCTTGAGATTACGTGCTTTGGTATCGGTAAGAAGTGCCATAGGGAAGATTCCTTGAGAATGTGGCATGCCATGGACTATGCCATCCATTGTGCCATTTAGAGCGGGGTAGTGTCATTTATAGTCGGACGATGTTGGACTAACTTGCCTGTAAGACATTGATTATAATTGGATGTATAGGATGTGGCTGGCTTTGTCTGGACTTGATTCAGGCGGGCTGTCTCTCCGCCACATACCAAGCCCAGCCTGTTGAACAGGTTGGGCTTTTTCTTTATGCACCTTCTTCTTTATGTAACCACGGTATGGATGCGATGACCTGTTTACTGTGTCGTGGCAGGAGATAGGTGGCCACCTGACGTGAGGTGACATGTTCGCCTGATACTTGGAGCGGGTATCCATTATTGCGGCCTGTTCCGGGTGAGCTGGGTGGTTGGGGATGACTTATTTGGCGCGAAATCATGGTTTTTTGCCGCTAAAAATTGAAACCGTTTTCAGAAATCCTTTTCAACTGTGATCCGCTTCAAAGCTTTTTCGGGCGCTAACCTCTAGCATTGGCTCCACGAATTAGGGGCTAGCGCTCCCGATTTTCCCGCTGTGGGAGGTAACCGGATGATCCGGCTATTTCCTTCGTTACTTTCGACGGTCATCATGGATGGCCGTTTTTTTTTGAGTTATTTCACGGTAAAGGGTCGAGCCGCTGGAGCTTTACCGTTAAAATTCCGCTTTTGCACTTGCCCGTGAGTCTTGATGTCTGCGTCCACCCTCTCTTCGGATAGTTATGCCCTGCTCGCCACCCTGCAATTGCAGCGCGTTGCCAGTACCCGTTTGCTGCAAGAACAACTGGCGATAGGCCATGCCCTGATCGATAAACTGACCCGACTGCAGAATGCGGGGCTGGTCAGATTGCGCGGGGAGCAGCAGTGGAGCCTGACCGCCGAGGGGACGCTGGCGCTGATCCTGGGGGTGCGTGCCGGTCTCTGCCCGGCGCCGGACTGGAGCCGGGTGCCCTCATTAACCGGGCAGGATCTCACCCATGCGGTGGTGCGCGAGCTCTGCCGCGGCAAAGCGGGGGAGATCCCCGCCTATTTCTCGGCCAGCGATCTGCTGACCCTGCTCGATACCCCGGACGCTCACCAGTTGCTGGCGGGCTCCAGCCCCTCCTGGCAGCAACTGCTGCTGGAGCACTTCTCGCTGCAACTCTTGCTCGATGCCCCCTATGAAGAGCGCTGGCCGCTGGCCAATGCGCTGGTGCGCTGTGCCCCCGAGGTGCAGGCCCGGGCCAAAGCGTTCGAGGCGGAGTGGCGCTGGCTCTGTGGGGATGGCGAGAGCACATCGCCAACCGGCGAGGACAAGGATGCCGCCCCCGGCTGGCCAGCCCTGCAGGCGCTGGCCCAGCAGAGCCAGAGCGGCCCGCTTGGCGAGCGGCTGCTCACCGCGCTGGGTCAGTGGCAGGCAACCGATGAGGGCGAGGCGGGCCAGTGGCCCCGTTCATTCAGCGCCCTGCTCTGGCTTGGCTGGTTGCAGCAGGCCGATCCCGTCATCGCCAGCGAACAGCGCAAGAAGTGGCAGCGCAGCCTGACTGGCCAGTTCCCCCTGCTTGCCGACCTGCTCAGTCAGTGGGCGGGCGATCGCCACGGTCAGGCGGTTGGCTTGTTCGATACCCTGCAACTGCCGGTGGAGGAGCTCCACTGGGGCTATCTCTGGCTCGATCTCTGCGCGCTGGCCCGTCACGGTGCCCAGAGCCCGCAGGTGGCCATGTTGCACAAGTGGGATCTCTCCCATCTGCTCGATGCCGAGCCCCATCATCGCCTGATGGCATTTTGTCAGGATCTGCTGCGTATCTTGTTGGGCGAGGTGGCCAAAGGGGCGCCCTTGTGCCAACTGCGCGGCAGTGAGGAGAGTGCGCAAGAGGGCAGTGACGAGCAGGATGATGACGGGGACGAGGACAAAACCGCGGCCTCTGCCAGCTGGCTCAACTGGTTGCAGGGGCTGGGACGCTCCAGTGGCGTACGAAAGCCGCAAGAGCGGTTGGTGTGGCTGCTCCATGCCGACGGCCCCGAGCTGGAGTGCAAGATCCAGAAGCTGAGTACCAAGGGGGAGTGGACCGCCGGTCGCCGGGTCGATCCGGCCCTGCTCTCTACCCAGTATGCCGCCATGCTCGATGAGCATGACTGGGCACTGGTTCGCACCCTGCCACGGGTGATGGGACGGCTGCCGCGGGATGTCTGGGCGCCGCTGGCCGATCACCCCCGCTTGTTCAACGCCAAGGGGCAGAAGCTGCAACTGGCCATCAGCGCCCCCCTGCTGCAGGTGGTGGCCACCGAGCAGGGAATGAGCGCGCAGCTCTGCCCCGATGCGGCCGCCCGCGGGGCCCATATCATGCCGCTGGCGCAGGATCTGTGGCAACTGATCCTCACCCCGCAGCCGCTGCTCGACCGCTTGCCAGCGCTCGAATCCATCCCGCTGCTGCCCGCCGAGGGGCTGGCCGAGCTGCAACGCACCCTGGACGCCATTCCCGAGCTGCCCTGGCACAGTCAGGTTGCGGGGCTTAGCGGCAACGCCGAACTGGCTCCCTGGCCGGGCATTCCTTCGGTGCAACTGGATTGGCAGGATGGTCAGCTGTCGGTCAAGCTGGTGACCCGATTTGAGGATCTGCCGCCCCAGCCCCTTGGCAAGGGGGAGTCGATCGTGCGGCAGGGGATCAAGGCGTACCACTACTGGCAGCGGGATCTCGGGGCCGAGAAGGGGCAGGCCCAGTTGCTGCGCAATCAATTGCCCATCGGCCTGCCCGGCAGCGAGTGGCTGCTGCAGGGGGAACAGGCGCTGGCGCTGGTCAATGTCCTGCCCGAGCTGGTGGATGCCGGTGTGGTCATTCACTGGCATCAGGACAGCGCTCGCCTCAAGAGCCTCGATGAAGCGGCTCTGAGCCTGCGCATCGAGCGGCGGCAGGACTGGTTCCAGGTCGAAGGGGCACTGGCGCTTGATGAGCACCAGATCCTCGATCTGCGCCTTATTCTGCGCCAGATGACCCCGGGGCAGCGTACCGTTCAGCTCGACGAGAAGACCAGCCTGATGCTGAGCGACAAGCTGGTGGAACGGCTCACCATGCTGGGGGCCATGCTCGATGAAGAGCAGCGGATAAACAACAAGCTGGCCTATCCGCTCACTCGTCTGCTCTCGGTCATTACCACCGAAGGGGATGCAGCGTGGCAATCCCTTCAGCAGGAGTGGCAGCAGGAGGTGTCCTGCCCGCCCGAGCTGCTTACCTCCCTGCGGGACTATCAGAAAGAGGGTGTGCGCTGGATGGCGACCCTGGCCCATCACGGTTTTGGTGCCTGTCTGGCCGATGACATGGGTCTGGGCAAGACGCTGCAGGCGCTTATCGTGCTGCGGATGCGCCAGCACCTTGGCCCTGCCCTAGTAGTGGTGCCCAAGTCAGTGGTCACCAACTGGCAGGAGGAGGTGGCCCGTTTCGCTCCCGAGCTGGATGTGGTGGTGTTCGAGAACCCGGCCGAGCGGGAGGGGATCATTCGCGAGGCCAAGGCCGGTCAGGTGATCCTCATCAACTACGGCATGCTTGGCAGCCTGGCGGAGGCGCTCAAGTCCCGCCGCTGGTCTTCCATGGTGCTTGATGAGGCGCAGCAGATCAAAAACGCCGGTACCCAGCGCGCCAAGCTGTTGTTCCAGCTCGACGGCGATTTTCGCCTCGCCCTCTCCGGCACCCCCATCGAGAACCATCTGGGGGAGCTGTGGAGCCTCTTTACCTTTATCAACCCGGGGCTGCTCGGCAGCCTTGGCGAGTTCAAGCGTCGCTTTGGCAAGGCGGTCAAGGATCCCCAGCACATGGCGCTGCTGCGGGCGGTGATCAGCCCCTTTATCCTGCGCCGTCTCAAGCAGCAGGTGCTGACCGAGCTGCCGGACAAGACCGAGATCATCCACCACATCAGCCTCTCCCCCGAAGAGCGCCAGCTCTACGAGGCGACCCGGCGGGAAGTGGTGCAGCAGGTGCAGAGCGCCGATGGCCGCGCCTTGATGCATGTGCTGAGTGGCCTGACCCGGCTGCGCCGTCTCTGCTGCTCGCCGGAGCTGGTGATGCCCGAGTGGTCGCAGACCAGCAGCAAGCTGGACGAGGCGATGGCCCTACTGGAAGAGGCGATCGACGGCGGTCATCGGGTGCTGGTGTTCAGCCAGTTTGTCGATCTGCTGAGCCTGCTGCGTGCCCGCATCGAGCAGAAATCCTGGGACTACTGCTATCTGGATGGGGGCTGCTCTGCCAAGTCCCGTCAGGACTCCATCCTGCGTTTTCGTCATGAGGAGGTGCCGCTGTTTCTCATCAGCCTCAAGGCGGGGGGCACCGGCCTCAACCTCACCCAGGCCGATACCGTGCTGCACCTCGATCCCTGGTGGAACCCGGCGGTGGAAGATCAGGCGAGCGATCGGGCGCACCGGATGGGGCAGACCCAGCCGGTGACCGTGTACCGGCTGGTGTGCGAGCAGACGGTGGAGGAGAAGATCGTCGCTCTGCATGACGAGAAGCGGGCGCTGGCCGATGGCCTGCTGAGCGGCCAGTCCGAGGTGCGCGGGCTGGATGTGGAGAGCCTGCGGGCCCTGCTGATGGGCTGATTGGCGACGCCACCTTTCATACCGCCTATCGATACAGAAAAGGGGAGAACATCCAGGATGTTCTCCCCTTTCTTAT
>NZ_LYSQ01000032.1:0-51828 GCF_001728955.1 Aeromonas sp. DNP9 | reverse complement strand
AATCCCCGATGCGGTACATCGGGGGTGCTGAGTAGAGAAATGCTAGTTGAAAATGTGTAAACCTATTTCAGGACTAGACACCTCTTCGAATACCCAGTAACAACTGTTGTGGTTGCGATGGAACTAGAGGCGATTCACAGGGGATGATTACTCCCCCTGAATCGCACGCATAAAAAAACCGGCGCCTTGGCGCCGGTTTTTGCTCACTACGTCTCGATTACAGAGAAGCAGTGAAGGTACGGGTGATGACGTCTTGCTGTTGCTCTTTGGTCAAAGAGTTGAAGCGAACGGCATAACCGGATACGCGGATGGTCAACTGCGGATATTTCTCCGGGTTTTCCATGGCGTCCAGCAGCATTTCACGGTTCATCACGTTAACGTTCAGGTGCTGACCACCTTCTACGTTGGATTCGTGGTGGAAGTAACCGTCCATCAGGCCAGCCAGGTTGGCTTTCTGGGCTTCCATATCTTTACCCAGTGCGTTCGGAACGATGGAGAAGGTATAGGAGATACCATCTTTAGCGTAAGCGAACGGCAGCTTGGCTACGGAAGTCAGGGATGCAACAGCACCTTTCTGGTCACGACCGTGCATCGGGTTTGCACCCGGGCCGAACGGAGCACCGGCACGACGGCCATCCGGGGTGTTACCGGTCTTCTTGCCATATACCACGTTGGAAGTAATGGTCAGAACAGACTGGGTAGCAACAGCACCACGGTAGGTGTTGAGCTTCTGAATCTTCTTCATGAAGCGCTCAACCAGGTCACAGGCGATATCATCGACGCGAGCGTCGTTGTTACCGAACTGCGGGTATTCGCCTTCGATTTCGAAGTCGATGGCAACGCCATCTTCGTCACGAATCGGCTTGACCTTGGCGTACTTGATGGCAGACAGGGAGTCAGCGGCTACGGACAGACCAGCGATACCACACGCCATGGTGCGATATACGTCACGGTCGTGCAGCGCCATCAGAGAGGCTTCGTAGCTGTACTTGTCGTGCATGTAGTGGATGATGTTCAGCGCAGCAACGTATTGCTTGGCCAGCCAATCCATGAAGTGATCCAGACGATCCATTACGTCGTTGTAGTCGAGGTACTCGGACTTGACCATCTCGGTTTTCGGACCGACCTGGATCTTGAGCTTCTCGTCCATACCACCGTTGATTGCATACAGCATGGTCTTGGCCAGGTTGGCACGAGCACCGAAGAACTGCATTTGCTTACCAACGATCATCGGGGATACACAGCAAGCGATGGCGTAGTCATCGTTGTTGAAATCCGGACGCATCAGATCGTCGTTCTCGTACTGAACAGAAGAGGTCTCGATGGATACCTTGGCACAGTACTTCTTGAAACCGACCGGCAGCTTCTCGGACCACAGGATGGTCAGGTTCGGCTCAGGGGACGGGCCCATGGTGTACAGGGTGTTCAGCATACGGAAGCTGTTCTTGGTGACCAAGGTACGGCCGTCAACGCCCATACCAGCCAGGGTCTCGGTCGCCCACATCGGGTCGCCGGAGAACAGTGAATCGTATTCCGGAGTACGCAGGAAGCGAACCATACGCAGCTTCATGACCATGTGGTCCATCAGCTCCTGGGCTTCTTGCTCGGTGATCAGGCCTTTTTGCAGGTCACGCTCGATGTAGATATCCAGGAAGCTGGAGGTACGACCGAAGGACATGGCTGCACCGTTCTGGGACTTGACTGCCGCCAGGTAGGCGAAGTAGGTCCACTGGACAGCTTCTTTGGCGTTCTTGGCCGGTACGGAGATATCGCAACCGTACTTGGCAGCCATCACCTTCATCTGTGCCAGGGCACGGTGCTGCTCGGAGATCTCTTCGCGCAGACGGATGGTGGCTTCCAGGTTGACGCCGTTTTCCAGGTCAGCTTGCAGGGACTTGAACTGGGCCAGTTTGTCGGCCATCAGGAAGTCAACACCGTACAGAGCAACACGACGGTAGTCACCGATGATACGGCCACGGCCGTAGGCATCCGGCAGACCGGTGATAACACCAGACTTACGGCAGTTCAGGATGTCTTTGGTGTAAACGTCAAACACGCCCTGGTTGTGAGTCTTGCGGTACTCGGTGAAGATCTTCTCGACCATCGGGTCCAGTTGACGACCGTACACTTCGCAAGAAGTTTTAACCATCTTGATACCGCCGTTGGCGATGATGGCGCGCTTCAGCGGCTTGTCAGTCTGCAGACCAACGATCTGCTCCAGGCTCTGATCGATATAACCGGCATCGTGTGCGGTAATGGTGGAGGGCAGGTCAGTATCAAAATCAACCGGCGCATGAGTGCGGTTCTCGATTTTGATCCCTTCCATGACCTTGTCCCACAGCTTGGTGGTCGCTTCGGTCGCGCCAGCCAGGAAGGACTCGTCACCTTCATACGGGGTGTAGTTCTTCTGGATGAAGTCACGGGTGTTGACAGAGGTCTGCCATTCACCGGCCGCGAAGCCTTCCCATGCTTTTTGGAACTGTTCGTTAAGTTCTGCCATTTTTCATTACCTCACACGGTATTGATGTAGTATCCCGCAATCATCCTTAATGATGACGACGGAAGATAAACCAGTAAGTCAGACCAACCATCACGCCACCACCGATGATATTGCCGATGGTAACAGGGATGAGGTTGTGTAGGACGAAGTTGGATACGGTCAGGTCAGCAAAGGTTGCCGGATCCTGGCCGATGGCCTGCCAAAATTCCGGACTAGCCACGCTGTGGATAGCGATACCAACCGGAATCATAAACATGTTTGCGATGCTGTGCTCGAAACCTGAGGCAACGAACATGGCAACCGGCAGCAGCATAACCACTACCTTGTCAGTCGCACTGCGGGCACCGAATGCCATCCATGCAGCAAGACATACCATCAGGTTACAGAGGATACCCAGCGCCACCGCTTCGAAGAAGGTGTGGTGAATTTTGTGTTGGGCCACTTTGAGGGCGTTAAGGCCCCACTGACCGTCTGCTGCCGTGTACTCGGCAGAAACGATGATCAGCGCCACCATCAGCAGACCGCCAATCAGGTTACCGAAGTAGACCAGCCCCCAATTCTTGAGCAGCTGAGCCCAGCTGATGCGATTGGCAGCCTTGGCCACCAGCGTCAGGGTGGTGGAGGTGAACAGCTCGGCACCGAGCAGCACACAGAGAATAAGTCCGAGAGAGAAGCAGAGACCGCCCACCAGCTTGGCCATACCCCAAGGCATGGAGCCGGTTCCGGTCGTCACTGTGATGTAGAAGATAAATGCGATGGCGATGAAAGCGCCTGCGGTGATGGCCAGTGGAATGACCTTGTATGCCGGCTTGGTAGCCTTGGCATAGGTGATGTCTTCAGCCAGTGCAGCGATGGCTTCGGGCTTGAGACAATCGAATGGAGATTCAGCTTTCAATTATTTTCTACCTGAATGTTTTGCCTGTTGAAATCATAACAAAGGGCCAAATAGCCAAAATTGACATTGATCAAGTTTATCAGAGTGCGAATGTAATTTTACTACAACTATTTTAGTGCGATGGCTACGCCACTTTACACCAGGTATCAGCTGAAACAGAAATATCACATTTTTAATGCAATGATTTTAAAGAATTTATTCTAGAGCATGGAAATGTGGCATTGGCAAGATATCTTTGCAGATCGACAGCACATCCCCTGCCCTACCATCAACCCCCTTAGGGGTATTTTTTGTTTTTTATTTCATCTTTGAATAACAATCCCGTGCCTTGCCGCACCATAAACAGAAGGGGCCACACGGCCCCTTCCTTTACAGCAACGATCACGCCCAGTGATGGGCTCGCTTGGCCTTCTGCAGCTTCTCGTAGGCCGCCAGCAGTTTTTGGTGCAGCGGGAACTGGGAGAGCGACAGATCGGCCGCCTCCAGCCCGTGGAAGCGTGCTTCGCCAGTGGCGTTGGCCCATGCCTGTGCCAGCGTCTCTTCGCCATACATGCGAGTGAAGACGGCGCGATACTGCTCCGGATCCCGCTCCTCGTCGAGGAACAACTCGACGCAGGCACGCAAAGCGCGGTAGTAGCTGGCACGCTCGGCAGTGAACACCGACTGGTTGAACTCCATGGTCCAATCGATGAGATCGAGAGCAGTCTCCAGCTCACCGGCGGCCAGCGCCAGCATGGCTTTCAGCTCGCCAACGCGCAGGGTGTGCAGCGCGGTACCCTTGGCAGCGGCGATGCCCAGCAGCTCGCGTACACGGGTACGCTCGTCGTGCCCCTCATCATCCAGTTGATCAAACAACGCCATGTACTGCTCGGCATCCCAATCAAGTGATGGCAGCGCCAGGATCACTTCGCGCAGGTTGGCGCCCATGTTGTTGTTGGCCAGCAGCAGATCTTCGGCCGGATAGATGTCGGACATGCCCGGCACCAGAATGCGGCAGGCGTAGACACCCAGATGCTCGTAGTCGGCGATATAGACCGGCTGCTCCAGCTCATGGAAGATGCCGATCAGGTGATCGAACTCCTCCTGCGAGGTACCACGGAAGTCCCAATCGGCAAACTCGAAGTCCGCATCCTGCTTGAACAGATCCCAACTGATGAGGCCCGAGGAGTCGATGAAGTGGGTCTCGAGGTTGTGGTGATCCGCTACCTGCTCGTTGTCGAATGACGGCGGCACAAACACGTCGAGATCCTTGAGACCGCGGCCCTGCAGCAGCTCGGTGACGGTCCGCTCGAAGGCCACTTCGAAGCGCGGGTGGGCACCGAAGGAGGCAAAGCAGGTGCCGTTGCTCGGGTTGAGCAGCACCACACAGATGACCGGATAGCGGCCACCCAGTGAAGCATCGAAGCTGTAAATGGGGAAGCCTTCCGCTTCCAGCGCCGCGATGGAGGCGGCAATCCCCGGATAACGGGCAATCACCTCGTCCGGGATCAACGGCAGACTAATGGCCTCGGCGATGATCTTGTTCTTCACGTGGCGCTCGAACACTTCGGAGAGCGCCTGGGTGCGCGCTTCGGTCTTGGTGTTGCCAGCGCTCATGCCGTTGGAGACATAGAGGTTGCCGATGATGTTCATCGGGATGTAGACGGTCTCGTGATCGGACTGGCGCTCGAACGGCAGGGCGACGATACCGCGCTCCTCGTTGTTTGACTGCAGATCCACCAGCATGTCGGCGGTCACTTCACCGTCCGGGTTGTAGAACTTGCGGGTGAAGCTGTCGAGCAGACCGGCCGGGAACTGGTCACCCTCGATGGGGAACCACTTTTCGTTCGGGTAGTGAACGAAATCGCCGTTGGCGACCTGCTCGCCCAGATAGAAGTCGGCGAAGAAGTAGTTGGTGGAGAGACGCTCGAAATATTCGCCAAGGGCAGACGCGAGGGCCGCCTTCTTGCTGGCACCTTTGCCGTTGGTGAAGCAGAGGGCGCACTCTTTGTCGCGAATATGCACCGACCAGACGTTCGGCACGGGGTTGAGCCAGGAGGCCTCTTCAATATCAAAGCCCAAGGCTTGCAGCTTGGTCTGGAAGCGTTCGATGGAGTCTTCCAGCGCCGCGTCCTTGCCGGGAATAAAAGTGTGGTCAGTCATCACGATATCCTGATTTTTATTGGCTCATGTTCGGCCGCAGATAATAGCAGGGGTCGCCGACTTTGGCAGGACAAAATCGAGTCAATGAGTTCTCCAGAAAAATGAAGTCATCGCGTGAATGACAACGACCACCGAGATCCTGCCGGCACCTTGCATCGCAGACAAAACTGATCCAGTGATCCACACTGGCTCACAAAACCTCCATCGAGCCCTCGTCGATCGCCGTATTTAGCACGCCTCCCAACCAGTGAATGAACGCCAGAACCCTAGGTGAGAGCTGGCGACGATGCGCATAGAGCGCATGAACGGGCAAGGGAGGTGCCTGCCACTGGGGCAGCACCATGACCAGTTTTCCACTGGCGAGCAGCTCTTCTACCCCGATTCGCGGCATCTGGATGATCCCTAACCCCGCCAGTGCAGCTGCCAGATAGGTTTCACTGTCGTTTACCGTGAGCGCTCCGGTCATCGCCAGTACGGCGCGGGAACCATCGCTCTGCTGGTACTCAAAACCGGCTTCGCGGCCACCTGACACGGAGCCATAGTGGATCAACCGGTGCCCAGCCAGATCGGTCAACGTTTCTGGTACACCATAACGAGTCAGGTAAGCCGCGCTGGCACAATTGATTTGACGATACTGGCCCAGTAGACGAGCTACCAGGCTGGAGGATTCCAGCGCCCCCATCCGCACCACACAGTCGAAGCCTTCGCGCACCAGATCGACCCGCCGATCTGTACTGCTCAGCATCAGCTGCAAGTCAGGGTGGTCCGCCAGAAAAGCAGGCAATGCCGGTATGACCAAATGGCGTGCCATCCGGCTCGGCATATCCACCCGCAGCTGGCCACTCAGCCGTCCCCCGTGCCGAAACAGCCCATGAAACTCCTCCATATCGGCCAGCAACTCCTGACAACGGGCATAACAGAGCTGCCCATCAGTGGTCAGTTGTACCCGCCTGGTAGTGCGATGGAGCAAACGAGTTCCCATCTGTTCCTCCAACCGCCGAATCGCTGCGGAAAGCGTTGCCTTGGGGATACCCAGTTGCTCGGCGCTGCGGGTGAAGCTCTCAAGCTCAGCCACCCGTATAAACAATCTCATCGCATCAAGTTGATCCATGGCGTCATTGTCAATATAAACGGAACAGTGCATTCATTATTACCAGCTTTATCCATCACACAAGCACTAATAGAGTGATAACACATGCTCAGACCGAGCCCTCCCCACTCTTGATAGGAGTTGAACCATGACCCTTCCCATCGCTCTCATTACTGGTGCCAGCCGCGGCCTCGGTAAGCACTCGGCACTGGCCCTCGCAGCCAAAGGCGTCGACCTCATTCTCACTTACCGCAGTCAGGCTGAAGAGGCGGCAGCCGTGGTGGCACAAGCCAATGCACTCGGCGTAAAGGCTCATGCCCTACCGCTCGATGTGGCCGACTGTGCCTCCTTTGCAGCCTTCGCCGTTGAAGTACATCAACTGTTGCAACGGGAGTGGCAACGCGAACAGTTCGATTTTCTGGTCAACAATGCCGGGATCGGCATCCACGCCAGCTTTGATCAGACCACTGAGGAGCAGTTCGATACCCTTGTGAACATTCAGCTTAAGGGTACTTTCTTTGTAACCCAGCAGCTGTTACCTCTGATCCGCGATGGTGGCCGGATCATCAATATTTCAACCGGCCTAACCCGTTTTGCCCTACCGGGCTACGCCGCTTACGCGGCCATGAAGGGAGGAGTAGAAGTGCTGACCCGCTATCTGGCCAAGGAGCTTGGTCCACGGAGGATCGCCGTCAACGTGGTGGCCCCTGGTGCTATCGAGACCGATTTTGGCGGCGGTGTAGTGCGGGACAATCAGGCAGTCAACGACTTCATTGCCAGCCAAACAGCACTTGGACGAGTCGGCCAGCCCGATGACATCGGCGGGGTGATTGCAGCCCTGCTCTCGGATGACAATCGTTGGATCAATGCCCAGCGCATTGAAGCTTCGGGAGGAATGTTCCTCTAGCATCCCACGGCCAGTGCAGGTCAAAACATGCCATGCAAAAGGCCCTGACAGGAGCCAGGGCCTTTTCGTATGACAAGCCAAGGAGATATGTTAAAGCACCTTGCCGCCTGAAGTGATGACCGCCTGATACCAGTGGAAACTCGCCTTCTTGATCCGGCGAAGGGAGCCCCCCTGCTCGTCACGATCCACATAGACGAAGCCGTAGCGCTTCTGATAGCCATTGAGCCAGCTCAGGATGTCGGTGAACGACCAGGCGCAGTAGCCAAGCAACTCCACCCCATCCTGCATCGCCTCCTGGCACGCCTTGACGTGGCTGCGCAGGTAATCGATGCGATACTCATCGTTCACCTTGTCGCCCGCTTCCAGCTTGTCGAACTCGCCAAGACCGTTCTCGGTGATCATCAGCGGCAGACCATAGCGGGAAGAGAGGCGACGCAGGGCGATACGCATCCCGGTCGGGTCGATGGCCCAGTCCCAGTTGCTGGTCTCAAGGTGCGGATTGGGCGCCGTCTTGTAGAGGCCGGGGATGCCGCTCGATGGCGTAGTCCCCTTCTTGCCGGTGGTGTTGATCCGCTGCAGGGTCTGACCGCCCAAGGGGTTATCGGTGTAGGTCAGGGTGTAGTAGTAGTTGACGCCGATGTAGTCGGGCGTCCCCTCGCGCAGCAACTCCATATCGCCCGGCAGGATCTCCGGCGCCTCGCCGTTTTCTCGCAAGTAAGCGAGCGCCGCCTGCGGATAGCGGCCAAAGCAGTAGGCATCCAGCCACCAGAGGTTGTTGAACTCCTCGGCGTTCTCATAGGCCAGCATATCTTTCGGATCGCACGACGCTGGATAGGCAGGGGAGTAGGCAAAGCTCGGACCAATCAAGCCATTTGGCACATGCTGGCGAAACGCCTTGATCACTCGGGCATTGGCCAGAAACGCGATGTGGTTGGCGGCAAAGAAGCGCTTGCGATCCTGCACTGCGGGCGGATGGGTGCCGAGCTGATAGGCATTGGTCAGGTTGTAGTTCTGCTCGTTAAGCGACACCCAGTACTTCACCTTGCCGGCAAAGCGCTGATAGAGGGTCACGCAGTAGCGCTCGAAATCCTCGATGATACGTCGATCTTCCCAACCACCGTATTCATCTTGTAGCGCCTGCGGCAGATCCCAGTGATAGAGGGTCAGTACCGGCTCGATCTTGTGGGTCAAGAGGGTGTCAATCAGCTTCTCGTAAAAAGCCAGACCCGCCTCGTTCACCTCCCCCCGCCCGGTGGGATAAATGCGCGGCCAGCTCACCGAGAAGCGGTAAGCCTTGAGCCCCATCTCGGCCATCAGCGCGACGTCCTCCTCCATGCGGTGGTAGTGATCCACCGCCACATCGCCGTTGCTCCCCTCAAAGGTCTTGCCCGGCAACTTGGTGAAGAGATCCCACACCGAGGGCCCCTTGCCATCGGCATTCCAGCCCCCCTCCACCTGATAGGCGGCGGAGGCGGCGCCCCACAGAAAATCGCTCGGGAAGTCGTTGAACTTGTGGTGATGCATCTGGTGTTGCTCCTTCTGCGCTGATGGTGTCAGCCATCTCTGATAACTCGGCGCCCCCGTGCCGGGGCATCCGAAATGAATTGGCATAAGCATCCATCACTTCTAAAATTCCGTCCAATGACAAATTTGACCACTCAACATTCCCAACAGGAATGAAAGGAGCCCTGATGGAGCTACGGGATCTGAAAGCTTTCGTCACTCTGGGGGAAGTGCTGCACTTCGGCCAAGCAGCGGTACGTCAGCATGTTACCCAGTCGGCCCTGAGCAAACAGATCAGGCGGCTTGAGGAGGAGCTGGGCGGCGAGCTGTTCGAGCGCAACGCCAATACCACTCGCCTCACCGGACTGGGCAGGGCGCTGTATGAGGATGCCCGCGCTGTGGTCATCCAGAGCGAGCAGCTCTCGCGCACCGCCCGCGACGTGCTGGCGGGCAATGTCGGCACCCTGCGCATCGGCTTTGGCGTGGCAACCAAAATCCTGGTGCCCGCCGCCATTGCCCGTTTTCGCGCCGAGCGACCACAGGTGACCATAGAGCTCAACGATCTCTCCACCCACCACCAGTTGCTGGCTCTGAGCGAGGGCAAGTTGGACCTCGGTTTTTGCCGCCTGCCCGCCCCCAAGGGATGGCACGCCCTGCCAGTGGTCGAAGCCCACTTTGTCGCCGTGCTGCCCGCCAGCTACCGCGATGTGAGGGAGTTGGCGGATCTGGTGGACAAGCCGCTGGCGATCCTGTGTCGGGACAAGGCGCCGTCGTTTTACGATCACCTGATGAACTATCTGGCCCAGAGCGGGCTGCGTTTTCGCGATATCCAGTACGTCAACGACTTCGCCGCAGGCGTCGCCACCGCGGCGGCAGAGATCGCCTGGACCCTGGTCCCCTCCTCCACCACCATAGAGCACCCGGATGTACTCACCCTCCCCCTTAGAGATGGGGAAGCCTGCTGGACCATTGGCCTTATCCATCCGCCCCACAGCAAGGGGCCCTTGATCGACGCCTTCTGGGCAACCATCGCCGATATGACGCCAAAATAGACACGCCGTTGGCAAACAGCAGATGGCGGCCGCGCATCAACGATAGCGTTCGACGATACGCGCCAACTCGCCGCTTTGCCGCAGATGTTGCAGGGCTCGGTTGAACCCGGTTATCCGGGTATTGAAGCGGGAGTGCTTGCCGATGCAGAGATTGAACGGGGTAGAGGCAAGCTGCAGCGGCACCTCGACCACCTGCCCGGACAATCCCAGCTGGTTGAGTTTGAAACGTGCCACCAGTGGGTCGGTCACCATCAGATCCCCCCGCCCCGCCGCCAGCATTTTGAAAACGTTATCAACATTGATGGTGTGATGAACGGTGAAGCCCGCTAGGTTCTCCTTGCCCCAGCCGTTACCGAAATAGTCGAGAAAGGTAAGCGATTTGAAGTCGCTCAAGCGGCTGGCTCGCTGAAACTCCGCCATGTGGGGATGGGCGCGCTGGGTAAAAATGGTTAGCACTGTGGTGGTAACCGGCTCTTCCACAATCAGGGTATAGCTGCGCCGCTCCCGGGTAGCGATGGTGACAAAACCATCGGCCTGCGCCATCCGCACCATTTTTTGCGCCCGTTGCCACGGATAACCTTCATGGCGCACCCGCAGCCCCATGTGCGCTGCCACCCGCTCCATCACGTCGATCATCAGCCCGCGCATCTTGCCCTGTTCGTCACGCCACGAATATGGGGCAAAGTCGTCAAAGTAGACCAGCTTCAACTCGGCCGCTGGCGCCGCCCAGACACTCTGCCACATCAGCAATCCCCACAAGATTGCGCTCCCCAGACTGACTCTCATGGCCGCGACTCCATCCACTTCTGCCACCTCTGAGCCTAGTGCAAAGCGGGCTGCGGCAAAGTTCAGGATCCAGTGGAAAAAGTGGCCAACGAAAAAAGAGAGAGGAAGCAGTGGCTTCCCCTCTCTTGTTCGTTTGTCAGCACGCCACCTTACCGATGGCGGTCACGGCTTGCCGGTTACGCCAGCTCGGCACGCAGTGCCTTGGTGGCATCGACCATCACCTTGAGAGCGGCCTCCGTCTCTTCCCAGCCGCGGGTCTTGAGGCCGCAATCCGGGTTGACCCAGAGCCGCTCGGCCGGGATCTGTTTGGCGGCCTTGCGCAGCAACCCCTCAATCCAGCTCTGGCTCGGCACGTTCGGCGAGTGGATGTCGTAGACGCCCGGGCCAATCTCGTTGGGGTAGTTGAAGCGTTCGAACGCTTCGAGCAGCTGCATCTGGCTGCGGCTGGTCTCGATGGTGATCACGTCCGCATCCAGCGCTGCCACCGCCTCGATGATGAGGTTGAAGTCGCTGTAACACATGTGGGTGTGGATCTGGGTGCTGTCCGCCACCGGGCTTGCGCTCAGACGGAAGGCCCGCACCGCCCAGTCGAGATAAGCCTGATGATCCTGCTTGCGCAGGGGCAAGCCTTCGCGGATCGCCGGTTCGTCGATCTGTATGATCTTGATGCCAGCGGCTTCCAGATCTGCCACTTCGTCACGAATGGCCAGCCCGATTTGCAGTGCGGACTGCTCGCGGCTCACATCTTCCCGCGGGAAGGACCAGCAGAGGATGGTCACGGGGCCGGTCAGCATGCCCTTGACCGGCTTGTCGGTCAGGCTCTGGGCAAATCGGGTCCATTCGAGCGTCATGGGGGTCGGGCGGTCGATATCGCGGGTGATCACCGGCGGCTTGACGCAGCGTGAGCCATAGCTCTGTACCCAACCGAAGCGGGTGATGGCAAAGCCATCCAGCAGCTCACCAAAATACTCCACCATGTCGTTGCGCTCGGCCTCACCATGAACCAGCACGTCCAGGCCGATGGCCTCCTGACGCGCGATGGCATCGCGGATCTCGGCCTTAATGCCCGCCTCGTAGGCGCTGTCATCAATGCGACCGGCGCGCCAATCCTGCCGCAATACCCGGATCTGCGAGGTCTGCGGGAAGGAGCCGATGGTGGTGGTGGGCAGCAGCGGCAGCTTGAGATCCGAGCGCTGCAGCTCGGCCCTGACCGGATAGGGGCTGTGGCGATCAAAATCGCCGTTGGTGAGGCTGGCGAGCCGTGACTGCACCGCCTTCTTGTGCACCCGGCTGTCAGACTCCCGATCGACGATGGGCTGGCTGTAGGCGGTGATTTTGTCGAGCTCGCCCCCATCCAGATACTCTCTGAGCAGTCCCAACTCGAAGCATTTTTGCAGGGCAAAGGCGAACCAGCTGCGGGTCTGGGGATCCAGCTCCTGCTCCAGGGTCAAATCCACCGGGCTATGCAGCAATGAGCAGGATGAGGCCACCCAGAGCCGCTCGCCGAGTTTGGCTTTCAGTGCCTTCAGAGTCGGCGCCAGCTTGGCCAAATTGGCACGCCAGACGTTGCGGCCGTTGATCACCCCGGCGGAGATGACCCACTGGGCGGGCAGATGCGGCACCAGGGTCTCCAGTTGCTCGGGGGCGGCCACCAGATCCAGATGCAGGCCATCCACCTTGAGGCTGGTGATGATGTCGCGCTGATGAGCCACCGAGCCGAAATAGGTGGTGAGCAGCAGCTTGCAGGGGCCCGCGAGGCGCTCGTAAGCGTTGAGATAGGCCAGCCTCCACTCGTCCGGCAAGTCCAGCGTCAGCGCAGGTTCATCGATCTGTACCCACTCCACCCCTTGGGCGGCCAACTTGGCCAGGATCTCCTGATAGACGATGAGCAGGCGATCGAGCAGTTCAAGGCGGGAGAAGCCGCTCTCTTTCTCCTTGCCGAGCCACAGATAAGAGACTGGTCCCAGCAGCACCGCCTTGACCGGCAGCCCCAGTGCTTTAGCCTCTTCCACCTCGTCAAACAGCTGGCTCCAGCCCAGTTTGAAACGCTGATCACGGCTGAACTCCGGCACCAGATAGTGATAGTTGGTGTTGAACCATTTGGTCATCTCGGCGGCCGCCGCCACAGGGCCGGTCGGCGCACGGCCGCGGGCCACCCGGAACAGGGTGTCGAGATCGGTCTCGCCATGACGGTGGCGGGCAGGCACCGCGTCCACCAGCAAACTGGTGCCGAGCACCTGATCGTACCAGGCGAAGTCGCCCACCGGCAGCAGATTGACCCCGGCGCCGTGCTGGGCCTGCCAGTGGCGCTCACGCAGCGTCTTGCCCACGGCAACAAGTTCGGCCTGAGTGGTCTCGCCACGCCAGTAGGATTCGAGGGCAAATTTCAGCTCGCGCTTGGCGCCGATACGGGGGAAGCCCAGGGTGTGTGCTCGTGTCATAGGTTCATTTCCTTATGCTCATTCATCTGATGGGAAACTGGATGATTTAGCCATCCAGATGTTTACACATCCAAAATGACAAGATAAGGTGACGCTGGCTATTGAATCCTCTTCAAGTGGCTCTCAAATAATCCTCAACTGACCGCCAATCAGGTTCACCGCGAGGATACAGAGGCCGATGTTTACAGGTGCAAGAGGTGCCGGAGTCAAGAAGCGCAGCAGGCCACCGCCGACCGTAACCTCAGCGCCATACGCAATCTCACAAGGAGCCATCTTATGGCAGTGCCAAGCAATGCAGGGATAGAGATCAAACACTTGAAAACATTGACCGCGCTGGCCGAGCAGGGCTCGCTGGCCGGTGCGGCGCTGACCCTCAACCTTACCCAGTCCGCCCTCTCCCACCAGCTCAAAGAGCTGGAGACCCGCCTCAATCTGGAGCTCTACCTGCGCAAAAGCCGCCCGCTGGTGCTGACCGCAGCGGGCAGCCAGCTGCTCGCCCTCGCCCGTCAGGTGTTGCCCGCCCTGGCCCAGACCGAGAAACAGTTGCAGGCCTTGCAGAGCGGCGATGCGGGCAGGCTGCATCTGGCGCTTGATTGCCACAGCTGCATCCAGTGGCTACTGCCGCTGTTGCCGGAATTTCGCCGCCAGTGGCCGGGAGTGGATCTGGAAGTGGAGTCGGTGCTGGGCTTTGATGCCATCAATGCCCTGCTCGGCGGCCAGCTCGACCTGCTGCTCACCTCGGATGTGCAGGCGCGCGGCGATCTCCACTTCGAGCCACTGTTTGCCTTCGATCTGACTCTGGTGATGGCGCCGGATCACCCCCTCTGCCACCAGAGCCGCATCGAGCCGGGCGATCTGGGGCCAGAGGTACTGTTGGTCTACCCGGTGGAGCGAAGTCGCATGGATATCTTCAGCCGCTTTTTGCAACCCGCCGGGGTGGAGCCCGCCCGCTGCAAGCCGGTGGACAACACTTCTGTGATGCTGCAGATGGCCGCCGCCGGCCTCGGGGTCGCAGCCCTGCCGCGCTGGGCCAGCGACGAATTTGTCAGACAGGGGATGCTCTGCGCCCGCCCCCTCGGCAGCGGTATTCGTCGCCATATGTACGGCGCGGTGCGGGCCGCCGATCGGGATCAAGCCTGTCTGCAGAGCCTGTTCGAGCGCATTCGCCGCAAGATGGAGGGATAGCCCTCCTCAGCGTGGCTGACCGACCTCTGCCAGCAGTGCAGGCAACTGCACCTTGATAAAGTCGATGAGGGCCCTGACCGCCGGTGACAGACCGCGCCGCGCGGGATAGAGCATCACCAGCTTGCCATCTTTGGGACGCCACTCTGGCAGCAGTTGTTGCAGCCGCCCATCCGCCAGCTCATTCACGCAGGCGTAAAGTGGCAAGCCCACCATTCCTAGCCCCGCCAGCGCCGCCAGTTTGAGGGTTTGCACATTGTCGCTGCGCAGCAGCACATTGACTGCCACCTCCTCACTCTCCCCGCTATCGTGCCGCAGCCGCAACAGATCGGCCTGACGCTCCTGCGAGCTGAAGAGCAGGGCATCCTCTCCTTCCAGCTGGCGTGGATGCGCCAGCGCATTGTGGCGGGAGAGCCACGCCGGGGTCGCCAGCACGCCCCACTGCACCGTACAGAGCGGCACCTGCACCAGACTGGAGGGGGGCTGCTCGAAGGCCACCCCGCGGATCACCACATCCAGCCCCTCCTCCAGCAGATCCACCTGCCGATTGCTGGCTTGCACGGCGAGCCTCACCTTGGGGTATTGCGCCATAAAAGCGGGCAGCAAACGGGCAAGCAGCGCATCGGCCATGGTAATGGGCACGCTGATGCGCACCAGACCGCTCGGCTCCTGCTGCCGTTGCCGCACAGCCGCCTCTCCCGCCTGCGCCTCAGCCAGCATCGCCTGACAGTGGCGATAGAGCACCTCACCGGCATCGGTCAGGCTGAGTTGGCGCGAGGTACGTTGCAGCAGCCGGGTATCCAGCCGCTCCTCCAGCAGCCGGATCCGGCGCGAGATCCGCGACTTGGGCACGCCAAGCGCCCGCGCGGCGGCAGTGAATCCCTGTCGCTGCACCACATGGGTGAAGAGATAGAGATCATTCAAATCAAGTTCCAGTGGTGTCATCGGGCAGCCTTGGTCAGGGTGAGGTGCATTCACATCGTTCCACCAATAGAACGATAAGAACCCATTTCACCAGATTGTCGCCATTTTTGCAGCCATCATAATGGCCCTGTCCCCATCAGACGGTTGCTGCGCGGGCAATCCGCCCCACCAGCAAGGGCCGTTTGACTGTTCCAATATCACAAGGAGTTCACCATGAAACTGCGACAAATCTGCTCTGCCACCCTGCTCGGTCTGGCGACCCTGACCGCCACGCTGGCCACCACAGTGACACCGGCCATGGCCGCCGAGGCTACCAGCCATCCGACCGTATCACCCAACCGCTATCTGGAGATGCTCTCCCGAGACAATGCGGTACTGCTGCTGGTCGACCATCAGGTCGGCTTGCTGAGCGGCGTGCGCGACACCACGGTGGGCGAGCTCAAGCACAACGTGGTGGCGCTGGCCAACGCCGCCCGCGCCCTCGGCGTGCCGGTGATCGTGACCGCTACCATGCCCGATGGCATGTGGGGCCCTACCATGCCCGAACTGACCAGTGCCCTGCCGGATGTAAAGGTGATTAACCGCACCGTCATCAACGCCTGGGACGATCCCGCCGTGCGCGCCGCCATTGAGAAGACCGGCCGCAAACAGCTGATCATCGCCGGGGTTTCCCTCGAGATCTGCGCCAGCTTCCCGGCCCTCTCTGCCAAGGCTGCCGGCTATGATGCCCGGGTGGTGCTCGATGCTTCCGGCACCTTCAACGAAGCCAAGCGCACCACTGGGCTGCAACGCTTGCTGGGGGCCGGTATCCCGGTCACCGACTACGCCTCCGCCGCGGTCGAGATGCTGCGCAGTAACGTCGACCCCAAGGCACACAATGTCTACAGCGCCCTCGACATGCCTTTCGCCACCCTGGTGTGGCAGATGCAAGAGGGTGCCAAGAAGTCGTAACTCGCCCCGCCTTCGGTCAGATGACCGAAGGCTTCTTTTGTCTTCAAGAGGTTATATCGATGACCAGACGCCTGACTCTCTCCGCCCCCGTCAAGGGCCAACCGCTGCGCATTGGCAGCGGCTTTGAAGCACATCATTTTGGCGAACATTTTTTCAACGGTCTGATAGACCCCGTGGTGATGGTGGATCACTTCCAGATGACCGCCCCCACCTTCGAGCCCCACCCCCATGCCGGGATCTCTGCCGTCACCTATCTGTTCGAGGATTCGACGAGCCCCCACGTCAACTACGACTCCCTCGGCAATCAGGGCCCCATCGAACCGGGAGCGCTCCACTGGCTGGCGGCCGGGCGCGGGGCCGTGCATACCGAGCAGCCGGAGGGGGCATCGCCCTATGTCCACGCCCTGCAGATCTTCGTCAACCTGCCTGCCCGTCAGAAGATGGCGTCGCCTTTTGCCGTCCACGCAGCCGCTGCCACCATCCCCGAATTTCATGGCGAAGGGGTGCGAGTACGGGTGGTCGCAGGCCACAGCAACGGGATAACGGCGCCACACTCGGGAGCACTGCCCCAACCCTTTACCCTGCTCGATGGCAATAGCGAGCCAGGTAGCCACTTTACCCATCTGCTGGCGGCAAGCTGGAATGCGATGATCTATCCCCTGACCGGGTCGCTGACTTTGCAGTCTGAGGGAGAGCGGCACCTCATCCCGGCAGGTCACGGGATGGGAGCCAGCCTCCCTGCCGATGGCGGCGAGGCGGTGGCTCTGCAGCTTGAGGCCACCGAGCCCTGCCACTTCGTGCTGCTCTCAGGCCAGGCGCTCAATGAACCCCTGGTTAAACATGGCCCCTTCGTGATGAACAGCCACGACGCCATTGCAGATCGGCTGCATGCCTATCAGCGCGGCGAATTTGGTCAGCTCAACGATGAGTGGCTGCGCAACGGCCAATATCGGCCATGAGCACGCTCATTAGCCACCAGCCACAAAGCACGCGCTGGCCTCTGGTCTTCCTCGCCATTTTTGCCGGTGCCAGCGGCGCCCTCTGCCTTGGCAAAGTGCCCGCCGTACTCGGCATACTGCGCAACGAGCTGGGGCTGACACTGGTCGAAGCCAGCTATCTCGCCTCGGCTTTCAATACGCTGGCGATCCTCTTCAGCCTCTTTCTCGGCCTGTTGCTGACCCGCTGGAGTGGGCGGCAAACCGGGGTTGTCGGGCTTTTGGTTATCGTCACAGGCGGTGCGTTGGCGCTGCCCGCCACCGGGCTGGCCATGATGCTGCTGTCGCGCATTGTCGAGGGGATTGGCTTTTTGCTGGTCTCGGTGGCCATGCCCGCCTTTATCGTGGCGGTGACCCGGGAGGAGGATAAGCGACTGGCCTTGAGCCTGTGGGCGGTCAACCTGCCCCTTGGTGCGGCGGCCGGCATGCTGCTCACCCCCTGGCTCACGGTGCAAGGTGGCTGGCGACTGGCCTGGCTGATCCTGATGGCTCTGCAACTCTCGGCCCTGCTGCTTCTGCTGGCCAGTCGTTCGGCAGACAAGTTGCGGGTCGGGGCCCCCCAAAACTCGATCAACTCGGGCCACCCGCTGCGCCAACTCACGGTGCTCCGGCAGAAGGCACTCTGGCGCTACGGGTTGGCGTTCACGCTCTACAGCCTGATGCTATGGGCGCTCTTTGTCTGGCTGCCGACCATGTTGCAAGGCACTCCCGGGATTGGCCAAAGCCAGATCGCCCTGCTCTCGGCGCTGGCGGTGGTCGCCAATATTCCCGGCAACCTGATGGGGGCATGGCTGCTGCGCCGGAGCGTGGCGCGAGATCGGCTCATCAGCTGGGCACTGAGCCTGATGGCGCTGTGCGGCATGCTCGCCTTCTGGCCCGGCCTGTCGCCGTGGTGGGCCTATGGATTGTGCCTCGTCCTCTCCCTTTCGGGTGGCATGGCGCCGCCGGCGATCCTATCGTCTGCGCAGGGGGTGAGTCAGGGGCCGGTGCAACTGGCCATCGTGCAGGGCTTTTTTGTCCAGCTCGCCAACCTCGGTCAGCTGCTTGGCCCCCTGTTGCTGGCGGCCCTGATGACGGACAGCGGCCATTGGGGAAGCGCTCGCTGGCTCTTTCTGGGCGGCTTGCTGCTGGTCGCGCTGCTCTATGCCGCGAGCCACCTGCCGGACTCAAGCATGACTGCAAAACAGGCTCGATCGCATTCGCGGCAAGATGGAAGATGACGAATAGAGAGGGAAACATCACAGTTATCGCAGGGAATGCTGGCCGGACAAGAGGCAGTTCAGTATGTTAACTGTTTAATCTTGCTTAACGGTAGCCACCATGTCTCAAGTCGATCTCAATCTCTTTCGCGTCCTCGATGCGGTGATCCGCTATGGTGGTGTCACCACGGCCGCCGAGATGATGGAGATGACCCCCTCGGCCATCAGTCAGGCCATCAGCCGCCTGACCACCCTGGTGGGTGAGCCGCTGTTTGTCCGCCAGGGACGCGGCATCACCCCCACGGCGCGAGCGCTCAGTCTGCACCACGAGATCATGGTGCCGCTGCACGACATGGAGCGCAGCCTGCAGCGTACCGATCTCTTTGATCCCCAGACCAGTCGGCGCACCTTTCGCATCGCGGGGGTGCCCGATATCGATATCTTCTTCCTGCCGGAGCTCAACAACCTGCTGCAGACCCAAGCCCCCAACTCTCAGCTGGAGTGGAACACCCAGGTGCAGGACGAAGCCCTGCGCCAGAACAGCCTCTATCTGCACAGCGTGGATCTGGTGCTGGCCACCAAGCCGATGGCGGAGCAGGGGATCGAAAACGAGCAGATCATGTCCCAGGCCCTACGCATCGCCTGCCGCAAGGATCACCCCAGGATCCGCCAAGCCCCCGACATGGCCACCTTCTTCAACGAAAAGCACGTGGTATTGCAAACCAGGCGGCTCGACAGCTTGCTGCTCAACACCCTGACCAAGGCGCCGCTGCCGCCGCGCCAGATTGCCTACGAGAGCGACTCCCTGCTCACCGCCCTTCATCTAGTGAGTCGTACCGACTGGCTCTGCGTCGCCAGCCAGTGGCATATGGAGAAGCTGGGGCAGGCGCTGGATCTGGCCAGCTATCCCCTCCCCTGGCTCTCGGAGGATTGCCCCGTCTACATGAGTTGGCACAAGAGCTCCGGTCAGGATACCGGGCTTAATTGGCTCAAAGATCAGGTGCGGGCCGTCAGTTCGTTTTAAGTATGCTTAACAGTCAAGCATGCCCATCTCCTCATCCGGGCTATCGCTCTTCTCGACAAACCGCCTTATGGATAATCCCCCTTCAGGATAATCGGGCGCCTTTTCTCAACCATTAAGGCGCAGCTCATGACGACATCGTCGTGCCGAAGTAGCTGCGCAGCGCCTCCACCACCCGTCGCACCTTCTCCGGGATCTCCCGCTGCGGCGTGATGGCGTGGATCTCCATCGGCGCCACCCGAAAACCGGGCAGCAGTTCGAGCAGACGCCCCTGCGCCAGATCCTCGCCAATTTCTCCCTCCGGTTGCAGCGAGATCCCCTGCCCCGCCAGCGCAAACTGGCGCAGGGGCAACACGTTATTGCAGAGCACCTTGGCCTTGAACCTCACCCTGTGCTCGCCCCCCTTTTCATCCTGCAGCAGCAAACCGTTGCCCAGCATGTCGCCGCAGAGCCAGTCGTGGGTGGCCAGATCGTCGGGCGTGCGCGGCGTCCCCTTGCGCGCCAGATAGGCGGGGGCGGCGCAGAGCAGCATCCGGGTTTGCCCCAGTTTACGGGCCACCAGGGTCGAGTCGGGCAAGGTGCCGACCCGCAGTGCCACGTCGATCCGCTCGGCAATCAGATCCCGCTTCTCGTCGTCGGCGATGATCTGGATGGTGAGGCCGGGGTGGGCCTGCAGCAGCGGCGAGAGGGCCAGCGCCAGCGGCTGGCCCGCCATCCCCACCGGGGCAGTGATCCGCACTTCCCCGAGCAGGGCGTCGCGCACCTCCGAGAGGCGCAGCTCGGTCTCGCTCAGAGTCTGCTGCAACGCCCGGCACCCTTGCCACACCACCTCTCCCGCCTCGGTCAGACTGAGACGACGGGTGGAGCGATGGAGCAGGGGCAGTCCGAGCAGGCTCTCCAGCTGACTGATATGCTGACTGACGGCGGAGGGGGTCATGCCAAGGGATTTGGCCGCCCCTGTCATGCTGCCCGCTTCCACCACGGCGGCGAAGATGGCGTAACGTCTGATCAGTTCCATTATTAAATCCAGCTTATAAGTGAATACATTTTTGAGGTGATTATTAAATCATAAATGGTGGCGTAGGATAGCCCCATTCCAACAGTGAAGGAGAGTTCCCCATGAAGATTGCCCTGATCGGTGCCAGCGGTTTTGTCGGTTCAGCCATCCTGAACGAGGCCATCAGCCGCGGCCATCACGTCACCGCCATCGTCCGCGATGTCAGCAAGGTGGCCGCCCATCCGCAGGTCACCGCCGTGGCGGTGGATGCCCAAAACCCGCAGGCATTGGCCGAGGTGCTCAAGGGGCACGATCGGGTGATCAGCGCCTACAACCCGGGCTGGACCACACCGGATATCTACGACCAGTACCTCAAGGGCGCCAACGCGATCGTCGCTGCAGCCAAAGCGGCCAACAGCTGGCTGCTGGTAGTAGGTGGCGCTGGCAGTCTGGAGGTTGCCCCCGGCGTGCAACTGGTGGATACCCCGGAGTTCCCGGCTGAGTGGAAACAGGGGGCACTGGCGGCCCGCGACGGTCTCACCGCCCTGCGTCGTGAAACTACCCTCGACTGGCGCTTTGTCTCTCCCCCGGTGTTCCTCGAACCGGGCAAGAAGCGCGGCGGCTATCGGATTGGTGGCGATCAGGTGCTCTTTAGCGGCGAACAGCCTGCCGGGATCACCGCCGGTGATCTGGCCGATGGCGTGCTGAACGAGGTGGAAAAACCGGCTCACCAGCGCCAGCGCTTTACCCTGGGTTACTGAAAGCACGTAGGTTGTTCAGGCCAGACATGCACGGTCATTCGCCTGCACTTCCGGTCAGGTGAACACCCGCGCAAGCAGAAGGGAGGCATCCGCCTCCCTTCTGTTTTGGTCATTTTTACCGCGGGCAGCTTGCCTCTGGTTATCACTCTCCTTCCCATCATTTCCCATTCCGCCCTTAATGGCTGCGCAAAAAACAGCCACCCCATTACACACCGAATTCCATTTCGAATTTTGTGTATAACTAAGAATAATTTGTTGTTTCCTTCTTATAACACCGAACAGTAGCATCCCCTTCATTCCAGATGGCGCCACACCGCTGCGCATACCGCCACACTGTCACGCCATCCCGTTTGCCGCTTATCAGGTCTGCCAACAGCGGAGGCAGTGCAAGAGATGGCGCCAGAGATAACGAAAGAGTGAGGAGGTGCACATGGAACATTCACCACTGCCGATCATCGATCTGGCTGCCCTCAACGGGGCACCCGACCTGCGTCGCCCTATGTTGGCCAGGCTGGCCGCAGCCGCCCGCGATGTGGGCTTTTTCTATCTGGTCGGCCACGGCTTGAGCAAGGTTGAGATGCTAGAGATTCTGGCGCTGGCAGAGCGCTTCTTTGCTCTGCCGGAGCAGGAGAAGCTGGCGGTGCAGATGGTCAACAGCCCCCACTTTCGCGGCTACAACCGGGTCGGTGCCGAGCTGACCCGAGCGCGGCCGGATCTGCGGGAGCAGTTCGATATCATGAATGAGGCGCAAGCCCTGCCTGCGGCCCTGATCCGTGAACCATGGCATCGGCTGATCGGCCCCAACCAGTGGCCAACCGCCCTGCCAGAGATGAAAGCCCATCTGCTGGCGTGGCAGGAGCGGCTGAGCGATATCACCCTCACCCTGCTCGCAGCCTTCGCCGAGGTGCTGGAGCAACCGGCCAACGTGTTTGACGACAGTATTCGCGGCGCCCCCTACCAACACATGAAGCTGATTCATTACCCGGGGCAAAAGGCGGGCGGCAGCAGTCAGGGGGTCGGCGCCCACAAGGATCCCGGCTACCTGACGCTGGTGATGCAGGACAATCATTCGGGGCTTGAGGTCGAGACGGCCAACGGCTGGATCTCCGCGCCGCCCCTGCCGGGAGCGCTGGTGGTCAATATCGGCGAGCTGCTGGAACTGGCCTCCAACGGCTATCTCAAGGCGACCCTGCATCGAGGGGTAAGCCCGCCGCCTGGCGTCTCGCGTCTCTCCTGCGCCTTCTTTATGGCGGCGCGGCTTGATGCCACCGCGCCACTGCTCAGCCTCTCCCCCGCGCTGGCAGCGCAGGCGCAAGGGCCGGAGAGTGACCCGACCAACCCGCTCTTTAATCAGGTGGGGGAGAACGTGCTCAAGGGGCGGCTGCGCTCCCACCCAGATGTGGCGGTGCGTCACTATGAGCCGGTGGAACCCGCTCGCCTCCCTCGCACTGAAAGCGAAGCGATAACGGCCTAAGCAGCGTAAAGATCCCTAGGCGGGTATATGCATAAGCCATAAGCCGCATGCACATACCCGCGCTGACAAAAACAACATGTAACGAACAACAAAACAAGTCATGGCCAGAGCCTGGCCATCACGGAGCAACACGATGAAATTCAAGACCATGAGCGTACACAGCGGCCAGAGGATCGACCCCCAGACCGGCGCCCTCACCACCCCGCTCTACCAGAGCAGCACCTTCAGCTACTTCAACGCCCAGGCGGGCAAGGAGCGTTTCGCGGGTCAAGCCCCCGGCTTTATCTACAGCCGCTTTGGCAACCCCACCACCGCCGAGCTGGAGCAGAAACTGGCAGCCCTCGAAGGGGCCGACGAGGCACTGGTGGTGGCGAGCGGCATGGCGGCGGTGAGCGCCATCATGTATGCGTTGGCCGACAGCGGCGATGAGGTGGCCTATATCGGCCCGCTCTACGGCGGCACCGATGCCTTCCTCAAGCAAACCTTCAGCCGAGCCGGCATCAAGGTCACCGCCTACGAGAGTGACCGGGATCTGCTGGCCAATATCCGCCCCGCCACCAAGGTGGTACTGTTCGAAACCCTGACCAACCCCACCCTCAAGGTGGTGGATCCGCGACTGGTGGTGGAAGCGGCCCGCAAGGTGGGCGCCATCACGGTGTGTGACAACACCTTCCTTACCCCCTACCTGCTGCGCCCGCTGGAGCTCGGGGTCGATGTAGTGATGCACAGCGGCACCAAATATCTGGGCGGCCACGGCGACATCATCGCCGGGGTGGTGGCGGGCTCTCACGCCCTGATGAAATCGATCCGCACCGTGGCCCTCAAGCATATCGGCTCCCCCATAGGCCCGCAGGAGGCCTACCTGCTGCAGCGCGGGGTCAAAACCCTGCCGCTGCGGATGGATGCCCACCTGCACAATGCCCAGAAAGTGGCCGAGTTTCTGGCCGCCCATCCGGCGGTGAAGAAGGTGATCTACCCGGGCCTTGCCAACCATCCGGGCCACGATGCCCTAGGCGCCTTCGCCAGCGGCTTTGGCGGCATGGTGAGCATTGAGCTGGAGGGCGGGTTTGAGCGCTGCGCTACCCTGCTCGATAACCTGCAACTGTTCGTGCAGGCGGTGAGTCTGGGGGATCTCGAGAGTCTCGCTTGCCATCCGGCCAGTACCACCCACGCCGCCATGGACGAGGCGAGCCGCCTCGCCGCTGGAGTCAATGACGACCTCATCCGCTTCAGCATCGGGGTGGAAGATGCCGACGATCTGATCGCCGATCTGGCAGCCGCGCTGGCGCAGATCTAACCGGGCGCACTTTTACTCGCCGACAAAACAGCGGCGAGTGATATGCCTCAAACACAACAACGGCCCATCAAGGGCCGTTGTTGTTTGTCGCGCTATGGAAAAATGGGATTTACTCCTCCCACACCACCACTTGGGATGAGGGCCAGCGATCCCCGACCTGGGCGTACTTTTGCTCCAGCAGGTGACGCTTGATCTTCATGGTGGGGGTCAGCACGCCGTTCTCGATATTCCAGGGGGTCTTCACTACCAGAATGCCGCGAATTTTGGCATGAGATTCCAGCTGATCGTTGACCCGCACCCGCGCCGCTTCCAGTCTGGCGTTGACCTCCTCCCGATTGCCCTTCATGGCGCTCTCGGCCAGCTGCACCAGCGCAATGGGCTGCGGCATGCCGTAACCAATAACGCAGAGCTGTTCGATGATGGGCTCCTGCCCCAGCAGTCCCTCGATGGGCACCGGCGCCACATACTTGCCCTTGGCGGTCTTGAACACATCCTTCATCCGGCCGGTGATGGTGAGATAACCCTCCTTGTCCAGCTTGCCCATGTCGCCAGTGTGCAGCCACCCCTCGGCATCGATGGCCTCGGCGCTGTGCTCGGGATCCTTGTAGTAACCCAGCATCATCCCTTCGCAGCGGCAGAGGATCTCCCCCTCGTCGGAGATCTTGATGGTCACCCCGATCCCCGCCTTGCCGACGGTGCCGATCTTGTCGGCGCGGAACGGGTAGTTGATGGTGGAGTAGGCGTGGTTCTCGGTCATACCCCAGGCTTCAGTCACCTTGAGGCCTATGCTCAGATACCACTCAAGCAGCGCAGGGGAGACAGGCGCGGAGCCGCAGCCGAGTACCCGGGCCTGATCCAGCCCCAATCCCTTTTGCAGCTTGCGTTTGATAAGGCCGGAGATGAGCGGGATCTTGAGCAGCAACGCCAGTTTGTTCTGGGGCAGCTTCTCGTGGATCTTGATGCGGAACATGGCCCACAGTCGTGGCACCGAGATAAAGACGGTGGGACGGCAGCGTTTGACATCTTCGATAAAGGTGTCGAGGGATTCAGGGAACGCGATAGTAGCGCCGCCATAGAGGCTGCCGCCATAGATGTAGACTCGCTCGGTAATATGGGCCAGCGGCAGGTAGGAGAAGCCCCGATCGGCCTGGCTCAGGCTCACCGTCTCCACCAGCTTCTCGCACGACCAGGCGTAGCGCTCGACGCTCAGCATGGCCCCTTTCGGCTTGCCGGTGCTGCCGGAGGTGTAGACCAGACTCAGCAGGGAGTCAGGGGCCTGCACCGGGCTGTCAGGGATCGGCTCGTGCGCCTCCAGCAGATCGTCCCACTGGTGGCTGGCCGGCATGGTGTCATAGGGGAAGGCGATGCGCAGCAGATCGGCGGGTACCCCCGCCTCCTGACTTTTCCAGTCATCCAGCTTGCCGACGAAGATCGCCTTGGCCTCGCTGTGGCGCAGCACATATTCGATGGTGTCGACGTTGGCAGTCGGGTAGATGGGCACGCTCACATACTGCCCCATCTGCATCGCCAGATCGGCGATAAACCACTGGGCGCAGTTCTTGGAGAGCAGCGCCACCTTGTCACCGGCCACCAGACCGAGGTGACGCAAGGCCGTCACCATCCGCCGCGCTTCATCGGCCACTTCACCCCAGGTGAAATCGACATATTCGCGGTTGATGGTTTGACGCAGGTAGGTTCGATCAGGACACTGCCGCTCCCAGTGATAGAGCATCTCGAGCGGCAGTTTATTGGCAATGCGTGAGGAGGAGGCCATAGTTTAATCCCTGAAACAAAAGGCGAAACTTATTATTAACCTTTCACTAACTTCAGGGGAAGGATAAACTCAAACTTCAGTTTGAATTGTGTATCCGATCAAGCTTCTGCGTCTTGTTGCAAACGACTCCACATCGCCTGCACCAGTTTTTCATCCTCTTCAGAAAGCTCACCTTGCAAGATCGCCTCGTTGAGGCTGCGCAGCACATAGCTCTTGACGTCCCGCACCAGGGTCTTGCCTTCCAGCTCGGCCCGGGCAACGGCCAATGAGATATGACCTCGCAGGTAACCCCCCGCAAACAACTCATCGTCGGTCGCGGTGGCAACCATGCTGTCGATCAGTCCCAACAACTTGTGCTCAAAATCGTGAATCGTCATGTAACGCAGCCTCATTTGCGGCAAAAAATTCGGGGGTATGGAACCGCAATCCGGTTGATTGCAGCTCTCTGGCGCCAGGCCAGCAGCGTCCTTGGCGTCCTATTCCGGGTTGGCCACCGGGTAGATGACCTGATCCTTGTATCCCGTGGTTATTCGCAGATAACCACGCAACGCCCGGTTTAATTCGGGATCATCGGTATCCACCAGCAGCGGCCTGCCCGCAAGGGCGGCAAGCTTGGCTTTGGTTGCCAGCACCTGGATATTCTCCAGCCCGACACACCGAATCACCTCAGGACTCAATTGCTGATTTCCGCGCCCGAACAGATGTCCCTGTCCGCCTATCAGGGTAATGATCAGTCGGCAGCGACGGCCGCGGATCCGGGTCAGGATCTCGGCGGCGCTGAGATCCTGCCCGATAAGTCGGCCATTTTCCACCAGATCCACACCGAGCAAAGTATTTTCCAGACCAAGCTCAGCCATACAGGCTGCCACCGTGCTGCCGGAGCCCATCAGATAGAGGGTATCGGGCTCCATCTGCTCCACCACACCGGCGGCGAGATCCGCCAACACCAGCTCTTCGGACTCCTTTCCCCCCTGCTTGACCGCCTGTACGTAACGCAGATCGCCGGGCACCTTCAGCTGGCCGTAGTGGCGGGCCCGCACCTTGCCCGCGCGAAACGCCTCCTCGTCGATGTCGCGCACCTCGGCATCGATCAGGCTGAGCAGTTCCCCTGCGATCATCCGCGCCACTACCCGCCCGCTGGCGGCAGGCGTCACCCCGTAGACGCCGGAGTGGATCTTGCACCCCGCGGGAATGCCGAGCACATGGCAAGACTCCCCCACCGCGGCGCAGATATCCCGCGCCGTGCCATCGCCACCGGCAAACAGCAGCAGATCGACCCCGGCTTCGCGCATCAGCCCGGCGGCGTGGCGGGTATCGTCAGCCGAGGTGCTCTCCCCGGCCGGTTGATAGATGACCCGACAGGGTAGTCCCAGAGATCGGGCTACCGTCTCTCCCATCTCTCCCGCCACCGTCAGCAGTTCGAACGGGACATTCAGCTCGCACAGTGGCAACAGAGCTTGCCGCGCCCGCTCCTGCGCTTTGGGCACAGCGCCACGGGCCAGCGCCTCGGCCACCACACCGTCACTGCCCTTGAGCCCCACTGCGCCGCCAATCCCGGCGACCGGATTAATGATGAACCCTAATCGAAACATGCCTGCCTCCCTTGCGATGGCCACCATTTTTATCTTTTCCCCCCTCTGGGACAAGCAGTGGCGCCCCTGCTAGAATGCGCTGCTTCAATTTTCCAACCAATTTTCAACCAAGGTTCAATCATGCTGGAATGGGTTCTTGATCCCTCTGCCTGGGTCGCACTCGCCACCCTTACCCTGCTCGAGATCGTGCTGGGCATCGACAACATCATCTTTATCTCCATCCTGGTCGGTCGCCTGCCGGAGGCGCAGCGTCAAAAAGCGCGCATTCTGGGTCTGGGGCTCGCCATGGGTACCCGGATCCTGCTGCTGCTCTCGCTGGCCTGGGTGATGCGCCTCACCGATCCGCTCTTCACCGTGCTGGGTGAAGCCATCTCCGGCCGCGATCTGATCCTGCTGCTGGGGGGCCTGTTCCTCATCGGCAAGAGTGCCCACGAGATCCACGTCACCCTGGAAGGGGCGGCCGAGCCGGAAAGCGTCAGCAAAGCGGCCTCGGGCTTTATCAGCACCCTGATCCAGATCGCCATCCTCGATATCGTGTTCAGCCTCGACTCGGTGATCACCGCGGTCGGCATGGCCGATCACGTGCCGGTGATGGTGCTGGCCATCATGATCGCCGTCTTCATCATGATGTTTGCCGCCAAATCCATCGGTGATTTCGTCGATGCCCACCCCACCATCAAGATGCTGGCCCTCTCCTTCCTCACCCTGGTGGGTTTCGCCCTGATGGCCGAGGGGATGGACCTGCATATTCCGAAGGGCTACATCTACTTCGCCATGGCCTTCTCGCTGGTGGTGGAGATGATCAACATCCGCCTGCGCAGCCATCACGACAATAACGGGCAAAATAGCGCGCAGTAACCCTGCCCCACATGCCCCCGCGACCCCAGCTGTCGCGATCAAAAAGAGCGCCGATCGGGCGCTCTTTTTTATGGGTAACGAAACGATGAAAAGGTTATTGATCGCTGATGACGATGGCAACCCGGCGGTTGGCGGCCCGGCCCTCTCTGGTCTTGTTATCCGCCAGCGGCATGGTCTCGCCACGGCCATGGATCTCCAGATTGGCTGGCTTCATGCCGACCGAGACCAGCACATCGGCCACCGACTGGGCCCGCTTCAGGGAGAGCTGCTGGTTGTAGCTGCTCTCGCCGGTATTATCGGTGTGGCCATCCACCCGCGCCTTGTCCAACCCTACGCCAAGCAGTGTTTTACCGAGTTTTTCAACGGATTGGCGAGTCTGGGGATTGAGCTCCCCCACGTTGTTGGCAAACAGCACCCGGTTGGCCAGATCCAGCGTCCACCCCTCATCGGTCAGATAAAAGCCCTGCTCCTTGAGCACGGCGATTTGCTCCGGGGTCAACCCCTTGGGCGCGCTCTGGCAACCGGCCAGCAGCGACAACATCAACCCCAGCAGGGTCACTTTCAACAGGTGGGTGATCTTCATGGTTTGCTCCTTGTTTATGTTGTTATTCTTGCCAGTCAGGCGATGGTTTGCTGTTCACTGCGGCGCGCCCGTTTCGCCAGATACATGGCTGCATCGGCCTGATCACACAGCACGCTGGCACTCATGCCCGCCTGATAGACGGCGAAGCCGACACTCACCCCGGCCACCAGCTGACGACCGTCACGCAGCGCCACCGGTTCGCTCATCGCCTGCTGGATGCGGCCAATCACCTCTTCCACCTCATGCTGTCGCTGGAGTGGGCCAACCAGCACCGCAAACTCGTCACCACCGAGGCGAAACACCAGATCATCCGGACGCAGCTGATGCTGCACCCGTCTTGAGAGCGCGATCAGCACATCGTCACCGGCGTTATGCCCCAGCGTGTCATTAATTTGCTTGAAGCGATCGCAGTCGAGATAGAGCAGCGCAAACCCCTCTTGCTCGCCGAGGGAGATGGCCTGCGCGAGCCGCGCTTCAAACAGGGCGCGATTGGGCAGTCCGGTGAGAGCATCGTGAGTCGCCTGATGGAGCAGGCTGGCATTTTCGCGGGCCTGCTGGGCCTGCCAGGCTTGCAGCTCGTCCAGCAGGGAGTTGAAGTCATCCCCCAGCTCGTTAATCTCGACGATATCGGCCGGTGGCGCCCGCATCCCCAGGGTGCGCTGTCGGCGTACCGAGTGGGCGACAAGTGCCAGTTTGCGCAGCGGTGCGGTGATGGAGACCTGCATCCGGTCAGCCACATAGAGTGCCACCATGGCGCTCAGCATCAGGCAAACAACCATCACCAGCAGCGCCGAGAGCAAAAACAACAACAGGTATTCACCGTGGCCGCGCAGCTCGATGGTGGCGATCTGCTCACCCCCCCGCAGCATGGGGAGTTTGACAGGCCCCGGCATCAGCAGTTGGGCCAGATAGTCTTCGAGCGTCACCAGCGGGTTGCTTCTGGGGCGCTCCCAACTGGCGAGCAGCTGACCATTGGTCAGTACGATAGTGGCTTCGGCCACCTCTTCCTTGGCAACGATACCACTGAGCGCCTCGCTCGCCGCCTCCTCATCATGGAACACCACCGCCGCCTCGGCGCTGTAGCTGATGGCGCGGGCTACCAGCTCCAGATTGTGGTCGGCGTAAAAACGCACTACCAGCAGGGCCACCAGAGTAAAAAAGAGTCCCGCCACACTGACGGCTGTGATGGCGGCCACCAGATGGGTTCGCCCCAGGCTCTGACGCAGGGTCAGACGGCGGGGAGCCGCGCTCACCTGTCGTCTCATGGAACCCCCTTGTCGGCATGGGCCAGCTTGAGCACGGCGGGATGCACCCGCACGCCGCTCAGGGCCAGGGCATCGAGGTTCACTTTAAACCGCACCCGCACGCTGTCCGGCGAGGTCTGCAGGCAAAACACCGAGCTGGTGGAGCAGTCGTGGTTGTATTCGCTGATGCTGAGCACTGGGTGTCCCTGCAGGCGGGCAAACAGCGCAATCCGGGTCGGCTCGTCGAGCACTCCCAGATAGAGCACATCGCAGTGATCGCTGATGGCCGGATCGCTCGCCTCGTAACGATGGACCTGCACGGTGCGGCCATTGGCCTGACGATCGATGGTAAAGAGGGCGCCGGCATATTCGGTCGGCGCCGCCACACACATGCGCAGCACCGCAGGCTCGGTGGGCCAGCGGGTGTAACTCATGATATCGAGCACCAGCTCCCTGACCGCCGTCGCCCGGCTCTCTGCGGCCGTTTCCGCCAGCGCGCGGGGCAACAGCAGGCCAAACGCAACCAACAGGAGCGCCAGACGAGCAGTGAAACGGGGGGAAAAGAGTAACAGCATGATCGGGAGGTGGTCGCCTTGACAATACCGCTGCTATGGCATTGCGGTTCGGGTAGATGAACCCAGATAGTAAGTTGGCTGACACTGACCTGACAAGTCTCACCCCGCCATCATCGACAGAGTTCGTGTAAAGAAAACGGAGAGCCCGTCTGGTAACGGGCTCTCTGGTGGCAGGCAGCAAGGCGGAAATCACTTCTTGCTGATGCCGTATTCCCGCAGCTTGTTGGCGATGGCGGTATGCGACACGCCCAGGCGTTTGGCCAGCTGGCGCGTCGACGGGAAGGCGGGATAGAGCCGGGCCAGCAGCTGGCTCTCGAAGCGCTTCACCGCATCGTCGAGATTCCCCTCAAACCACTCGTCGATCAGCGGCATGGTATCGGCCGCCACCGGCAGGTCGATCTGCTCGGGCCCCAGCTCATCCCCTTCCAGCAGGGTCATGGCACGGTAGAGACAGTTGCGCAGCTGACGCACGTTGCCCGGCCAGCGGTAGGCGGTCAGGTAATCGGCCATGTTGCGGGTAAAGCGCGGACGGGGTCGCTGCAACTCGCTGGCAAAGCGAGAGACAAACTGCTGGGCCAGCACCATGATGTCTGCCTTGCGCTCGCGCAGGGGGGGCAGCGCCAGACTGAGCACGTTGAGACGGTAGTAGAGATCCTCGCGGAAGGTTCCTTCGTGCACCAGATCCAGCAACTGTTTTTGGGTGGTGCAGATGAAACGCACGTTGACCTTCACCTCCTGCTCGTCACCAACCCGGCGGAACACCCCATCCTGCAACACCCGCAAAAATTTGGTCTGCAGATGGGGAGACATATCGCCGATCTCGTCCAGCATCAGGGTGCCGCCGCTCGCCAGCTCCAGCACGCCGCGCTTGCCCTCGGTGTTGTTGCCAAAGGCACCGGGGGCATAACCAAACAGCTCGCTCTCGGCCACGTTATCGGGCATGGCGGCGCAGTTGAGGGCCATAAAGGGGTGGCTGGAGCGCAGGCTGGCACCGTGACATGCTCGGGCCAGCAGCTCCTTGCCGGTGCCGGTCTCACCGACAATCAGCAGCGGCGCGTCCTGCATCGCCAGTTTGCGCGCATGCGACAGCACCTCTTTCATCTTGGGGCTCTCGGCCTGCAGATGCTCGAAGCCCCCCACTTCCACCGCATGGAGCGCGCTGAAGTGCAGGCCGACCCGACGGGCAGATTTGAGCACCACCACGGCCCCAGCCAGCGCCTGCTTGCCGCGGGCTTCTGCCACGAACAGCGGCATCAGATCTGCCAGATACTCTTCGCCATTGAAACTGAGCTTGCAGGTCTGCGGCTTGATCTCGCTCGCCTCCAGCCAGCGGGTGAAGGAGAAACCCTTCACCAGCGAACCGAGCGCCACGCCGCGCACCTCCTCCACCGGCAAGCCGAGGGTGGTGAGGGCCGACTGGTTGGCCTGGGTCACCTTGCCCTTGCTGTCGAGGGAGAAGACCAGATCCGGCAGCGCCTTGAGCAGCGCCTCGATTTCGTGGTGCTCTCGCTCGGAAGGCATGTAGGGGATGGTCTTGACGTCGTAGACGCCGGGAATACGGCGGATCTCCGGCATCAGGTGCTGAAAATCACTGAACTCCAGCTCGGGAAAGTTGAGATAGATGATGCCTGAGGTATCGATTTCGATGCCGCGCAGATCGATATTGTGCTCCACCAGGCGGTCGAGCAGTTCCCGGGTCAGGCCCAGGCGGTCTTCACAGCTGACTTCAAGACGCATTCGGGACACACTTCCTAGCTAACTCTATGAATGAGCGGATAATACAGTCTCGATCCCCCCAGTGCGAGCGCCAGCCCATAAAAATGCGGGCCCGCCCCGCTTTCGCAGGCAGGCCCGGGTCAACCGATGACGCTGGTGTGGGGTGCGATTACCGAAGCAACTGATCGGTGCGCGCCGCCATGATGAAGTCGTTGCGATGCAAACCGCCGATCTTATGCATCCACCAGCTGACGGTCACCTTCCCCCATTCGGTCAGAAATGCAGGAAGGGGGATACTCCGCCTCAACCTGTTCTCAGATTATCTGGGCAATTGGTCTGTACGCGCAGCCATGATGAAGTCGTTGCGGTGTAATCCGCCGATCTTGTGGGTCCACCAGCTGACGGTCACCTTCCCCCATTCGGTCAGAAATACAGGAAGGGGGATACTCCGCCTCAACCTGTTCTCAGATTATCTGGGCAATTGGTCTGTACGCGCAGCCATGATGAAGTCGTTGCGGTGTAATCCGCCGATCTTGTGGGTCCACCAGCTGACGGTCACCTTCCCCCACTCGGTCAGGATGGCCGGATGATGGAACTCCGCTTCCGCCAGCTCCCCCAGGCGGTTGGTAAAGGCCAGCGCCTCCTTGAAGTTGCGAAACGTAAATTCCCGCCGCAGTTGCAGCGCTCCCTCCTTCACCAGCGGCTGCCAGTCGGGAATAAGCTGCATCAGCTCGCGCAGCTCCTCATCGCTCACCTTGGGGGCATCGGCGCGACACGCTTCACACTGCTGGCTGGCCAATTCGGACATGGGTTACTCCTGCTTGAATTAATGAAAATGAAATAGGGTTGTTTGCTTTTGGTCAGCTCGCCTGTTTGCCAACGGGAACCTCAAAGCGCGGCGGATAGAGGCCAAGCCGACTGGCCTCCGCCAGAGCAGCCATGATCTCCTCCCCGGTCAACCGGTAGAGATGATCGAGACTCGGCAGCACAAAATAGGTGGGCTGCATGATGTCGATGCGATACGGGGTGCGCAGTACAGTCAGCAGATCGAAGGGTTGCAGCAGCGGCTGGCCGGAGAGGGCATAGGCGGTCTCGCCGATGGAGGAGAGAATGCCGCCGCCGTAGATACGCAGCCTGTCAGGTGTCGCCAGCAGGCCAAACTCCACGGTGAACCAGTAGAGCCGCGCCAGAAAAACCCGCTGCTCCTTGCTCGCCTGCTGCCCCAACTGACCGTAGAGGTGGGTAAAGTGAGCAAAGGCCGGATTGGTCAACATGGCGCAGTGGCCGAAGATCTCGTGAAAGATATCGGGCTCTTGCAGGTAGTCGAGCTCATCACGGCGCCGGATAAAGGTGGCCACCGGAAACTGGCGGTTGGCCAGCAGGGCGAAGAAGCGATCGAACGAGATAAGCGCAGGCACCGCCGCCACCGACCAGCCGGTCGCAGGCTGCAAGACGGCGTTGATCTCTGCCAGCTGGGGGATGCGATCACGGGGCAATCCCAGTCTGGCGAGACCAGCCAGATACTCGTCACACGCAGTGCCTGCCAACGCAGCATACTGGCGTTCAATCAGGATCTGCCAGGTGCCATGCTCCTCGTTGCTGTAGTGGATCATCCCGTCAGCATCCGGCTGGTGGGCGGTATAGAAGGTTGCCATAGCGGTTCCATCCTCTGGCGCCACATCAGGCGCCTTGCCGTTTCATCACGGCTTCACTGTAACGAAATGGCAATAAAAAAAGCAGCCGACCCATGAGTCGGCTGCCTGAAACAGTTGTAAATAAATTGTGACAACCCGCTAACCAATCCCCACTACAGCTTGACCATGATATGGCGCGGCACAGTGTAATCCTCCAGCGCATAGAGGGAGAGATCCTTGCCGTAACCCGACATTTTCATGCCGCCATGAGGCATCTCGGAGGTGAGCATGAAGTGGGTGTTGATCCAGGTGCAACCATATTGCAGGTGGCTGGCCACCTTGCTGGCGAGGCTCAGATCCTTGGTCCAGACCGACGAGGCGAGGCCATAGTCCGAGTCGTTGGCCCACTGCACCACCTGCTCGGCATCGTTGAAACGGGTCACCGACACCACAGGGCCAAATACCTCGCGGCGCACGATCTCATCCTCCTGACGGGCCCCGACAATCAGGGTCGGCTCGAAGAAGAAGCCGTTGCCGGGACGGATCTTGCCCCCCGCCGTCACCTCCACATGACCGCTGCTCTGGGCCCGCTCGACAAAGCTGGCGACCCGGTTGCGCTGTCTGTCCGAGATAAGCGGCCCCATCTCCACCCCCTCCTCGTACTGGCTTCCCACCTTGATGGAGGCCACCGCCTCGGTCATGGCGGCGACGAACTTGTCGTAGATCTTGCCCTGGGCATAGATACGGCAGGCGGCGGTGCAATCTTGCCCTGCGTTGTAGAAACCGAAGGTGCGAATACCCGCCACTACGGCCTCCAGATCCGCATCGTCGAAGATGATCACCGGCGCCTTGCCCCCCAGTTCAAGGTGGGTGCGCTTCATGGTGCGGGCGGCGCTCTGCAGGATCTTCTGACCGGTGGCGATATCGCCGGTGAGCGACACCATCCGCACCAGCGGGTGCTCCACCAGCGGCGCCCCCACGCTTTCCCCCCGCCCACAGATGACGTTGATAACGCCGCGGGGAAAGATCTCGCTGGCCAGCTCCGCCAAACGCAGCGCGGTGAGCGGGGTCTGTTCGGAGGGTTTGAGCACCACCGTATTGCCCGCTGCCAGCACCGGCGCCATCTTCCAGGCCGCCATCATCAGCGGGTAGTTCCAGGGGGCGATACTGCCCACAACACCTATGGGGTCGCGGCGGATCATGCTGGTATGCCCCTCGAGATACTCCCCCGCCAGCGGCCCTTGCAGGCAGCGGGCCGCCCCGGCAAAGAAGCGGAAGCAGTCCACCACTGCGGGCAGCTCGTCGTTGAGCACGGCCAGATAGGGTTTGCCGCAGTTGAGGGATTCGAGCGCCGCGAACTCCTCGGCGTGGCGTTCGACGAGATCCGCCAGACGCAGCAGCAGGTTGCTGCGCTGGGCAGGGGTAGTGCGGCTCCACTGGGCGAAGGCGCGCTGGGCACCGTTCACCGCCCGGTTCACCTGTTCGAACGAGGCTTCGGGCACGGCGGCGATCTGTTCGCCGTTAGCCGGGTTGAGAATGGGTTCGGCCTGCCCCTCGCCGGTCACAAACTGGCCATCAATCAAGAGTTGGGTAGAGAGTTTCATGGTTGCATCCTTGCGCACGCGTTGAGTCATCATTTGCCACTGCCAGCGACATCATGGGTGTCGCGAGTAAGGTAGTAGGCAAGCAAAATGGGGATAGTGGTGAAGGCCACTATGATGAGGGCCACCACGTTGGTGACCGGCCTGTCTCGGGGACGGATCAGCTCCTGATACATCCAGATGGGCAGGGTGGTCTGCTGGCCCGCCGTGAAGGTAGTAACGATCACTTCGTCAAAACTCAGGGCAAAGGCCAGCATGCCCCCCGCCAGCAGCGCCGTTGCCAGATTGGGCAGGATCACGTAGCGCAGGGTCTGGAAGCCGTCGGCCCCGAGATCCATCGACGCCTCGATGAGGCTCTGGTTGGTGCGGCGAAAACGGGCCAGCGCATTGTTGTAGACCACCACCACACAGAAGGTGGCGTGGCCGATAACGATGGTCCAGAAGCTGAACGGGATCTCCATCAGGCCGTAGGCCGAGCGCAGCGCGATACCGGTGACGATGCCGGGCAGCGCGATGGGCAGCACCAGCAAGAGCGACACCACCTCCTGACCGAAGAAGCGGCTGCGGGCAATGGCCCCTGCCGCCAAGGTGCCGAGGATCATGGCTGCCAGCGTCGCCAGCCCAGCAACCTCCAGCGACAGCTGGATGGCACGCCACACATCGGGACGATTGAGGGTCACCTCGAACCACTTGAGGGTGAGCCCGGGAGGCGGAAACTGGTAACTCTTGCTCTCGCTGGTGAAGGCGTAGAGGAAGATAAACAGAATGGGAAAGTGCAGGAACAAGAGTCCACCGATGGCGGCGTACTTGAGCAGGCCCGAAGGGCGCTCTCCCTGACGGCTCACTGAGCTAGCTGACATGAAGGCCTCCTTGCTGCCGGTTCAAAGCGATAGGGTCAAAGCGCATCAAAAGCCCCCAGTCGTTTCGCAATCGCCAGATAGATGGCGATGATAAGGATCGGCACCAGCGAGAAGGCTGCGGCAAAGGGCAGGTTGCCCGCCGTTCCCTGCTGCATGTAGACCACCTGACCGATATACATGGTCGAGTTGCCGATGATGCCGGGGATGATGTAATCACCGAGGGTCAGCGAGAAGGTGAAAATGGAGCCCGCCACCACACCGGGCAACGTCAGCGGCAGGATCAGGTTGCGAAAGGTCTGGGCGGGTGTCGCCCCCAGATCGCTGCTCGCCTCCAGCAGGGATCGCGGTATACGCTCCACCGCTGCCTGAATGGGCAGGATCATGAAGGGCAGCCAGACATAGACGAACACGATAAAGGTGCCGAGCCGCGAAAAAGAGAGCGACGGGCCACCTATCACCGGCAGGGAGAGGATGGCATCGAGCAGCCACTCCAGCCCCATGCTGTCGGCCAGCCAGCTCACTACCCCCTCCTTGGCCAAAATCAGCTTCCAGGCATAGACCCGCACCAGATAGCTGGACCAGAGCGGCAGCATGATCCCCACATAGAACAGCGCCCGGGTCTTGCCACTGGTGTAGCGTGCCATGTAGTAGGCAACCGGAAAACCGAGCAGGGCGCAGGCCAGGGTCACCAGCAACGACATGCCGACGGTGCGGCCGATCACATCCAGATTCTCCGGCCGCAGCAGGGCGACGAAGTTTTGCAGCCCCAGCTCGTGGCGCACCTGACCGCTGAACTCGTCCAGCCCGAACAGAGAGTTGGAGAGCAGCATCAGCAAGGAGCCGACATAGATGATGCCGAGCCACAGCAGCGGCGGCCCCAGCAGGATCGCCAGCAGCAGGCCGGGCCGACCATAGAGCAGGGTCGAGAGGCGCCGCAGCGGCCTGAAACGGGCAGGTTCGGGCTGATGGTTCATGGCAAGACTCGCACTGTGAGGGGCACTCATGGCTGCGCCCCCTGATGGGCGCAGCTCAGGCGATGGATAGCCTGCTCCGGCCAGCTGAGGCTGACCCTGCTGCCACGCGCCAGACGGGCCTGCCCCTCATTGGGGTGGTTGACGATGATCTCGAGCTGCTCCCCGAGATCAACCCGATAACGGACGAAGGGGCCCAGATACTCCACCTCGCGGATCTCTCCCGACCAGCCCGGCGCACCCGCCTCAGCGAGCCGGATCCGCTCCGGGCGCACCATCATCTGGCTGCCGTCACCGCACAGCCGTCTGGCCTGCTCCCCTTCGAACAGATTGACGGTGCCAACGAAGCGGGCCACAAACGGCGTCGCCGGAGCATCGTAGATGGTATCTGGCGCAGCGATCTGCTCGATCTTGCCCTGGCTGAAGATGCAGATCCGGTCGCTCATGGAGAGCGCCTCCTGCTGATCGTGGGTGACGAAGATAAAGGTGATGCCCAACTGGCGTTGCAACGCCTTTAGCTCAAGCTGCATCTGCTCGCGCAACTTGAGATCGAGGGCCCCCAGCGGCTCGTCCAGCAGCAGGATGCGTGGCTGGTTGATAAGCGCCCGGGCGATGGCGATGCGCTGGCGCTGGCCGCCGGAGAGCTGGCTTGGGCGGCGCTTGCCGACCCCGGGCAGTCGTACCAGTTCCAGCATCTCGTCCACCTTGCGGTAACGCTCCGCCTTGGCGACCCCCTTGAGCATCAGGCCATAGCCGATGTTGTCGCGCACATCCATGTTGGGAAACAGGGCATAGTCCTGAAACACGGTGTTGAGGTTGCGATCGTAGGGGGGCACGGTGGAGCAGGGTTCGCCAAACAGGCGGATCTCCCCGTCGCTCGGGTACTCGAAGCCCGCGATCATCCGCAGGCAAGTAGTCTTGCCGGAACCGCTCGGCCCCAGCAGGGTAAAGAATTCCCCGGAGGGGATCTGGAAAGAGATGTCGTCGACCGCCTTCACATCGCCATAGTGGCGACTGACCCGGTCAAATTGTACGGCGTTCATGGGGCGTCCTTGTCTGTACTGGGATGGGCCGGACTCCTGTCCGGCCCGCTTGATTATCCGCTCTCGGCAGTCGTGCAGAGGAGGCGCAGCGCCCCTGCCGTTGGCAAGGTGGCAGCGGTTCCGACCACCTTGCTCACCCCGCCTTAGCGGCCGCCCAGAATGGCGATATAGTCGGAAACCCAGCGGTAATAGGGCACGCAAGTTCCCTGGCTCTTGCACTGGGAGACCGGAGTGCGCCAGAAGCGAACCCGATCGAAGTTGTCGATACCGTTGGTTTTGCACCCGGTCGGGCCCAGCAGGGCATTGCCCTCACAGGCGGCAGGTACCACAGGCACCGAGCCAAACCAGGCGGCGAGATCCCCCTGCAGCTTGTTGCTCAGGGAGTGCTCCAGCCACTTGTAAGCGCAGGTGAGGTTCTTGGCATCGCTGTGCACCATGCTGGTATCGGCCCAACCGGTCACTCCCTCTTTCGGCACAGTGGTGGCGATGGGCTGCTTGTCGGCAATCAGGGCATTGGCCTGGAACGGCCAGGAGCCTGACGCGATCACCCCTTCGTTCTTGAAGTCATCGATCTGGACGAAGGCATCATGCCAGTAGCGTCCCACCAGCTGGCGCTGCTTGCGCAGCAGATCGAGGGAGGCCTTGTACTGATCCTCGTTCAGCTCGTAAGGATCCTTGATGCCCAGTGCGGGCTGATGGGTCATCAGATAGAGGGCGGCATCGGCGATGTGGATCGGGCCGTCAAAGGCCTGCACCCGCCCCTTGTTGGACTTGCCATCCGCCAGGGTCTGTTCCTCGAATACCACGTTCCAGGAGTCCGGTGCCTTGGGGAACACCTTGGTGTTGTACATCAGGATATTGCCGCCCCACTGGTAGGGCACGCCGTAGTGCTTGCCATCCACAGTGTGCCAGGGGGCATTTTGCAGCCGGGGATCAATCTTGCTGTAGCTCGGGATGAGTGCCAGATTGAGCGCCTGCACCTTGCCACCGGCAATCAGACGCAGACTGGCATCGCCGGAGGCGGTCACCAGATCGAAGCCCCCCTCGTTCATCAAGGCCACCATCTCGTCCGAGGTGGCCGCCGTCTTGACGTTCACCTTGCAGCCGGTCTCTTTCTCGAATCCGGTCACCCAGTCGTAGTTCTTGTCGGTCTCGCCACGCTCAACGTAGCCAGCCCAGGCCACGATATTGAGCTGGCCTTCACCCTTGCCGAGCTCGGTCGGGGCAGCCTGGGTCTGGCCTACCAGCAGCGCCGGAACAAGAGCCAGCATCAGAGGGGTCAATTTCATCATGCACTCCTTGCATTGTGTTGACTTGCATCAGGTGAAGGAACGCCACCATGGGCGTTAACATCCTGTTAACCAGCAATGAGCTTAGGGGAGTGGCAATACGATGAATATTTCAATTTTTGGTGGCTCAGGTATCAGCTAAATCGATATCGAGTGCAGATGAATCTGATTTTTGGTGGCTACCCCGCAAGAGATGGCTAACGAGGGAGCGCCTGACGGGCCCGCAACCGGCTCTGATCCCGCGCAATATCGATAAATTCCCGCGCCGTCCAATCCAGCCGAGAACCACGGCGCCACACCAGCCCGATATCGATGGCGGGAATGGGCTCCTTGATGGGGCGCGCCTCGACCCGCTCCTGCTCCAGCGACCAGGGGCGATAGGCAAAATCGGGCAACAGGGCGACCCCGAGCTGGCTGGCGACCAGACTGCGCACCGCCTCCACCGATGCGGTGCGCAGTACGATGCGGGGGGAGATGCCGTAACGACGCAGGCCGCCACCGATGATCTGATCGAGCTGATCGGCGGTCAGCGAGATCATCGGCTCCTCCCCCAGCGCGGTGAGCGAGAGGGTCGACTCGGCGCAGAGCGGGTGGTTGGCGGCCAGCCAGAGCCGCAGCGGCGAACGGGTCAGCAATTCGGTATCAAACGCCTCTTGCCGGATGGTGCGGTTGGTCATCAGGATTCCCACATCCACCTCACCGTTGACGATCTGGTGCTCAAGGAAGGGCTGTTCATCCTCCTTCACCTCGATCTGTACCGCCGGAAAGGCGCGGCGAAAACGGCCGAGCGCCTCTGAAAGGTAGTAACCCGCCACCAATGTGGTCACGCCGATGGTGAGTCGTCCCTGATCCTGCTGGGCCACCGCTTTGAGTGAGTGGCTCGCCTCGGTCATGGCGCCGAGAATACGGCGGGCGTGGAGCAAAAACTGGTGGCCCTGGGTGGTGAGGGTGACGCCGCGCGGGTTGCGCTCGAATAGCGGGGCGCCCAGCTCGGTCTCCAGCTCGCGAATGGCGCTGGTGACCGCCGACTGGGAGATATGCAGCTCGGCGGCGGCGCGACTCACTGAAAAGCTGTCGGCCACGGCCACGAAATAACGGATCTGGCGAAAGGTAAAGTTCATCGGGCATCCTTGCCGATTGGTACGATTGGTGTGATTGGTACGATTGAGTGCCAGCTTAACCGTAAACGGGCGCCTCGCAAAAGTCGGGCACTGCTGCCAACTCAATGATCTGCCGATTAAAACCATGCCCCTGCGGCTTGGCGAGCACGACAGGGGCATGGGTCATCGCAGCAAGGTGCAGATAGGGCTATCAGGATTTGTTGAGATACCCCGCCAGCTGGCCGATCAGCCGCTTGCGCAGCTCGCCGAGTTTCGGTTTCTCGTCCGCACACCAGGGCAGCGGGCGGCACGCCTCTATGGTGCGCAGGCCAAGGCGAGCGGTGAGCAGCCCAGCCCCCACCCCTTGCGCCGCGCGGGCAGAGAGCTTGGCGGCAAACTCGGCGCCCAGCAAGTCCATCCCCACCTCGGTCACCAGCTCGGTGGCACCGGCGTAGAGCATGTTGCGAAACACCTGACGGATGAGGCGTATGCGGCTCCAGTAGCCAAGCTCGATGGCGTAGACATCGGCGATATCTTCGATCATCCGCAGGTTACGCCACAGCATAAGCATCATGTCGACGGTGGCGAGCGGGCTGAGCGCCACCAGCACGGCGGCCTCCCCCGACCATTTGGCCACCCGCGCCTGCGCCAGCTTGTCGCGTTCGCCGAGTACCAGCTGACTGTAAAGGGTCAGCACCTCCCGATCGCTGTGGCTCTCGTCGAGCTGGGCCAGCCAGGCTTGATACCCTTCGCGCCCCTTGTCGCCACTTTTGACCGCCAACCCTTCGCAAAAGGCCTGCCCCTGCCCGACTCCCTGATGAGCAAGCAGATCTTCTGCGCGCGAGCGCACATCCTGACGCCGCTTGAGGGTCCGCAGTCGCAGCCACTCGCGCCCCACCACGCTGGCGGTCCCCGCCGCCACCAGCGCCGAGGCTGCCAGCCAGGCGCTGCCCCAGAGCGGGGTGGTGAGGAATTGATCGTAAAGGAAGGAGCCATATTGGCCCAACGAGAGCAGACCGACCGCCCCCAGCCCCCAGGCCAAGAGCCGATGACGGCGGCGCGGCTTGATGACGAGGGCGCTCTCCACCTCGGTGAACTCGTCCAGCTCGTCGAGGCACTCGAAACTCGCCTCCTCCAGCCGCTGGGCCGGTGCGGGCGGTCGCTCGTCACTGGCCACCGTCAAGGCAGGCTCAAGGATCACCTTGCCCTGCAGCGGAGGCCGCTCTTTTATCTGATCGTTCATCGCATTGTTCTCCTGTGCGCAGCCTTCGGCTCAGGTGCCAAGACCGCACACCGTTATTCGAGGTGATCCCCGAGCAGAAACTCCAACGCCGCATCGAGCCGGATATGGGGCAGCGCCTGATGCGGACTCATGGGCATGGGGCGAAACGCCTGAAAATCAAAACCCTGACTGTTCCACCACTGTGCGGGGGGAATATGAGGCGGCACCTCCCCGGGGAAGAGCAGCAGCGGCTCACCGCTCAGGCTGGTGCCGCGGATGGCGGGGAACTCGCGGCCATTGGCCACCCCCTTGCCCACCTCGGTCGCCTTGATGGCGGCGAGCGCCAGACACTCGGTGGTGATCCCCTCAAAACGGGCCTGGCCACGGCCACTGCGCACCAGATGCTGGAGCAGGGAGACCATGGGCGCATGCTGTTCGGGGGTAACGTGATCGGCCTTGCTCGCCACAAACAGCAGCTTGTCGATACGGGGCGAGAAGAGTCGCCGCCACCAGTTGCTCTTGCCGTAGGCAAAGCTCTCCATGATGCGGGCGATGGCCTGCTGCATGTCGCCAAAGCTGGCTGCCCCGGCGTTGAGGGGCTGCAGGCAGTCCACCAGCACGATTTGGCGATCGAAGCCGGCAAAGTGCTGCTCATAAAAACCCTGCACCAGATGCTGTTTGTACTGCTCGAAGCGCTGTTTGAGGGTGGCGTAGAGGGTGCCATCGGCAGGCTCGCCGACGGGCATCTCCCACACCCAGGGGACAAATTGCAGCATGGGGGCTCCGGCATACTCCCCCGGCAAGACGAAGCGGCCGGGCTGGATCAGGTGCAATCCCAGCTCCTGTTTGCAGGCGTGCAGATAGGCGGTGTAGCGCTCGGCCAGCTCAGCCACCGGCCGCTCTTCGAAGCGCTGATCGGCCTGCCACCCGGGTGTCAGCCAGCTGGCGGCAAGTGCCTGCAGCTCTGGGCGACGAAGCTGTTCGCGCACCTGTTCGCTCCACAGCTCGTAGTTCATCTCAAGGAGCGGCAAGTCGAGCAGCCACTCCCCGGGGTAGTCCACCAGATCCACGTAGAGGGTGGAGATCTCCCCCAGATGCTTGCGCAGGGGGTGACGGGTGCGATAGCGAATTTCGAGGCGCACTTCGGCCACGCCGCGGGTGGGCTCGGGCCAGGCCGGTGGATCGCCAAACAGGGAGTCGAGGCCACGCTCGTAGGCAAAGGTGGGGATGTGGGCATTGAGCTGCGGCACTCGGCGGGCGCCGAGGATGCGCCCCTGACGCAGGGCATCCCACAACGGCAAACGGCCATCGATGGCCGCGTGTTCCAGCTGGTTGACCAGCGCCGTGATAAAGGCGGTTTTGCCGCTGCGAGATAGGCCGGTCACCGCCAGCCGGATATGGCGATCCCGCACCCGGTTCACCACGTCGTTCGCCTTGCTCTGCAGGCGAGTCAACTTCTGTTCCAGTTTATTGAGTATCAAGGCTTGACCCGTTCTCCCTTGGTGGTTGCATCCGGCGTGTTTGGCCGTGCGAGAGGTCGACCGTTTATCCACGTCTGGATAGTTGGCGTCGATGGTGGCGCATCACAGAAGACGCCGCCATCGACATTCGGTGCTTTGGCAAGCACTATAGCTTGCGAAATTCCCGCTGCAGGGTGAACTCCCTGGAGGTCACCAGCTTCTCGATCCGCTGAACTCTCGGCTCCAGCGCGTCAAGTTCCTGCGCGATGCGGCCCAGCGCCTGATGAGGGGTGATCCCCGCCTGCCAGCTGCGCGCCTTCATCCGCACCTCGGCAAAGTCGGCATCCTCGTGGGAATAGAGGGTGACCGGCTTTTTATCGAGCAAGAACCAGGCGGCGATATAGGCTGTGAAGGTGATGAAACCGGCGAAGATAAGGCCACTGATGGCGAGCAGCCGCACGATCCAGGTCTCCACCCCGAAATACTCTGCCAGACCGGCACAGATCCCGGCTATCTTGCCGCGCTGGGGATCGCGATAAAGGTTACGCCCTTCACGACTGACACTGTTCATACCTTGTTCCTCCAACCGGGTACTTCTGCATCCAGAATCGACTCCAGCGCGCCCACTCGCTCCTGCATCTTCTCGGTGCGAGCCAGCAGCCCTTGCAGCTGTTCCCGCTCGCTATCGGCAAGACCGGCGCCAATCCGCCCCTTGGCACGATAGTGCAGCACCAGCCAGATGGGGGCTACCACCACCATGAAGACCACCATGGGAACCATCAATACGCCCAGCAGATCTTCCATCTGTTACTCCCCCTGTTTACCTTCGCTTTTGCTGTCGCCCTGGCCCAGCTTTTGGCGCATGGCTTCCAGCTCGCGACTTATCTGATCGTCCACTTCCAGCTCGGCAAACTGCTGCGCCAGCGCCTTGTCGGACTGACCCAGATCGGCGCGGGCTTCCATTTCGTCGATGCGACGCTCCATCCGCTCGAACTTGCTCACCACCGCCTGGCTCTCGCCACGGGCTACCTGACTCTGCACGTTGAGACGGCTGCTGGCCGCTTCGGTGCGAATGGCCATCGCCTTTTGACGGGCGCGGGCATCTTCCAGCTTGGCCTCGAGCTGTCGGATCTCTTCACCCAGCTTCTCGATGCCGCTGTCGACCGCCTGCTGCTCGCGGTAGAGGGTCTCCGACAACTCGGTCTGCTTTTTCTTCTCGATAAGGGCGGCGCGGGCCAGATCTTCACGTCCCTTGGTCAGGGCCAGCTCGGCCTTGGCTTGCCACTCGTCGACCCGCTCCTGATGGCGGGCGACCTGACGGCCAATCTCTTTCTGGCTGGCGAGGAAGCGGGCCAGATTGGAACGCTCCTTGACCAGCTCGTCTTCCATCTCCTGGATGATCAGACGCACCATCTTCTGGGGATCTTCTGCCTTGTCGAGCAGGGCCGTCAGGTTGGAATTGATGATGTCGGCCAGACGGGAAAAAATACTCATGATTGCACTCCTGTTATTGGCATGGCGTTGTTTCTCCATTGACAATGGCAACTTGTGTGCCAATCTGGAACAAAATTTAACTTGTTGATTTATATGGGGCAGAATAGCCGGATTGCAAGATGCCTCGCGCAAGTGATGATTAAAATCACCAACTTTTGGTAAGATTGACCAGCTTTTACAACTGACAGGGATCACTATGACCACGGCCACGGAAAGCCTGCTGGGGGAATCCAACGCATTTCTCGAGATCATTGAGCAGGCCTCACGGCTCGCCCCGCTGCGCAAACCCGTGCTGATCATCGGTGAGCGGGGGACGGGCAAGGAGCTGATCGCCCACCGCCTACATTATCTCTCGGCGCGCTGGGATCAAAGCTTTGTCACCATCAACTGCGCCACCCTGAGCGAGAGTCTGCTGGAGACCGAGCTGTTCGGTCACGAAGCGGGATCGTTTACCGGCGCGGCCAAGCGCCATCAGGGCCGCTTCGAGCGGGCCGATGGCGGCACCCTCTTCCTCGACGAGCTGGCCACCACCAGCGCCAGGGTGCAGGAGAAGCTGCTGCGGGTCATCGAGTATGGCGAGTTCGAGCGAGTGGGTGGGGCCAAGCCCCTCAAGGTGGATGTGCGACTGGTCTGCGCCACCAACGAGGATCTCCCTGCGCTGGCCGACAAGGGGCAGTTTCGCCACGATCTGCTCGATCGGCTCGCGTTTGATGTGATCACCCTCCCCCCCTTGCGGGAGCGGCGGGAAGATATCCTGATGCTGGCGGAGCACTTCGCCCACAGCATGACCCGGGAGCTGGGCTATCCACTGTTTGCCGGTTTCTCGCGCAAGGCAACCCAGCTGCTGCTGGATTACCACTGGCCGGGCAACGTACGGGAGCTGAAGAACGTGGTGGAGCGCAGCATCTATCGCCAGGGCAATCCCCAGCTGCCGCTCTCGACCCTGGTGCTCAACCCGTTTGATTCCCCCTGGCGACCACAGGTCACGCAACCTGCGCAAGAGGCCCGAAGCGAGGTACAATCTGCATCCCCCCTCACCTTGCCGCTCGATCTCAAGCAGGCTGTGGCGGAGTACGAGATTAATTTACTCAAGCAAGCGATGCAGCAATCCCAGTATAATCAGCGCAAAGCCGCTCAACTGCTGGCCTTAAGCTATCACCAGTTCCGTGGCATGCTACGCAAATATCAGCTGCTGGATGGCGATAACGATGCAGAACAAGAGTGAAGGAGCGCGGTTGATGCCGACGCCAGCAACACGCCAGCCTTCGCGCTGGCACATTTGTATCAAAACGTGCGTACAAAACCCCTATAAGAACATGGTTCAACAATGAGAATGCTCACACCCTTGCTGCTGGGTCTGCTGGTGCTGGTCACCGGCTGCCAGAAGCAACCCGAGGCCTCCAAAACCGGACTCATCTATTGTGCTGAGGGATCCCCCCTCTCCTTCAATCCCCATGTTTCCAACTCCGGGGTGACACTGGATGCCAGTGCCCGTCCGCTCTACGACCGCCTGCTGGAGGTGAACCCCAACACCCTGGCGCTGGAACCGGCGCTCGCCACCAACTGGCATGTCAGCGAGGATGGCCTCACCTATACCCTGACCCTGCGCAAGGGGGTGACGTTTCACCATACCCCCTGGTTCAAGCCCACCCGCACTTTCAATGCCGATGACGTGGTCTTTACCTATGCCCGCCAGCTGGACGAGCAGCACCCCTATCACAATGTCTCCGGCGGCGATTACCCCTACTTCTACAGCCTGGGGCAAGATCTGCTGATCAAGCGGGTGAGCAAGAAGGGGCCGCAGACGGTAGTGTTCGAGCTGAACCAGCCGAACGCCTCCTTCCTCGCCACTCTGGCCAGCGACTATGCGGTGATCCTCTCCGCCGAATACGCCGAGCAGATGTTGCAGGCGGGCACCCCAGCCCTGCTGGATAGCCGCCCTATCGGCACCGGACCGTTCAGCTTCAAGGAGTATCGCCACAACGAGTTCATTCGCTATCTGCGCCATCCCGGCTACTGGGGCGGCGATGCCAAGATTGAACACCTGGTCTACGACATCACCCCCAAATCCGCCAAACGGCTGGCCAAGCTGCTGACCGGCGAGTGCGACGTGATGAGCACCCCTTCCGCCAGCCAGCTCTCGGTGATCAAGCAAAATCCGGCGCTGAGCCTCTCGGTCCAGTCGGGGATGAACGTCGCCTTTTTGGCCCTCAATACCCGCAAGCCGCCGTTCAACAACGTCAAGGTACGGCAGGCCATTGCCAGCGCCATCAATATCGACAACCTGTTGCAGGCGGTCTATTTCGATACCGGCCTGTCCGCCAACAGCCTGCTGCCGACCCTCTCATGGGGTTACAACCCCAGCCTGCCCGAGCGCAAACCCGATCTGAAACGGGCGCGCCAGCTGCTCAAGGAGGCGGGTCTGGAGAAAGGGTTCGAGATGCAGGTGCTGGTACAACCGGACGCCCGCCCCTACAACCCGGATGCGGTCAAGACCGCCCAGCTGATCCGCAGCGATCTGGCAAAGGTCGGGATCAAGCTCAAGATCGTGCAACTGGAGTGGCCGGTGATCGAAGGCCGTCTCACCAAGGGGCAGTACGACAGCTTGCTCTCCGGCTGGATTGCCGACAACGCCGACCCGGACAACTTCTTCCGCCAGCTGCTGAGCTGCTCGGCGGTGGAGCGCGGCAACAACTACAGCCGCTGGTGTAGCCCGGCCTTCGATCAGTTGCTGGATGATGCGGTCACCACGCCCCAACTCTCGTTCCGGCTGCGCAACTACTACTATGCCCAGACCCTGCTTAACGAACAGCTGCCGCTGATCCCGCTGGCACACGCCTTGCGTACCCAGGTCAGCCGTAGCGACATCGAGGGGCTGACGCTGATGCCCTTTGGCGGCACCTCCTTCAACCAGGCTCACAGGGAGTAAGCATGCTTCTATACACCTTGCGCCGCATCAACCTGCTGCTTATCACTCTGCTGGCGCTGACCTTTGTCGCCTACCTGCTGGACTATCGGCTGATCGGCCATCAGCTCAGCTTCTGGAGCGGCTATCCCGATTTCCTGCGCCGAATTTTTGCAGGCGACCTGGGGCTCTCCAGCGTCTCCGGGATACCGGTGCTGGACGAGATCCGCCACTACTTCCCGGCAACCCTGATCCTCTGTCTGGCGGCGTTCGCCATCTCGCTGCTGGTGGGGATTCCTCTCGGTACCCTGGCGGCCCTGTCCCAGGGCAAGACGCTGGATCTCTCCATCATGACTGCCGGTCTTATCGGCTATGCGGTGCCGGTGTTCTGGCTGGCACTGCTGGTGGTGATGCTCTTCTCTCTCGATCTCGGCTGGCTGCCGGCGTCGGGCCAGATCAGCCTGCTCTACGATGTGCCCCCCATTACCGGCATCGCGGTGATCGATGTGCTGCTCAGCAACGAGCCCTGGCGGCAAGCGGCGCTGCACGATGCCCTGCGCCACCTCATTCTCCCGTCACTGGTGCTGGCGGTGGTACCCACCACCGAGGTGATCCGCCATGTGCGCAGCTCCCTCATCGACGTGATGAAGCAGAACTACATCAAGGCGGCGGCAAGCCGGGGCCTTTCCAAAGCGCAGATCGTCTGGCGCCATGGTCTGAAGAACGCCCTGCCGCCGGTACTGCCGCTGCTGGGCCTGCAACTGGGTAGCGTGCTCACCTCCGCCATGATCACCGAGGTGGTGTTCGAGTGGCACGGGATCGGCCGCTGGCTCATCAGCAGCATCGCCCTGCAGGATTACGCCGCCATTCGCGGCGCGACCCTGGTAGTGGCCAGTTTCGTGATCCTGACCAGCGTCAGCACCGAGTTGCTGACCACCCTTATCTATCCGGCACGGCGCAAAGAGTTGTATGCCAAACAAGATTGAACGCGCTCATGGCGTGACCAGGAGCCAGGTATCCTATGCAAGATAAATCGAACATCTATCCCGAGCTCAAGATCCTCTCACCCCTTGAGCAGACGTGGGCCTCCTACAGCCGCAATCCGTTGGCGATGGCGGGGCTCTGGTGCTTTTTGCTGTTGCTGCTCATCACGCTGGTGGGGCCGCTGGTCGTCCCCTACGGCATCGATGAACAGCACACCGACAAGCTGCTGCTGGCCCCCTCGTGGGCGGCGACCGGCAACATCGACTACTTCCTCGGCACCGACGATCTGGGGCGCGACATGCTCTCCCGGCTGGTGGTGGGGGCGCGTCTCACTTTCGGCTATGCGCTGGTCGTGGTGGTGATCGCCATGGTGGTGGGCTCCGCCATCGGTATCCTCGGCGGCATGAGCAAGGGGCTTAAATCGAGCGTGCTGCACCACCTGCTCGATACCCTGCTCTCCATCCCCTCCCTGCTGATGGCCATCATCATGGTCGCCATCATGGGGCCGGGTTTTGGCAATACCCTGATAGCCATTACCCTGGCGTTGATCCCGCCCTTTATCCGGGCCACCTACAACGCAGTACATGCCGAGATGCAGAAGGAGTACATCACCGCCAGCCGCCTCGATGGCTCGCCCCCCTTCCGGATCATGCGGCTGGCTATTTTGCCCAACATTGTCGAGACCCTGGTGGCCCAGACCACCCGCACCTTGTCGGCGGCCATTCTCGATATCTCGGCGGTCGGTTTTCTTGGCCTCGGCGCCCAATCACCCCAACCGGAGTGGGGCACCATGCTGGCCGATTCGAGCGACCTCATCTATCTCGCCCCCTGGACCGTCACCCTGCCCGGCATCGCCATCCTGTTCAGCGTGCTGGTGACCAATTTAGTTGGTGAAGGCATTCGTGAAGCACTCAAAGAGGGGAATGACTGATGCCGCTGCTCGACATACGCAATCTCACCATCGAGATCGACACCCCGCAAGGCAAGGTCAAGGCGGTGGACAAGGTGAGCCTGACCCTGACCGAGGGGGAGATCCGCGGTCTGGTGGGTGAATCCGGCTCCGGTAAAAGTCTGATCGCCAAAGTGATCGTCGGCATCGAGAAGGACAACTGGACAGTACGTGCCGACCGGATGCGCTTCAACGACATGGATCTGCTGACCATGGCCCCCAAGGAGCGCCGTCGCATCATGGGTCGCGAGATCGCCATGATCTTCCAGGACCCCATCAGCTGTCTCGACCCCTCCGAGGAGATCGGCACCCAGCTGGAAGAGGCGATCCCGACCGATTCGTTCGAGGGACAATTCTGGCAGCGCTTCCAGTGGCGCAAGAAGAAGGCCATCGCCCTGCTGCACCGGGTAGGCGTCAAGGATCACCGCAAGGTGATGCGCGCCTATCCCCATGAGCTGTCGGATGGCATGTGCCAGAAGGTGATGATCGCCATGGCCATTGCCAACCAGCCGCGTCTGCTGGTAGCCGACGAGCCCACCAGCGCCATGGAGTCCACCACCCACTCCCAGATCCTGCGACTGCTGGACAAGATGAACAAGCTGGGTAATACCACCATCCTGATCATCAGTAACGATATCGCCGCCATCGCCAATCTGACCGATACCATCAACGTGATGTACTGCGGCCAGATGGTGGAAGTGGGCACACGGGAGCAGATCCTCGAGACCCCGCATCACCCCTATACCGATGCCCTGCTCAAATCGATCCCCGACTTTGACAAGCTGGTGCGCCACAAGTCGCGCCTCGAGACCCTGCCCGGCGTCATCCCGCCGCTGCAACACCTGCCCATCGGCTGCCGTCTGGGGCCGCGCTGCCCCTACGCCCAGAAGCAGTGCGTGCAAACTCCGTTGATGAACAAGATCAAGGGCCATCAGTTCAGCTGCCACTTCCCGCTGAACATGGAGGAGCCAAAAAAATGATGACCGTTAATGCCCCCGTGAAGGAGCCCCGCTTGTGATCGAGCCATCCCTGTTGCAGGTCAGAGGCCTTAGCAAAACCTACCAGAACCGCACCGGTCTATTCCGTCGTCAGGCGGTGGAGGCAATCAAGCCCCTCTCGTTCGATCTCGAAGTGGGTCAGACCCTCGCCATCGTCGGCGAAGCTGGCTCCGGCAAGAGTACCCTCGCCCGCATTCTGGCTGGCATGATCGAACCCACCAGCGGCGACATCGCCATCGACGGCCAGCTGATGGTGCACGGCGATTACCAGACTCGCTGCAAACTGCTGCGGATGATTTTTCAAGATCCCAACACCTCGCTGAACCGCAAGATCCGGGTCGGCCAGATCCTGGAAACCCCGCTGCGTCTCAACACCGAGATGACCGAGGAGGAGCGCCGCGAGAAGGTGGTGCAGACCCTGCGCATGGTGGGCATGTTGCCGGATCACGCCCTCTTCTACCCACAAATGCTCTCCTCCGGTCAGCAGCAGCGGGTTGCGCTGGCGCGGGCGCTGATCCTCAACCCCAAGATCGTGGTGGCCGATGAGGCACTCTCCACGCTGGATATTTCGGTACGCTCCCAGATCATCAATCTGCTGCTGGAGATGCAGGAGACCATGGGGCTGAGCTATGTGCTGGTAGCCAACGATCTGGGCATCGTCAGCCATATCAGCGACGAGGTGCTTGTGATGCACGAAGGTCGGGTGGTGGAGCGCGGCAAGACCCTCAAAGTGTTTGCCGATCCCCAACATGAGGTGACTCGCCGTCTCATCCAGAACTACAACAACGAATACCGCAAATAGAGAGGCGCCGGCCGCCTCTCTTGCCGCTGTTTTCGCCGAGCTCACACGGCGTGTCTA
>NZ_LYSQ01000031.1:0-52699 GCF_001728955.1 Aeromonas sp. DNP9 | reverse complement strand
CACTATCGATGGCGACAAGGCGAATAAATGGGTGATGGAGTTCACAGTTCGGTTAATTAATTTGGGGATGGTGGCAGTTATGGGCGTTGTGGTGTGCCTTTATTCAAAGTTCTTATTGGCAAACCGAGCACTCTTTAATTCTGATTAAGTCATAATTAAGTAAAGTTGGGGTATTGATTGTTTCGCTCAGATATGAGTTTTTAAAAATGCTCACAATATCTACGCGAGATTTAAAAAGTCTACTTGCATATTTTTGAATGGATAAATATGACTTGAATGGGAGTGGCCAAATAAATCCAGCTGTGATCTTTGTCTTTTCAAGGTGCGCAGGTTCATAAATGCCTATAAAAACAAGGTAAAAGGCTCGGCTATTGACTAAGTTGATAGAAGGCGAAGCATAAAACAGCGCCAGTTTGATACGACAACATCGCATGGGACCCGGATCATGGACAGAGCGCAGGGCGCAGCCCCCTTTTCGTTGCAAGTGGATCTAAGGCAGGTGGTGTATGCCCTGTCAGCCTCGCTGGATCTGGTGGGCATTGGCGATGTGGCCCACGGTAAACGGGTCGGGATTATGGCTGCCGAGTGCAGCCGGGAGCTGGGGATGAGTGAGGCCGAACGCTGTCTGCTGTTCGAGCTGGGGGTGCTGCATGATATCGGTGTCTCCTCGACCATCACCCATCATCATCTGGTCAGCGAGTTCGATTGGGAGTCCTCCCAGCGCCACTGCGAGGTGGGATATCAGCTGCTCAAGGATTTCCGTTTGCTGGCCCCGCTGGCCCTGCCTATCCGTTATCACCATACCCACTGGCACCTGTTGCGCGAGATGGCCGATGTGGACCCCAATGTAGCCCGTCAGGCCAACCTTATCTTTCTGGTGGATCGCTGCGATGCGTTGGCGGCGCCCTACTATGGTGATGGTTCATTGTTGATGCATACCAACGAGATCCGCGCACGCCTGCAGGATTTCCGTGACGAGTTCTTTGCCCCCGAGCTGGTGGATGCCTTCCTCAAGGCGTCTCGCTCTGAGGCATTTTGGCTGCAGCTGGAAGCGCGCTCCATCAATGATTACATGCTGGAGATGCTGCAGGTGCGGGAGCCTTGCCTGACCTTCAACGGGGAGCTTAAAGCGCTGGCGCAGATCTTCTCCGGCATTGTCGACGCCAAAAGCCCATTCACGATGACGCATTCACTCGGTGTGAGCAGGTTGTCTCGGGCATTGGCCGAGCAGATGGGAGTCAGTGCCATCCATTGTGACATGCTGGAGATCGCCGGTTTGCTGCATGATCTGGGCAAGCTCAGGGTGCCGGACGAGATCCTCGACAAGCCTGCCAGCCTGACGAAAGAGGAGCGGGCCATCATCAATACCCACAGCTTCGAGACTTACCAAATCCTGCGCCATATCGAAGGGTTTGAAGAGATTGCCTGTTGGGCGGCCTATCACCATGAGGAGCCTGATGGAGAGGGCTATCCGTTCCACCTGCCGGCATCCGCCATGGCGCTCGAAGCGCGGATCCTGCGGGTCGCCGATATTTTTCAGGCAATGGTGCAGGACAGACCTTATCGCCGCGGTCTGCCTGCCCGTGACGCATTGACCTTTATGCAGCAACTGGCGGATCAGGGGCGGGTCGATCTCGCTGTGGTGGCGGTGCTGGCCGATCACCTGCCGCAGATGATGATGGCAGCCATTCCAGATCGCGAGCCGGATCATGCCATCAATTGAGGGAGAGGCTGGTCGCTGACTCATACCGCCGTGAGCCAGCTATGCTTGGAACAAGCCGAGCATGGTGCCGGTACCGGCGCACAAGACGCCAGCTTGATGGACTACCGTAGGGGAGCAGATATGGAATCGCTAAAAGCCAAGGATTATATGCAGAGCAGACCCATCACCTTCACTGCCGACATGATGGTGCAAGCTGCGGTCGAGAAATTTCTGAACAGTCATCAGCTCGGTGGCCCGGTGGTGGATGGGCAGGGCCATCTGATTGGCTGGATCTCCGAGCAGGATTGCATCGCAGTGCTGCTTAAGGAGGCCTATCACTGCGAACAGGTGGCGCAGGTCAAGGATGTGATGCGCAAGGAGGTGTTGTCGGTGGGTCCCGATACCAGCATTTTGAGTCTGGCGGAGATGATGATGGGGCAAAAGCCGAAGATCTATCCGGTAGTGGAGGAGGGGCGTCTGCTCGGGGTCATCAATCGTCACAATGTCATGCAGGCCATTCACGCCCAGCTCACCACCTGTTTTGTCCATCACACCCACGGTTAATCCTGTTTTTCTCTCTCCCAAGGCAAGCTTCGGCTTGCCTTGGCTATTTCATATGCTGCGATTTATTCATGTTATGCCATCTTACAATGATTGTTATGTCATGTTTGAGGATCAGCCAATCTCTCAGTCTTCCCATGTATAACGCTACGTTAAGGCTTGCACCGCCCCCGCTCGCTCTTTAGGATCGCTCCCAGCTTATCGATATGGCCCCTCTGGGCACCTAATTTAAGGAATTCGCACCTTGTCTCTCTCTATCGAGGCGCTGCGCCGCCGTCTCTCTGCCTGCATGAACCTCGACGCCCGCCGCCTTTCCAGCCGTCTGCACGGGGTCAAGAAGCTACCTGAAGTCAAACAGGCCGCCGTGCTGGAGACCATCGCCGCTGATTTGGCCGCCGCCGAAGTGCGCTATCAAACCCGTCTGGCCGGAGTGCCCAAGGTCACTTATCCGGACAACCTGCCGGTGAGCCAGAAGCAGGCTGAGATCGCCAAGGCCATTCAAGAGCATCAAGTGGTGATCATTGCAGGGGAAACAGGCTCGGGCAAAACCACCCAGATCCCCAAGATCTGTCTGGCGCTCGGGCGCGGAGTGAAGGGCTTTATCGGCCACACCCAGCCACGCCGTTTGGCAGCCCGCACCGTCGCGGCCCGTATTGCCGAGGAGATGGAGTCCGAGCTTGGCCACTATGTGGGTTACAAGGTGCGCTTTACCGATCAGGTGAGCGAGCAGACCCACATCAAGCTGATGACCGACGGTATCCTACTGGCGGAGATCCAGAATGACCGGATGCTGACCCAGTACGATACCATCATCATCGATGAGGCCCACGAGCGCAGCCTCAATATCGACTTCATTCTGGGCTATCTCAAGCAGCTGCTACCAAAACGCCCGGATCTCAAGGTGATCATCACCTCGGCCACTATCGACCCGCAACGTTTCTCCCGCCATTTCAACAAGGCGCCGGTGATCGAGGTCTCCGGCCGCACTTATCCGGTGGAGGTGCGCTACCGTCCACTATTTGTTGATAAAAAAAGCAGTGACAAGAGCGAAGGGCTGGAAGAGCGCGACGAACTGCAGGGCATCTTCGATGCGGTGGAAGAGCTGGCTCGCGAAGGGCTGGGGGACATCCTCATCTTCATGAACGGCGAGCGGGAGATCCGCGATACCGCCGATGCCCTGCGCAAACTCAACCTGCGCGATACCGAGGTGCTGCCGCTCTACGCCCGCCTCTCCAACGCCGAGCAGAACAAGGTATTCCAGCAACACACCGGACGGCGCATCGTGCTCGCCACCAACGTGGCGGAGACCTCGCTGACGGTGCCGGGCATTCGCTACGTCATCGATCCGGGCACCGCCCGCATCAGCCGTTACTCCTGGCGCACCAAGGTGCAGCGCCTGCCCATCGAGCCGGTCTCCCAGGCCAGCGCCAACCAGCGTAAAGGCCGCTGCGGTCGGGTGGCGGACGGTATCTGTATCCGCCTCTACTCGGAGGAGGATTTCAACGGCCGCCCGGCCTTTACCGACCCCGAGATCCTGCGCACCAACCTGGCCTCGGTCATCCTGCAGATGCTGGCGCTCGGCCTTGGCAATATGGAGGCGTTTCCCTTCGTAGAGCCACCGGAGTCCCGCCATATCAAGGATGGTCTGACTCTCTTGAAAGAGCTGAAGGCGGTGCGCGAGCTGCCCGCCACCGGCGATCGCGAAGCCAAGTTGCAGCTGACCGAGACTGGTCGCCTGCTCTCGCGCATCCCCCTTGATCCGCGTCTGGCGAAGATGGTGATCAGCGCGGCGCAAACTGGCTGCCTGAGCGAGGTGATGGTGATTACCGCCGCCCTCAGCATTCAGGATCCCCGCGAGCGGCCCATGGAGAAGAAGCAGGCCGCCGACGAGCAGCACAGACGCTTTGAGGACAAGGATTCCGACTTCCTCGCCTTCGTCAATCTGTGGAATTACCTGAAAGAGCAGCAGGATCTCCTTGGCAGCAACCCGTTCCGCCGCATGTGCCAGAAGGAGTTTCTCTCCTACCTGCGGGTGCGCGAATGGCAGGACATCCATTTCCAGCTGCGTCAGACGGTCAAGGAGCTGGGTTTTAAAGCCAACCATGAACCTGCAGATTTCAAGACGGTACACTGCGCGCTGCTGACCGGCCTCTTGAGCCATATCGGCAACAAGGATCTGGAAAAACCGGAGTTTCTCGGCGCCCGCAACGGCCGCTTCCACCTATTCCCGGCCTCGGGTCTGTTCAAGAAGCCGCCCAAGTGGGTGATGGCCGCAGAATTGGTGGAAACCTCGCGCCTCTACGCTCGCATCAATGCCAAGATTGAGCCCGAGTGGGTAGAACCGCTGGCAGGCCACCTCATCAAGCTGCACCACAGCGACCCTCACTGGTCGAAGAAAAACGGCGCCGTAATGGCCAAGGAGAAGGTGACCCTCTATGGTCTGACCCTGGTCAACGAGCGCACCATCAACTTCAGCCGTATCGATCCGGCGCTGTGCCGCGAGCTCTTTATCCGCCGCGCCTTGGTGGAGGGGGATTTCGAGACCCGCCACCGTTTCTTCAGCGATAACCGCAAGCTCCTGGCCGAGGTAGAGGCGCTGGAGCACAAGTCCCGTCGTCGCGACATTCTGGTGGATGATGAGGACTTATTCCGCTTCTACGATGCCCGTTTGCCGGAGGAGGTGATCTCTGCCCGCCATTTCGACAAGTGGTGGAAAGAGGCGCAAAAGCGGGACGCCGAGCTGCTTAACTTCGAAAAAGAGATGTTGATGAAGGGGGATGCTGCCCACATCAGCGATCTCGACTACCCCAACTTCTGGCAGCAGGGGCGCCTCAAGCTCAAGTTGACCTATCAGTTCGAGCCGGGGGAGGCGGCGGATGGTGTGACCCTGCATATTCCGCTGCCGCTCCTGAATCAGGTGGAGGTGAAGGGGTTCGAGTGGTTGATCCCGGGGCTACGTCACGAGCTGTTGGTGGCCCTCATCAAGTCGATGCCAAAGCCGATGCGCAAGAACTTCGTGCCAGCGCCTAACTATGCCGATGCACTACTCGCCAGTATCAACCCCGAGCAGGGGCCGCTGCTGGACGAGATGGAGCGCCAGTTGCGCCGAATGACCGGCGTCACTGTGCCCCGTGAATCCTGGGACTGGTCTGCGGTGCCCGATCACCTGAAACTCACCTTCCGGGTGGTGGACGACAAACACAAGAAGGTGGCGGAAGGCAAAGATCTGGAGGCCTTGAAAGAGTCGCTGCGCGGCAAGGTGCAGGAGACCCTGTCACAAGTGGCGGACGATGATATCGAGCAGTCCGGTCTCACCCTGTGGAGCTTTGGCGAGCTGCCGCAAGAGTACAGTCAGAAGCGGGGCGGATTCGAGGTGAAGGCCTATCCGGCCCTGGTGGATCAGAAGGATTCGGTCGCCATCCAGCTGGTGGAGAGCCCGGTGGTGCAGCAGCAGCTGATGTGGGCCGGTCAGCGCCGGTTGGTGCTGCTCAACGTACCATCTCCCATCAAGTATCTGCAGGAGAAGCTGCCCAACAAGGCCAAGCTGGGGCTCTATTTCAACCCGTTTGGCAAGGTAGCCGAGCTTATTGATGACTGCATTGCCTGCGGCTGTGACAAGCTCATCGAGCAGCACGGCGGCATGGCCTGGGACGAGGCCGGTTTCGAGGCGCTCAAGGAGTTTGTCCGCGCCGAGCTCAACGATGCGGTGGTGGAGGTGGCCAAGCAGGTGGAAGCCGTGCTGACCCTCTCCCATGAGATCAAGAAACGGCTCAAGGGCAAAATGCAGCTCGACACCGCCTTTGCCATGTCCGACATCCAGCAGCAGCTCGGCAACCTCATCCACAAGGGCTTTGTCACCGAGACCGGCTGGCAGCGGCTGCCTGACTTACTGCGTTACCTGCGGGCCATCGAACGACGCCTGGAGAAGCTCGCCATCGATCCCAACCGGGATCGGGTCTACATGCTCAAGGTGCATAGCGTGGAGTCGGAGTACAAGGCGCTGCTGGCCAAGATCCCCAAATCCCAGCTTATTCCCACCGAGGTGGTCAATATCCGCTGGATGATTGAGGAGCTGCGGGTGTCGTTCTTCGCTCAGAATCTGGGGACCCCTTACCCGGTCTCCGATAAACGGGTGCTTAACGCCATCGCTCAGTGCTAAGCTGCTATCTAACTGTTTTAACAGCATGATAGCGGGTGCTGAGAAGGGGTTGCCGGTCAGGTAGCCCCTTCAAACCGCAAGTCAGGGAGGCAAGGATGCTGGGGATCTGGTTGAGTGTGGCGCAGGTGGTGATCAGCGGTTATCAACCCATCGCGGAACAAACCTGGGTGCAGTTGAACCCGGAATATTACCCGCTGGCGCGCACGCCGCCTGCGATGTTTGTGGCCTGGCGTGGCAATCAGTTTCCGCCGCTGGCCCAAAAGCAGAAGCACGGTCGCTGGCAGATCCTCTTTCCCGCCCGGCTGGTCCCCCCTTTCGATCTGTTCGAGGGGGAGGCGCAGCTCTCCAAAACCTATCTGGCAAGGCTGCGGCGCATCGACGAGATGGCTTACGGGGTTGTCCCCGGGGAGGCTGTTGCGGCTGGTGCAATCGTGCAGCAGGGGAGTGGTTCCCCTGATTATCACGCGCAACCTGTCGCGCCCTTTATCGCCGAGTTCCGTACACCCCAAGACGCGTTCGGTGGTGTTGATATACCCAGCGACCCCGATGAGAGCGAACCTCTACTGGCTCAGCTGGGGGCGACCTTTCGCACTGCGGGGATGAGTGGTGCCAAAGGAGATGAGGGAGTAGCGAGCGCCGATATGGCGCTCGCCAGCCACACGGCTAGCTTATCCGCAGGCAGTGACGTCATGCTTACCCTCTCGGCTCCTGCGGCCGGCGGTCCACAAACCGTGTGTCATCAGGTCGCAGCAGGGGAGACCCTGTGGCGCATTGCCAACCAGTTATCCAGTGCCCGGGGAGCCGATACCTACAGCTATTTGCTGGCGCTGGTGGCAGAGAACCAGCAGCGGCTTGGCAAGAGCATTCGGGTCAGAACGGGGGAGGGACTCTACTGCCCGCGCGCCGAGACCCTGGCGCGGTTTGATGCCCTGAGCCCAGCCCAGCGTCAGCAGCAATTCGCCCGGTTGGAGCAGGGGCGCTAAATGCAGAGTCGGTACCTTGTATCCGAATTTGGCCCGTGGTAATATTCGCGCTCGTTTTGCGAGGTGCTGACCGGTCGCAGTTAGCACCATAAATTCATCCAAAAGAGATACATACTATGTCTTTCGTATTCCAAGCTGAAGTCCGTTCTGACCTGGGGAAAGGTGCGAGCCGCCGCCTGCGTCAAGCTGACCAAGTTCCTGCCATCGTTTACGGTGCAGGCAAAGAAGCCCTGTCCATCACTGTTGACCACAAGAAAATGATCCTGGCTCAAGAGAAGCCGGAATTCTATGAGTCTGTACTGACTCTGGTTATCAACGGTGAAGAAGTTAACGTAAAAGTGAAAGCTATCCAGCGTCACCCGGTACGTTACAAGCTGATCCACCTGGACTTCGTTCGCGTTTAATAGCGAACCGTCAGGTTGAAGAAAAGCCACTCTCAGGAGTGGCTTTTTGCTATCTGGCATCTTGTGAGCAGGCTGAAGGGACTGCCTGATAAGCCAGCAAGGCGGTTATCCCAGCTGGCTAAGGGCTTGTTGGCAACGCTGCTCGGCGGCATCAAGCTCCAGCAGTACCATCCTGATATCTTCCATCTGCTGTTGCAGTGTCTCCCGTTTTTCCTCAACCAGTCCCAGCATGGTCTGTAACTGGGTGCGGCTGCTCTTGTCGGCATCATAGAGATCAAACAGCTCGCGGATCTCGGCGAGGCTGAATCCGAGCCGCTTGCCGCGCAGGGTGAGCTTGAGGCGAACCCGATCCTGCTTGCTGTAAATGCGGGTCTGTCCCTCTCTGGCAGGATTGAGCAATCCTTGATCCTCGTAGAAACGGATACTGCGCGTCGTAATATCAAATTCCCGGGCCAGCTCACTGATGCTGAAGCGCCGTCCTTCATCCTTGTTGTTCATACAGACTTCTTGGCGAACTAAATCCTGTCTGCACCTTACCTAAACGTAAACTGCACTGCAACTCTTGTTCCATCGCGTCAGAACCCCTATGTTATGGCTATGTAACAAACAGAGGCAGGCAAATGGATATTGCAATTGTTGCGGCAAAACGGACTCCGATGGGGGCGTTTCAGGGGGCATTGGCAGAGGTCACTGCGCCTGAGTTGGGAGCCTGTGCCATCGAAGCGGCACTGCAACAAAGCGGGCTGCGTCCGGAGCAGGTCGATGAAGTGTTCATGGGCAATGTGCTGGCGGCGGGCGTGGGGCAAGCGCCAGCCCGGCAGGCGTTGTTGAAAGCAGGGTTGCCAGATAGTGTGCCTGCTACCACGGTCAACAAGGTGTGCGGATCCGGCATGAAAGCAGTGATGCTGGCGGCGGATACCATCCGCCTTGGTGACAACAGGGTGGTGGTCGCGGGGGGGATGGAGAGTATGAGCCGTGCCCCCTATCTGCTGGATAATGCCCGCAACGGCTTTCGGATGGGGCATCAAAAGGTGTTGGACCACCTATTCCTCGACGGTTTGCAAGATGCCTATGATGGCCAGCTGATGGGGATACATGCCCAGCGCAGCGCCGATCAGGCCGGTTTGACCCGCAGTGCCATGGATGAGTTTGCTATTGCGTCGTTGCAGCGTGCCCGCGATGCGCAGCAAGCCGGCGCGTTTGCATCCGAGCTGGCAAGTGTCTATCGCGGTGATCGCTTGTTGCTGGCCGAAGACGAGCAGCCCGGCAAGGGCAGACCGGAGAAGATCCCGACCCTGAAGCCAGCGTTTGGCAAGGAAGGCACTATTACGGCGGCCAATTCAAGCTCCATCTCGGACGGTGCGGCGGCGCTGATATTGATGGATGGCGCCACGGCGCAAGCCTGGCAGGTACCAGTGCTGGCACGGATCGTCGGTTATCAGAGCCACGCGGCATTGCCCGCCGAGTTTACCTCTGCGCCCATTGGCGCCATTTCACGCTTGCTGGCGCGTCTTGCATGGTCGGTGGAAGAGGTGGATCTCTTTGAGATCAACGAGGCCTTCGCCATGGTCACCATGCTGGCCATGAGCGGGGTCGGCATCCCTCATCACAAGGTCAATGTCCATGGAGGGGCCTGTGCACTCGGTCATCCGCTGGGGGCGAGTGGCGCGCGCATTCTGGTGACGCTGATCGCCGCGCTGCGGCAACGGGGTTTGCGGCGAGGCGTGGCAGCGCTCTGTATCGGGGGCGGGGAGGCGACCGCTATCGCGGTCGAGGTGAATGACGAGACGAATTAATTGGTGGCTTCCATCGCCAGCAGTTGTTCCGTGACCCAGGTGGTGGCGGCCAGATAGAGGTGACTCACCTTGTCCTCGCTCAGCCCCAGGCGGGCTGTTCTGGCCGTTACCCGTGACCAGTTGGCGCTCTCGTAATCTTCACAAAACGCGAGGTAGAAACCGAGATTGCCTTTTCGCTCCAGCAGCGCCAGCCGAATATCGTCGATAAGAGGGATAGTGCCGAGCAGCTTGTCCATCGGCTGCTCCATCAGTACATCCAGCAGGGAGAAGAGACCGGTGATAAAGGCCTGTTGTGCCTGCTGACTCGGGGCGTGGGCGTGGGCCAGCAATTCACAGAATCGGGCTCGGATCATCGACATCTGGTAGAGCTCGGCGCTCTTGCCCTTGCCGGCGCTGGTCGCGGCTACCAGCGAGACAAAGCGCTTTAGCTGGGTGTTGCCCAGATAGATGGCAGCCTGGCGAAATGACGAAATAGGGTTGGTGTGACCTTTGAGATGGTTGACATAGCGCAACAGCTTGAGAGAGAGGGAGATATCCTGACCGAGTAGCTGCTCAATCTTGTTGATATCAGGCTCTGCCTCGTTGACCACGTTGAGCAACTGCATCACCACGACTTGCGCTGGTTCCATGGTGGCTTGCTTGACCATCTCGGGTCTGCTGAAGAAAAAGCCCTGAAACAGCTGGATCCCCAGCTGTTTGACCCGCTCGAACTCCGCCTTGTCCTCTACTTTTTCCGCCAGATAGGTGAGTCCCAGCGTCTGATGCCGCTGGATAAACACTTTGATCTGCATCAGGGGGGTGGCACGAAGATCAAACTTGATGATGTGGATAAAGGGGAGGAAGCGCTCCCAATCCGGTGACATGGTGAAGTCATCGAGTGCCAGTTGATATCCCAGCTTGTGCAGCTGTTTCACCTTTTCAAGCAGGGCATCATCCGGTGGGGAATCTTCCAGGATCTCAATCACCACTTTTTCGGGTGGCAGGCACTCTGCCAATCCCTCCAGCAGCAGTGAGTGGGGGAAATTGATAAAGCAGGGGCGGCCCCCCAACAGCTGATCGATATTTTGTTGCAGGAACTGTTCTACCACCAGGCGTGACGTCGCCTGTTGGGATGAGATGCTCGGGAAGACATTATTCAGACTATCGCGAAAGAGCAGCTCATAGGCATGAGTTTTGAGGTCTCTGTCGAGGATCGGCTGTCTTGCTACGTAGGAATACATGCCTTGCTCCAGTAAAGGTACTGGGTTGATTTTATGGTGTTGCAGAACACTATGCCAGTGTTCACCTTATTGAGTAAGGCAATAATTGGCATAGCGTTTTTTTGCAGGGAAGGAATTTAGAAGAGATAGCTCAATTGTGCACCAGCCAGCCAGGCATCCCCTTCGGAAGTGCCCTGGAAGGTGGAGGTCGTCATCGGATTACCCGGTTGCAGCTCCATTTTTTCAGTGACATCCACCTTTTTGCCATCGATCAGGGTCAGCCCCAGATCCACGGTCAGGTTGGGCGTGAACTGATACCCCATTCCCAGGCTATACCAGAGCCGATCGGCATCCGGGATGGAGATGGTACGACGAGCGGCTGGCACCGGGCTGGCGTCATAGGCCACACCGGAGCGCAGTTGCCACTTGGGAGTGACCTGATAGGTCATACCGATGGCGTAGCGCCAGCTATCTTCCCAGTGCTCGTCCTTGATGTGCATGTTCTGCAAATTGTTGAGATCAGCTTCCAACTGAACGAATTTGCTCCAGTTGGTCCAGTTCAGGCTGCCGTGGAGAGCCAGCTTGTCAGTCAGCTGATGGAATGCAGCCAGTTCTGCGGTGGCGGGTAATGGCAGATCCAGACTGCCAGTATCTCTGATCTCGGTAACGGAGCCATCTGCATTGGGTCGGCCCACGATAGCATCTCCCGAGAGGGTCAAAGTGACATCGTGACGGTAGGAGAGGCCAATTCGGGTTTGTTCGGACAATTCCAGCAAGGTGCCGACATTCCAGCCCCATGCCCAGCCATCCCCTTGCAAATGTTTTGCGATCAGGTTGCGAGAGGGGAAGGTGCCGCCGACTTCGCCTTCGCCCTGAATAGCAGAGATCCCGGCACCAATTGACCACATCTCATTGATGCGATAGGCGAGTGAGGTACCCAGATCCATGGTCTTGATATCGGAGACATTGCCAAAGTGTCCGGCGCTGTAGTTATCCGGCATCTTGACGCCAAGACCGTAGTAAGAGGTTGCCGAGAAACCGAGGCGCCACTGCTCATTGAGTGGAATGATGAGATAGGCGTTGGGAACCCAGGCTGCGGCGGCGATATCGTGTGCACTGGCATCGGAGGTGACGATGCCGGCTTTAGTCGGCAAGCGGGTGTTACCTTCAATATTGACGTCAGGACTGACATAGATGACTCCGCCAGAGAGCGCCATCTGATCGAAGCGGGTCATGGCTGCTGCATTGCGGGAGAGTACACTGGCGTTATCCGCGATGGCTGCCTCACCGGCAAAGGCGCGTCCCAGTCCTGTAGCGGACTGTTCAGCCAATTGGAACCCGGCGGCATGGGTTTGACCCGCGATCACCAACAGGGCGATGGCGGACGGTTTGATGATGGGATGCATGGCAAAATCCTTGCTGTTACCCGAAGGTTCAATAGGTCATATGAATGGAGACAGGATTTTATATGGTATGACCAGTAAGGCAACGGTAATGGCCAGTATCAGGATAAAACAAGATTAAATGCTGGGATGATGCACTCTAATAGATTGATTAGAAAAGAAAAATAAACACGTGTGTGCTACATGTGTGCGCTGAAATGGCTATTTCGGATAAAAAAAGAGCGCCTGACAGCGCTCTTTCAATTCTATCAATAATCAGAACTTCATGTTGAACTGGGCAGAAGCCAGGAAGGCGTTGCCGTGGGAAGTACCTTTCCAACGCAGGCTGTCGGAGTGGCTACGCAGACCTTCGTTGACGTCAACTTCTTTACCGTCCAGATAAGCCATACCAAAGTCAACGCTCATATCGGTGTTGATATGGTAGGTGGCACCGGCGCTGTACCAGATACGGTCTGAGTCGGGAATGCTCAGGCTGCGGTAGTCAGCTTCGATCGGGGTGTTGTCATAGGCAAAGCCCATGCGAGCTTCCCATGCCGGGTTGATATACCAGGTACCGCCGATGGAGTAGCGAGTAGAATCTTTGAACTTCTCATCTTTTTGCAGACATACGCCGCCAGCACATTGGCTGCTGGTTGCTTTCAGCTCCTGGAAGGCGCTCCAGTCAGTCCAGTTTACAGAGTAATGAACAGCAAACTGCGGGCTCAGGCGATGGTAACCAGCGAACTCGGCTTGTGCAGGCAGATCCAGCTTCAGGTTGCCATCCACGGTGCGATTCAGTGAGCTTGCACCTTGGAAATCACCGTCAAAGCTCATATCGACTTGTGAACGGTAGGTCAGTGCAAAGCGATGGTTTTCATTGACTTCATACAGGGTACCAACGTTCCAGCCAAAGCCCCAGGTGTCGCCTTTCAGGTGAGCCAGACGAGTATCTGTCGGCAGCGGGCCACCTTGGCTAGGTGGGTTCAGCGGGCCCAGCAGACCGGCATAGCGGTTGAGTTCGGCGGCACCGTAAACGGCGTTGATACCAGCACCGACACTGAAGTGTTCGTTGACACGATAGGCAATGTTCGGGTTGATATTGAAGGTCATCAACTCGGTATCACCAGCACCGGCACCAGCCGGGAAGGTTTTGGAGTATTCGGTGGAGAGACCGTAGTTGGAGAAGATGCCAATACCCCAAGCCCACTGGTCATTCAGCGGCTGAATAAAGTAGGAGGCGGGAACGAAGGCTGCCGGAGCAATGCCACTTTCGCTGGCTGGAGCCATTTTGTTCGCGCCAGCGTAAACAGCACCATCCACATCGACATCCGGTTTGATGTAGGTGCCGGAGACAGAAACTGCCATCTTGTCGAAGGTGGTCATGGCAGCCGGGTTACGGGCCAGAACGGAGGCGTTGTCGGCAATAGCTGCTTCACCGGCATAGGCGCGACCCAGACCGGAGGCCGAGTGCTCGTTCAACTGGAATGCCGCAGCATGGACTTGACCGGTGGCCAGCGCGATGGTTGCGGCAATCAGGCTCTTTTTGAAAATAGTTGTCGTCATGGTGTTCTCTCTTGTAGGCAGATTTTTTTGCCGATATTGGCTGCACGTTCAATGCAAACCTCGACAAAATCCGTTTTTATTTCAGCTTCTTCCCAATCAATTCTGGCGTGATTCTATGGATCTGGTAGGAGGTAAGAAATCAGACCAGTGACAGCAGAATACATAAAAGTGATCGATGTGTTAATCATTTGTTTTAACCTGCTGTTTAATTCATCATTTTGAGGGTCTAAAGGTGGATTATTGACCTGGATTGCCGATCTCCGTCACAAAAATAATTTTGTCAATTTTTTCGAAATCTTGAGGCAAATGAGTGACAAAGGGGAGTAATCAGGGGGGGAACAGGCAGCGGCTCGTGACCGCCGCCTGCTATTGAGGATGGTTCTGAGGTTGTTAACCGGCGATGTTAAATGTCCCACTGCAGACGTGACTGCAGGGCGTTGGCAACGGGGGCAAGTGGCTCTTTCATCTCGCCAATCAGTACCATATTGGCGCCTTTGAGCTGGACAATCTCCCCTTTGAGGGTGCCATCTTCAAAGGTGGCCTGTTGCAGGGTTAATGGCACATGTTTGGGCACTAAAAAGAGAGTGACTGGCCCCATCTTTCCCTGGATCACCATGTGCAAGGCTGGTCCCTGATAAAACGAGCAGTGATTGACATAGGTCACCTTGAGCCCATCCATCCCGCTTAAGGTGGCGCCATACTTCTCCATCTTGGCATTGATGTTATGCAGATTGACCTGCTCATCGACACCTTCAATAAAGGGTTCTTCGCCATAGACATGAGCCATCGCCACCTGTGCGAGGGAGAGGGCCGCAGGAGCCGTTTCTGGCAGCGTGATCCAGCGGGTGCTCATTCCCAGCAGGAAGGCGACCGATGCAGCCAGGGCGATCTGGCGCCAGGATGTCGATGTCCGGAGCTTGACTGGCGCCGTGCCAAGGGGGCGGGATGGCGGCATCTCATCTGGCGCGTCACTGTCTTGCAGCATGGCTTGCCTGAGCAGGATCCGCTCGGCCAGTCCGGCGGGAACCTCTACCTGCATGGCGCGCTTGAGGCTTCTGTCGAACTGCTTCATCTCGTCGAGGTAGTTCCGATTGGCCTGGCTTGCTTCAGCGGTTTTGAGAAAGTCCGGTTGTTGATCGTTGGGCTGGATCATGGCGTTGCGGCGAAATTCGAGTTCATCCATGTCCGTGTCCTCTTGCTTGGTTCTTCTGCTCCATCGCCTCCTTGAGCTGGTTGCGGGCGCGAAACAGTCGGGTCATGACGGTGTTCTTGTTGAGGCCGAGCATCCCGGCAATCTCCTCACCACTGAATCCTCCCACGACTTGCAGCAGCAGTGGCTCCTGATACTCCTCGGGCAACCGGGCGATGTGACGGTGCAACCACTCGTTCTCCATCTCCTGTTCGCTGTGCAGCGCATCGTGCTGGGGTTGAGGGTGATCGTCGAAATCAATCAGCTCCAGCTGTTTGCGTTCAAAGCGGCGGGCGTTTTCCCGTCTGAGGATGGTGATCAGCCACCCTTTGGCCGCCTTGTCATCCTGCAGGGTGTCGATAGCCTTCCAGGCACGCAGAAAGGTCTCTTGCACCAGATCTTCCGCTACGTTGGGATCCCGGGTCAGCCAGTAGGCATACCGGTAGAGATCGCCATGCAGCGCATGAACCAGTGCTTCAAATTTGGTTTGTTTGTCAGCCATGGGATCAGAGACCGGCGAAGTGGCCGGATCATTTCCACCAATATGCTGCTGAGCACGTTTTTTTCTAAAAAACAGCAGTGCCATTGGGCAATCCTTGTCAGGGGGCGTGGCGGCGGGAGCGGGAACTCCCGTGCGCCAGCAGGTAAATCAGATGCGCAATACCGGCCGTTTCATCAGCCCTGAGGGTACGCGCCAGAGCGCGCCACTCGATGGGCGGGCCAGAAGAGGGCCGTGCAAAACAGGCTCGCTCGAGTGCGGTGAGCGCGTTGCCGAGCCGATTATGCCCAGCGTCGGGCAACTGGCCTAATTGATAATAGGAGACCTGCCAGCGCAAGGTCGCCCATCGGATCAGTGCCTTGCGACTGGCATCCGGCTGGTGTTGGGCAAGGGCACGTTGCAGTTGATAGAAGGCGCGCCAGCGGGGCCAGTGGCGCCATAGCGTACGCAGCGCCACGGCCAGCACGACCCACCAAAGGCTCTCTCGCAGTACCATCTGCGATGTCTGCTGATCAGGATGCCGATTTGTTGTTGCCTGAAATGTCAGCGTGATGGCAGGGAGGCTGACCTGCTCAATCCGGCCGCTTTGGGTATTAAACCAGGGCAGATCAATGGGGGGCAGCTGATAGTCGCCGCTCTGCTCCGCGACCAGAGTCTGGCGCCACTGTCGCTCAAACAGCAGCTTGCCATCACGGTAACGCTCCTGCTGTTGCTCGCCATCGGGATGTGCCTGTATGCCGCCTGGCAGTTGATGGGCCATCAAGGGGGCAAGCTGTATCTGGGCACTGTCACCATTTTCCATGGTCAGGGTGAGGATCCGGATCAGCGGTTCACCCACTTCCCCCTTGGTGGCCGGTTCAAACCGTTGACTCAGGGTCAGCCGTGTGGCCACCGGCGTGGCGGGGGCCTTGTCGACTCGAACCTCGAGTGGTGCCGCACGGGCCGAGAGTTTTTGCGCTTTTCCCCCTTGCTGCGTGAGCTGCCCTTGCAAGCGGGGCGAGTCGAGGTACCAGAGTCCCGGCGCTTTTGCCTGAACGAGCCAGCTGCGGGTGAGCCGACCAGGTAGACCTGCCTGAACGGGGGCGATCCACTCGTCGCTACCGAGGCGACGGATGGTGAAGTGGGCAGAGCTAAGCTCGCTCAGCGCCGGGTTTTGCATACTGGTGGGCAGCCAAAGTGTCAGCCGGTAGATCACCGGCTGGCCGGGATAGAGCGGGCCCTGATGCTCAAGGCGGGCCTGCATCTCGAGGGGCGAGGGGGCTGCGGGTTGCGGCAGCGCCGCTGTTTTCACCTCTCTCAATGGCAGGGTGAGCGAGGGAGTGAACTCATTTCCCAGCTTGAGCGGGGCAATCACCACCTTTGTATTAGCGGGTGAGTCGCTCTGGTGCAGCGGGATCTGCCAGCGAGTCAGTTGTTGTACCGGGGTGGTGACCCGGCTCATGGTCACTCTGCCCACTGCAAACTGGCGCAGTAGGGGGGTGATCTCCAGTTCGCTGCTCTGGCGCTCGCCATCCGCTTCGATGATCAGTAGCCAATCGTTGGGGTCGGCCCCCGGCAGCAGCTCTGCCCGTGGGGGCAGGGCCCAGCAAAGTGGACTCGCGAGTGCGAGCAACAGCCCCCATCCTGCCCGCGTCACCAGGGCTCCTCCACCTTGATCAGATCCCGGCGCAGCGCCTCTTTACGCAGTCGCTGCTCCAGCAGCAACACCGGGGGAGAGGGGGGCAGGGGCATTGCTGCTGCCTGCTGTTCAGCCGATGGCTTGGGTTGCTTGCTGTTGCTGGTATCGGGAGCGGCCGCCGCTGTGCCTTGCAACAGAGAGAGATTATAGAGCGCATCTTCATGGCCGGGTTCAAGTGCCAGAGCGGCCAGATAGGCCTCTTTGGCTGCGGCAAACTCCCCCAGTTGCAGCAGGGCATTGCCGCGGTTGTAGTGGGCGGTGGCGCTCGTCACTTCTTGATAGGCTGCGATGGCTTGCCGGTAGGCACCAGCTCGATACCAGGCGTTGCCGCGCCAGACTGGATCGTTGAAGGTGCGGGCAGCCCGCTGAAAATCCCCCTCTTGATAAGCCTGCATCGCTTGCAGATCTCCCTTCTCTGCTGCTTGCAGATCTTGCGGCGCAAGCAGCTGCCACCCCAACATCAGCGCCACCATCAACCGGGCGCCGACTCTGGCCAGCAAGGCGAGCGGTAACAAGGGGATTAGCAACCAGGGGCCAAGATCCAGTGGTGCCGGGGTGAGGGCCGAGGTCGTGGTGGGGAGGGGAGCAAAGTGGGGGACATCGCTACCAAGCCATTGCAGCTCACCGCCGAGGCGATTGGCCAGTGCGGCAATGGCCTGACTATTGGGAGCGGGCAACTGCGCGGGCATGCGGGTGGCAAACCCCAACTCATTGGCCGGAATGGCGGGCATGGGGGCCGGTTGACCGCTGTTGGCAAGCAGAATATCGAGGCGTGCCGACTGGGTGTCGCGGCAAAGAAGGCGTTGCTGGCAGGGCCACAGGGCGGCGATTTGGGTCATCTGATTCTGGGTGAGGTCGTCGGTGATCAGCAGCAGACGCGCTTGTTCTCCAGGGGCCAGCAGCTTCATGGCAAGTTCCACCGCCCGTGCCGGGTTGCTGCCCTGCAGCGGCATGATATCGGGGCGCAAGTCGGGCAGTAGCAGCGAAAGGGCTTGATGATCTCGGGTTGGCGGCATGGCGAGGTAGGCATCGCCTGCGTAGAGGATCAGCGCAATGCGTTCACCCTTGGTGTGGCTCAGCAGCTGCTGCAACTGCCATCTGACCCGGGTTGCCCGATCCGGTTTGAGATCGGTGGCGGTCATCGAGCGTGACAAGTCCAGTAGCCAGATATCTAGCGGTGCTGCAGGCTGCTGTTGCAGCTCACCGCGCAGTGCCGGTCCGCTCAGGGCCAAAATGACGGGCAGGGTTGCCAGCCAGAGCCAGGGGCGCTGAGGACGTGAGGCTGGCAGTAGATAAGCCTGCATCGCAGGTGCGAGCAGCGGGGGCTGGCGACGACGGTGCCACCCTTGCCAGAGCCAGGGGATGAGTGCGATCAGCCACAGGGGGCGGAGCAAGATCAGCTCCATCTGCGCGCGCCTCGTGCCAGCCAGTTACGCACCATGCGAAACTCCAGTCTGCCGTGTCCTGATGGCAGAAGCAGCAAGCCACAAAGCAGTGCCAACGGCCAGGGGTAGAGCTCGATCACCGGCTGGTACTGGGCAATCGGTATGGGGGCAGGTTCAAGGGTATTGAGGGTCGCATTGATGGCATCGAGATCGCTTTGGGTTCGCGCCCTGAAATAGCGCCCCTGTCCTGTTTTTGCCAGCTCTTTCAGGAGCGGTTCGTCCAGTTCGCTGCTGGGATCGGCCTGACCGCTGCCTGCCTCATCATAGGGTTGGATAAAGGTATCGGGATCGGCCCCGACCCCCAGCGTGTAGATCCGTATTCCCTGCGCTGCGGCGAGTTTGGCCTCCTGCAGCGGGTCGGCATTGCCTGCGGTATTGCGGCCATCAGTGACCAGCAGCAGGGCGGTGGGGCGACCAGGATCCCCATGCTGACGTGCCAGCTGGATCGCCTCGCCAAGGGCGGTGGTTCGGCCGACCAGATCAAAATCGAGCTCGTCGCTCAAGGTCAACAGCGCCGGGATCTCCTGAGTGAGGGGAGAGAGCAGGTAGGCGTGATCGGCAAAGACGATGAGGCCCACCCTGTCTCCGGCCCGTTTGGCGATCAGCGTTTTGATCTGCTGGCGCACCGCCGTCAACCGAGCTTGCTGCTCGCCGTTATCGAGCATATCAGGGGTGCGCATACTGTCTGACAGATCCACTGCCAGCAGCAGATCCCGACTCCCTTCATATTGGATAACCGGTTCCCCCCACCACTGGGGGCGGCAGAGGGCGAGAATAAGAGCGCACCAGAGCAGCATGGCGCGCCAGAGCGGCAATCCGGCCTGAGGGCGCAGCAGCGCAAACCCGGGATGAGCCAGATAACCGCGGCGCAGGGGTGGCAAGCCGAAGCGCACCAGCAAGGGCAGCACCAGCGCCAGCGCAAACCAGGGCCAGGCCAGGATCATGGCTGCCTCCACGCGGCTTTACGCTTCAAGCGGGGATAGCGTTGCAAGAAGAGGCTCTTACCCCAGCGGCGATAATGTTGCCGAAGCTGTTCGCTCTGCTCGCGAGTCGGGTTCTGGCTGCCATAGAGCCAACTGCTCCAGTGAGACGAGAACTGGCTGAAATCGCTGCCGCCGTGACGATCGACGAAGGCGAGCCACGCCTCTCCCTGCAGCTGGCGCGCCTCGGGCCAGCGTTGCAGTGCTTCATGACGCAGGGCCTCCTGTATGCGTGCCACCAGCAGTGCGGGATCTCCCTCCAGCTGACGACACCAGCGGCGGTAACGTATCACCCTCTTGGCAATCAAGACGATCAGCAGCAGCAATAACGCTGTGATCAATAGCCACAATAGCGCCTGCACCCTGGGATCAAGACTCTGTTCAATCAGATCTGGCCCCGGGTGGATGTCTCGCATCAGGGCGGCCAGCGGCGGAGTGATGGCCTCGGAGGCGGGACTGGCGCTGTCGAGTTCGGCGGGGGAGATCATCCCTGATGACATAACCCCTCCTGCCACTGCTGTTGCAGCGTCTGGCCGTTATCGAGCAGATAGAGGCGCTGCACCAATGGCAACAGCAACTGCTTGCCGTGGGTCAGTTGCTGTTCGGCAGCTTGCTGGTAGCGGCGGGAGAAACCGGCATGGCCCCCATCCAGCCAGCCTTGATAGTGTTGCCCTGGCCGATCAATGGCCACTGGCAGTTGGCCATCAGAGGGAAGGGCAGCCTCGAGGGGGTCACGGATCTGCCAATAGTGAATATCGTGGCGACGGGAGAGCAGTTGCAATTGCTGACAGAGCGCCGACTCGCAGGGTCTGTGATCGGTGATGATCGTAAGCTTGGCACCGTGAGGCAGCTTCACGCCGGACAAGGTGTCGGCCAGAGAGTGAGAAAGCGCCCGGCGGGCCAGCCCTTGCTGATAGTGATGGCAGAGGGATTCGAGCAGGGGCAGCACGCTGCCGCGCTGGCTCTGGTGATGGGAGATAAGCCCGTGGCAGATCAGGGTGTTGTGCTGCTTCTCCCCTTGCCAGATCAAGGCTGCTGCCAGCTCGCACCCCAGACGCGCCTTGAGCTGCAGTGTGGAGCCGAAATACATGGCGGGAGAGAGATCGAGCAGCAGCCAGTGCGCCTGATCCAGCTCCTCGCGATAGAGGCGGGTATAGGGACGACCGAGGCGTGCGGTCACTCGCCAGTCGATATGGCGTACCTCGTCACCAGTCTGATAGGCGCGCAGCTCGCGAAACGTGAGTCCGGGAGATCGGCCCGGTTTGCCGCGTTCGCTGCTGCTTCTGCCTGCGTGAGGTGGCTTCTTGGCCTTGGCCCAGAGCCGGATATTGAGCAGCCGTGGCAGCGACAGGGCGATATCGGGATGTAGATCAGGAGTTAGGGACATGGCACCTGATCCAGCAGTTGGGCGATCAGGATATCGTTATCCAGATTGTCGGCCAGTGCCTGATAGCTGGGGATAAGGCGATGGCGCAGCACCGGATAGGCTTGCAGCTGAATATCTTCCGGCAGCACATAATCACGTCCGGCAAGCCAGGCTCGGGCGCGGGCGGAGCGAGCCAGCCCCAGCGTAGCCCGAGGGCTGGCCCCCACGGCAATCAATGGCTCGAGGGCAGGGCAAAGGCCGCTGCCCGGGCGGGTGGCGCAGACCAGCTCCACCAGATAGTGTTCAAGCCTGCTCTGCATGCTGGTCGCCAGCACTTCGCTGCGAGCACCTTGCAAGGCGGCCTGGCTCAGGGTCACTGGCGCTGCGCCAAGCTGTTCGCCACCGGCATTGAGCTGCAAGATGGCGAGCTCCATCGTGGGGCTCGGGTAATCCACCATCAGCTTGAGCAGAAATCGGTCGAGCTGGGCCTCCGGCAGGGGATAGGTTCCCTCCTGTTCGATGGGGTTCTGGGTGGCGGCCACCATAAAGAGAGGTGGCAGCCGCCAGCTCTTTTTGCCCACGGTGATCTGGTGTTCGGCCATGGCTTCAAGTAGCGCTGATTGCACCTTGGCCGGTGCCCGGTTGATCTCGTCCGCCAGCACCAGATGGTTGAAGAGGGGGCCGGGCTGGAATACAAAACTGGCATCCTGCGGGTGAAACACCTCGCTGCCGGTGAGATCGGCGGGAAGCAGGTCGGGGGTAAACTGGATACGGGCAAAGCGTCCCTCGACGGCGCCAGCGAGCGCCTTGACGGCGCGGGTTTTGGCAAGACCGGGGGCCCCTTCGATTAACACATGTCCTTCACATAACAGGGCAATCAGGAGCCCTTCTATTAGCTCCTCCTGCCCCAGGATCTGACTGCCAAGATAGTCCCTAAGTGCTCTGAACTCGGCCGCTGCCATGCGATAAACCCGTTGTTTTTATGGAAGTTGATCTTTTTATACTCCAGTTGCTCCCCAAGGGCGAGCAAAGGGGCCTTGCCGTGCTTAATTTAGTTTCAATCAGCTGTATGAAACTTGTGATTGGATTGTTAAGATGTGGCGCAATGAGGTCAGACCTCTGCCTTTCAAACCAAGGAGCCAGGATGAAACAGCCATTGAAACTGACGACTCGCCAGGGCGAACGGATTGCCGTCGTGGCGGGGCTGCGTACCCCCTTTGCCAAGCAGGCTACCGCCTTTCATGGCGTGCCTGCAGTCGATCTCGGCAAACTGGTGGTGAGCGAGATGCTCGCCCGTACCGATCTCGATCCCAAGCTTATCGACCAGCTGGTGTTTGGTCAGGTGGTTCAGATGCCGGAAGCCCCCAACATTGCCCGCGAGATCGTGCTCGGTACCGGCATGAGCGTCAATACCGATGCCTATAGCGTCTCCCGCGCTTGCGCCACCAGTTTTCAGGCGGTGGCCAACGTCACCGAATCCATCATGGCCGGTACCGTAGACATCGCCATCGCCGGCGGTGCTGACTCCTCCTCCGTGCTGCCTATCGGGGTGAGCAAGAAGCTGGCCCGCGCCCTGGTGGATCTCAACAAGGCGCGCAATCTGCAGCAGCGCTTCAACATTTTGCGCCAGTTGCGGATCAAGGACCTGCTGCCGGTGCCGCCTGCTGTGGCTGAATATTCGACCGGTCTCTCCATGGGGCAGACCGCTGAGCAGATGGCCAAGAGTCACCAGATCAGCCGCGAGGCGCAAGATGCGCTGGCTCATCGCTCCCACACCCTGGCCGCGCAGGCTTGGGCTGATGGCAAGCTCAGCGGCGAGGTGTTTACCGCTCATGTACCGCCCTACAAGTCGCCGCTCGAGCGGGACAACAATATCCGTGAAAGCTCGGATCTCGCGAGCTACGCCAAGCTCAAACCGGTGTTTGACCGGGTTCATGGCACAGTCACTGCAGCCAACGCCACGCCGCTGACCGATGGCGCCGCTGCCGTGTTGCTGATGCGGGAAGGTCGGGCGAAAGAGCTGGGCCTCGAGCCGCTTGGTTATATCCGCAGCTTCGCCTTCTCGGCCATTGATGTCTGGCAAGACATGCTGATGGGGCCCTCCTACGCCACGCCGTTGGCGCTGGACAGAGCCGGCATCACGCTCAGCGATCTGACTCTGATCGACATGCACGAAGCCTTTGCCGCCCAGACCCTGGCCAACCTCAAGATGTTTGCCAGCCACGAGTTTGCCCGTGACAAGCTGGGCCGCGATCAGGCCATCGGCGAGGTAGACATGGAGAAGTTCAACGTCCTCGGCGGTTCGCTGGCCTATGGCCACCCCTTTGCCGCGACCGGTGCGCGGATGATCACCCAGACCTTGCATGAGCTGCGTCGTCGCGGTGGGGGACTGGGGCTCAACACCGCCTGTGCGGCGGGTGGATTGGGCGTGGCTATGGTGTTGGAGGTTGAATGATGAGCGCTAAGACTTTTTCCCTTGATGTTCGTAAAGATGGCATCGGCATCCTCACCATGGATGTGCCGGGCGAGAGCATGAATACCCTGAAAGCCGCCTTTGTCGAGGAGATCCGCTCCGTACTGGACGAGGTAAAACGCAACAAGGATTTGATCGGGCTGGTGATCACCTCCGGCAAAAAGGACTCCTTCATCGCTGGTGCTGATATCACCATGCTGGCCGCCTGCACCAGTGCCAAGGATGCCGAGACCCTGTCACGAGAAGGGCAGGAGATCTTTGCCGAGATCGAGGGGCTGACCATTCCGGTGATCGCCGCCATTCATGGTCCCTGCCTCGGTGGCGGGTTGGAGCTGGCGCTGGCCTGTCATGGCCGTGTGGTGACCGATCACGGCAAATCTGTGCTGGGATTGCCGGAAGTGCAGCTTGGCCTGCTGCCGGGCTCTGGCGGTACCCAGCGTCTGCCGCGTCTTATCGGGGTGGCCAAGGCGCTGGATCTGATGCTGACCGGCAAGCAGGTGCGGGCCAAACAAGCCAAGAAATTGGGGCTGGTGGACGATGTGGTGCCGCCGTCCATTTTGCTGGATGCCGCCATCAAGCTGGCCAAGAAGGGCAAACCGCACCATCAGTTGAAACGGGATCTGCAGGGCAAGGTGCTGGAGACCAACAAGCTGGGTCGCAAGGTGCTGTTCGATCAAGCCAGCAAGGGGGTGAAAGCCAAGACCCGTGGCAACTACCCGGCGCCGGAGCGGATCCTCGAGGTGGTGCGCATAGGCGTGGAGGAGGGGATGAAAGCCGGTCTGGCCGCTGAATGCCGCCACTTTGGCGAGCTGGTGATGACAGCCGAGTCTGCGGCCCTGCGTTCCATCTTCTTTGCCACCACCGAGATGAAGAAAGAGGTCACCTATCAGGGGGCCGAGCCGCGCAAGGTGGCCCATGCCGCCGTGCTGGGCGGTGGTCTGATGGGGGGCGGCATTGCGTTCGTCACAGCTACCAAGGCGGGCGTGCCGGTGCGGATCAAGGATGTGGCAAGTAGTGGCATCGGCAATGCCATGCGCTACAGCTATGACATTCTGGCCAAGAAGCTCAAGCGTCGTCACATTCTGCGCAGCGAGCTGGAAAAGCAGATGAGCCTGTTGACCGGCACCCTCGATTACTCCGGTTTCCACCGGGTCGACATGGTGGTGGAGGCGGTGTTTGAAGATCTCGCGCTCAAACACCAGATGGTGAAAGACGTAGAGCGTGAGTGCGGTGAACACACAGTGTTTGCCTCCAATACCTCTTCCTTGCCCATCAACCAGATTGCGGCAGAGGCGGCGCACCCAGAGCGAGTCGTGGGGCTGCACTATTTCAGCCCGGTGGACAAGATGCCGCTGGCGGAGATCATCCCCCACGCTGGCACCAGTGCCGAGACGGTCGCCACCACCCTGGCTTTTGCCCGCGCCCAGGGCAAAACGCCCATCGTGGTGAAGGACGAAGCAGGTTTCTACGTCAACCGCATCCTGGCGCCCTACATGAATGAGGCGGCAAGACTGGTACTGGAAGGGGAGCCGGTGGAGGTGCTGGATAGCGCACTGCTGGACTTTGGTTTCCCGGTTGGCCCCATCACCTTGCTGGACGAGGTGGGGATCGATGTAGGGGCCAAGATCTCCCCTATTCTCGAAAAAGAACTGGGCGGCGAGCAGTTCCAGGCGCCCAAGGCGTTCGACAAACTGCTGCAAAATGATCGCAAGGGGCGCAAGAATGGCAAAGGCTTCTACCTCTATGGCAAGGCAGCACCGCGTAACAAGCTGACCGGCAAAGAGGGCAAGAAGACGGTGGACGAGAGTGTCTATGGCGTGCTTGGGATCAAACCTTCCGCCAAGCTGGCCCGTCAGGAGATCGCCGAACGCTGCGTATTGCTGATGCTCAACGAAGCCGCCATGGCGCTGGATAGCGGAGTGGTGGCCTCGGCCCGTGATGGCGATATCGGCGCCATCTTCGGCATCGGTTTCCCGCCTTTCCTTGGTGGTCCGTTCCGCTACATGGACACGCTCGGGATCGATCATCTGGTTGGTCGTCTGGAGTATTACCAGAAGCGCCACGGCGACCGGTTTGCTCCCTGTGCCCGCCTCAAGGCGATGGCCGCAGAGCAGCAGACCTTCTACTGATAATCGCAGCAGAGTGACCGCAAGGCAAAGAGGCCCGCATACAGTGCGGGCCTCTTTCTATGTTGTGGTTTGTTCGGGTTGTACGGCTTGGGCTGCGCTCATGCTGGCAGAAGCAACCGATTAAAAAACGGCCCACCGAAGTGGGCCGTAGATATATCTGATCGCGGCTCAGATCCCAGGTTTGCGCTCCGGGCAGCGGCCGATAATATCGGGTGGCAGTTCACCGTTGTCCTGCTCCAGCACCACATCGAATCCCCACAGCTGATGCAGGTGTTTGAGCACCTCATGGCGTGAGTCGCCAAGGGGTATGCGGTTGTGGGGCACATAACGCAGGGTGAGGGAACGATCTCCCTTCACCGCCACGTTGTAGACCTGAATATTTGGCTCCAGATTGCTGAGATTGTATTGAGCTGACAGGGTGTTGCGTACCTGACGGTAACCCTCGTCATTGTGGATGGCCGAGACCTTGATGTAGTTCTTCAGATCGTCGTCATCAATGGCGAACAGCTTCATATCCCGCATCACTTTCGGGCTTAAGAACTGGCTGATAAAGCTCTCGTCCTTGAAGTTCTGCATAGCAAAGTGGAGGGTTTCGACCCAGTTGCTGCCGGCATAGTCGGGGAACCAGTATCTATCTTCCTCGGTCGGGTTCTCGCAGATGCGGCGCAGGTCGGTAAACATGGCAAACCCCAGCGCATAGGGGTTGATCCCCGAGTAGTAGCGACTGTTGTAAGCCGGTTGATAGACCACATTGGTGTGGCTGTGCAGCACCTCCATCATGAAGCGATCGCTCAACTTGCCCTCGTCATAGAGGTGATTGAGGATGGTGTAGTGCCAGAAGGTAGCCCACCCCTCGTTCATCACCTGGGTCTGCTTTTGCGGATAGAAATACTGACTGATCTTGCGCACGATGCGCACTATCTCGCGCTGCCAGGGCTCCAGCAAGGGGGCATTCTTCTCGATGAAATAGAGAATGTTCTCCTGAGGTTCGGCGGGGTAGCGTCTGTCCTCCACCCCTGCCGCTTTATGCTGCTTGGGTAGGGTACGCCACAGCTCGTTGACCTGAGTCTGCAGATAATCTTCCCGTGCCTTCTGACGCCGCTTTTCCTCGGCCATGGAGATCTTCTGGGGACGTTTGTAGCGATCCACCCCGAAGTTCATCAGGGCATGGCAGGAGTCGAGCAGCTGTTCCACCGCCTCGATGCCATGCTTCTCTTCACACTGGGTGATGTAGTTCTTGGCGAACAACAGGTAGTCGATGATGGAGGAGGCATCGGTCCAGGCCTTGAACAGGTAGTTGTTTTTGAAGAAGGAGTTGTGACCGTAGCAGGCGTGTGCCATCACCAGCGCCTGCATCGGCATGGTGTTCTCCTCCATCAAGTAGGCGATGCAGGGATCCGAGTTGATGACGATCTCGTAGGCCAGCCCCATCTGGCCGCGCTTGTAGTTGCGCTCGGTATGGATAAAGCGCTTGCCGAACGACCAGTGTTGATAGCCGATGGGCATGCCGACGCTGGAGTAGGCATCCATCATCTGCTCGGCGGTGATCACCTCGATCTGATTGGGGTAGGTGTCCAGTTTGTAGAAACGGGCGACCCGGGCGATCTCCTGGTGATAGGTCTCCAGCAGATCGAAGTTCCAGTCTGGTCCGTCATCCAGTGGCGCTACACGTTTTTCTGTTTCGAGCATGTGACCTCCTCACGCCGCTTGTTTCTTGAACAGCTCGCGGAACACCGGATAGATATCCTCGACCTTGCGAATGTGCTCCATCGCAAAGTGGGGGAACTGGCTGGCTACCGACTCATATTCGTGCCACAGGGTCTGGTGGGCACGGGTAGTGATCTCGATGTAGGAGTAGTACCGCACCCTTGGCATGATGTCCCGCGCCAGGATCTCCCTGCATTGCGGCGAGTCATCGGCCCAGTTGTCACCATCCGACGCCTGCGCCGCATAGATGTTCCACTGGTTGGCCGGGTAACGCTCGTTGATGATGTCATTCATCATTTTGAGCGCACTGGAAACGATGGTGCCGCCAGTCTCCTGGGAGTAGAAGAACTCGTGCTCGTCCACCTCCTTGGCCTGGGTATGGTGGCGGATATAGACCACCTCGACGTTCTTGTAGGTCCGGCTCAGGAACAGATAGAGCAGGATATAGAAACGCTTGGCCATCTCCTTGGTGGCCTGATCCATGGAGCCCGATACGTCCATTAGACAGAACATCACAGCCTGACTGGAAGGGACGGGCCGTTTGACAAAGTTGTTGAATTTGAGATCGAAGGTGTCGATAAACGGCACCGCATCGATCCGTCGTTTCAGCTCCCTGATCTCCTTCTCGAGCAGGGCGATTTCTGCAAAGTGCTCGTTGGGATCGGTGGCCAGCAGAGCCAGCCGCTCTTCCAGTTCGTGCAGTTGGCGTTTCTTGCCCGCTTGCAGCGCCATGCGCCGCGCCAGCGAATTTTGCAGGGAACGCACCACGTTGATGTTGGCGGGCACCCCGTTTGAGGTGTAGCCAGCCCGATAGGTTTTCACCTCCATCAGCTGGTTGAGCTGGGTTTTCTGCAGCCTGGGCAGCTCCAGATCTTCAAAAAGCAGATCGAGATACTCATCCTTGGAGATCTGGAACACGAAATCATCGGCTCCTTCACCCTGATTGGATGCCTGTCCCTCGCCGGAACCCTGTCCGCCGCCCCCTCCTTTGGGACGGTCAATCTTGTCGCCGGAGACGAACTGATCATTGCCGGGATGCACCATCTCCCGTTTACCGCCGTGCCCCTGATGAAAATGGGGCTCGCCGATATCCTTGGTCGGGATGCTGATGCTCTCGCCCTTGTCTACGTCCTGAATGCTGCGCTTGGAGACAGCATCCGAGACCGCTTGTTTTATCTGCTTCTTGTAGCGGCGGATGAAGCGCTGCCGATTGACAGCGCTTTTGTTTTTGCCGTTGAGCCTGCGGTCGATAAAATGCGCCATAACTCCCCCTTGAACAGTCAGGGTCAGGATGACTTGCGTACCCTGAGATACCATTCGGAGAGCAGTCGCACCTGTTTACGGGTGTAGCCTTTCTCCATCATCCGTTCGACAAAGTTATCGTGCTTCTTCTGCTCCTCGGCCGAGGTTTTGCTGTTGAAGGAGATAACCGGCAGCAGCTCTTCCGTGTTGGAGAACATCTTCTTCTCGATCACGGTGCGCAGCTTCTCGTAACTGGTCCAGTTGGGGTTACGGCCTGCATTGTTGGCCCGGGCACGCAGCACGAAGTTGACGATTTCGTTGCGGAAATCTTTCGGGTTGCTGATCCCGGCAGGTTTTTCAATTTTCTCCAGCTCGCTGTTGAGGGACGCTCTGTCAAACAGCTGGCCGGTTTCGGGGTCACGGTACTCCTGATCCTGGATCCAGAAGTCGGCGTAGGTGACGTAGCGATCGAAGATGTTCTGACCGTACTCGGAGTAGGACTCGAGATAGGCGGTCTGGATCTCCTTGCCGATGAACTCCACATAGCGCGGGGTCAGATAGCCCTTGATGAACTCAAGGTAGCGATCGTGCAGCTCTTGCGGGAACTGCTCGCGCTCGATCTGCTGCTCCAGTACATAGAAGAGGTGCACCGGGTTGGCGGCCACTTCCGCGTGGTCGAAGTTGAAGACGCGGGAGAGGATCTTGAACGCAAAACGGGTAGAAAGACCATTCATCCCCTCGTCCACACCGGCGTAGTCGCGATACTCCTGATAGCTCTTCGCCTTGGGATCTGTGTCTTTCAGGCTTTCGCCATCATAGACCCGCATCTTGGAGTAGATGCTGGAGTTTTCCGGCTCTTTCAGCCGTGACAACACCGAGAACTGGCCCAGCAACTCGAGGGTACCCGGGGCGCACTTGGCCTCGGTCAGCTCGCTGTTGACCAGCAGCTTCTCGTAGATCTTCACTTCTTCGGAGACGCGCAGGCAGTAAGGCACCTTGACGATGTAGACCCGGTCGAGGAAGGCCTCGTTGTTCTTGTTGTTGCGGAACTGCTGCCACTCGGATTCGTTGGAGTGAGCCAGCAAGATGCCGTCAAAGGGGAGGGCTGAGAGCCCTTCTGTACCGTTGTAGTTCCCCTCCTGAGTTGCAGTAAGCAGAGGGTGCAGCACCTTGATGGGCGCTTTGAACATCTCCACAAACTCCATCACCCCCTGGTTTGCTTTACACAGTGCACCGGAGTAGGAGTAGGCATCGGCGTCATCTTGGGCGAAGTGCTCCAGCATGCGGATATCGACCTTGCCGACCAGTGAGGATATGTCCTGGTTGTTGTCATCACCGGGTTCAGTCTTGGCGATGGCGATTTGATCGAGGATGGAGGGGTTGACCTTCTCCACCTTGAACTTGGTGATGTCGCCGCCAAACTCGTGCAGGCGCTTGGCAACCCAGGGCGACATGATGGGGCGCAGATAACGGCGCGGAATGCCGTACTCTTTTTCCAGGATTTCGCCATCCTCTTCGATGTCAAACAGACAGAAGGGGTGATCGTTGACCGGTGAGCCCTTGATGCGATAGATGGGCACCTTCTGCATCAGGGATTTGAGTTTTTCTGCCAGCGAGGATTTACCGCCGCCAACAGGGCCCAACAGATAGAGGATCTGTTTCTTCTCCTCCAGCCCCTGGGCGGAGTGTTTGAGGTAGGAGACAATCTGCTCGATCGCCTCTTCCATGCCGTAGAAGTCTTTGAATGCCGGATAGCGTGCCACGACGCGGTTGGAGAAAAGCCGGCTCAGTCTGGGGTTGGCTGAGGTGTCTACCATCTCCGGCTCACCAATGGCGGTCAGCAGACGTTCGGCTGCGGAGGCGTAGCAGGCTTTGTCCTGCTTACACATATCCAGGAACTCCTGGATGGTATATTCCTCTTCTCTCGCTTTTTCATATCGCTGTTGGTAATGCTCGAATATGCCCATAACTTTGCCCTCGTTATAGTCGCTTACCCTGAAAAAAGTGGATGACTGCTTTTGTGTTGTGCGCTTTTAAAGCCTAGTCAACAGACTCCAGTAATCCATCACGGTTGATAGGTTAAATTCTGAAGAAACCTGCCCGATCCTTGTGCGGGGAGGGTCAGTCAACAACACCGCTATGTTACTGACTGTTAAATTATTTTTGCCACGATAGTGAGGTAAATGTCAAAGACATAAAAAATAAATGTTTATGGGAAACAGGGAACTTATTGCGAAAAGATTAAGGGGTTTGACGAAAGGCAATGGGGCTGCGGGTTAGCGGGGTTATGAATGAAAACGTCATTACGTGTACGTCAACGTAAATCACTTTGTTTGGAGTTTTGGCTCTAATTTTTACATTGACGCTACATTTTGAGTGCCCTAGATTGGCGATGTGTGAGCAGCAAGACGCTTTAGCAAGAGAGTTGACTGTTGCCTCACCAAGCTCTGTTTAAGCACGTTTCCGTTGGCTTGACCCTCGCAACCGCGAGGGTCTTCTTTTTCTGCGTCTGTAAACGCTTGTTTCTGCTGGTGGCTATTGACGCCGCCAGCACTCATCTAGCAAGGGTAGGCTTGTTGCACTGCCGCCAGGACGCTTGCAAACGGGTGCGCGGCCAACTGGCCTGCTCCCGCCAGCGATTTGGCTTTGACCCGGCTGGTCAGCGGTGTGGTGATGCCGCACAGGAAACGGGCCAGAACACGAGCATCCACCGAACCTGTCTTGGCAATCAGCGGATCGCACCAGGCGCGGATCCCCGCCTCGTTTGGCATGGTCAGTGAGGGCAGGGACGGGAGATGCGCCACCTCGCCGCGACAAACCGAACAGTGGCCACAATGAACCGGCGCCACCTCATCGGCAAAATAGCGGGCGAGGCGGTGGCTCAGGCACTCACTTGAGGTGAAAAAGTCGAGCATGGCTTGCAGTCTGGCCAGCTCACTCTGTTCTTTTTGCAAGAAGAGCGCATGGAGCGCGTTAGCCTCCTGCTCGCAGTCCCACCCCTGACGGGTGATCCGGTAGACCTCGGTCATCTGTTTGCTTTCAAGCTCGATCCAGCCTTGCTGCTGCAGGTAGTCGAGCGCCGCAACGGCCCGCTGTCGCTCTCCCTGATAGCCCTGCCAGAGGGCGTCAAAGTCCATGGTGCACCAACTGCGGGCTTGCGGGGCGCAGGCGAACAGTTGCTCCAGAAACTGGCGGCGATCCGGATTGAAGCGACTCACTATCTCGCCTTTATCCAGCACAAACTTGAAGCGGTAGTCGGCGTAGTAGCTGTAGGCCGGGATGATGATGCCTGCCATCTCCAGATAGACCAGCAGGGTCTTAAGGGGCAACTGGCGAATATTGGTGTCGTTGGAGAGGCGCAGCAGGGTGAATTCCCACTCGCTCCCACTCTGCTTGATGAGGGCAAGGAGCTGGAGGATGGCACTCAAATCCGGCGTATCGCCGTAGACGAAGTTCTCCAGCACCGGCAGCTGGCTCTGGTTGGCCAGCACGATACAGCGCGATGGCTGGCCATCTCGTCCGGCGCGGCCAATCTCCTGGCTGTAGTTCTCGATGGATTTGGGCAGATCGTAGTGAATGACCCGCCGGATATCCGCTTTGTCGATCCCCATGCCAAAGGCGATGGTGGCGACGATGCAATCCACCTTGCCCACCATGAAGTCGTGCTGGATCTGACTGCGCAGCGCCGAGTCGAGTCCGGCATGATAAGCGCGGGCGTTGATCCCTTCTCTAATGAGTTGTTCGGCACAGGCTTCTGCGGTGTGTTGCAAGGTGACGTAGACGATGGTGGGGGCCGCCGGATCGTTGGCCAACTCCTTTGCGAGCCAGCTATCCCGCGCATCGGGCGCCAGGGGAATGACCGCCAGATCAAGATTGGGGCGGTAGAAACCGGTGACCACGACCCCCTCCGGCGCGATGCCGAATTTGGTCTGCATATCCTGAATTACCGCCGGTGTGGCGGTGGCGGTGAGCAGCAACACCTGCGGGATTTTCAGGTCATGGCGATAACTCGGCAGCTTGAGGTAGTCGGGTCGAAAGTTGTGGCCCCACTCCGAGATACAGTGCGCCTCATCGACGACCAGCAGCGAGAGCGGTACTTGCTGGATAAAGCGGCGAAAACGCTCATTCTTGAGTCGCTCCACCGAGATCATCAGGATCTTGAGCTGGCCATCCAGCGCCTGCTGCATCACTCGTCGGCTCTCCTCCGGGCTCTGGCTCGAGTCGAGGGTGGCGGCGCTTATTCCCTTGCTTTTAAGGAAGGCGAGCTGATCGTGCATCAGCGCCAGCAGCGGCGAGATCACCAGGGTCAGGTGAGGCAGGGCGAGGGCCGGCAGTTGATAACAGAGCGACTTGCCGGAGCCGGTGGGAAAGATAGCGGCGGCACTCTGACCTGCCAGCACCCGGCTGATCACCGCTTCCTGACCTGGCCTGAGTGCGGAGAAACCAAAATATTGGTTGAGCAGGGATGGGATCATGGCAAGGCTCCGCGGCAAATGGGGGATGATAGCACAGCGACACGGTCACGGGGGGCACAGGAATGGTCGTCAGGGTAAGGGCAGAGAGTGTCGATAAAACGTACAAAAATGGGTGGTTGCGCTGTGGTTAATGTTTTGTTGCGGTTTTTTGTGATGGAAACGGGATATTTTTTGGTGAGTCTCTGGAAAAAAAAGATGGCGAATGGGATATTCCGTCATGCAATCCGGTGACTGGCGGATCGGCCCGACAGAAGGCTTGCCACAGACACCACATTCGGGCGACAGGGGTCTCCCGATGAGTGGTTGCAGACAGGACTCATGATTCATGCACTACGGTGCTTAGGGACTTTTTTGATGACACAACAACACCCCCTCCTTCGGCTGGTCAATAGCACCAGTCTGGTCAGCCAGATCCTGGTTGGTCTGGTATTTGGTATCTTGCTGGCACTGTTTGCGCCCGAGTGGGCGAAAACGGCAGGTCTGCTCGGCAGTCTGTTTGTTGGCGCACTGAAAGCAGTAGCCCCGCTGCTGGTATTCGTACTGGTGATGGCGGCCATCATTGGTCACAAGCAGGGTCAGAAGACCAATATTCGCCCGCTGCTGGCGCTCTACCTGTTTGGTACCTTCTCTGCGGCCGTGGTCGCGGTGATTGCCAGCTTCCTGTTCCCCTCCAACCTCCATCTGGTGGCCAATACTGCCGAGATCACCCCGCCCGGCGGGATCACCGAGGTGCTGCAGACCCTGCTGTTCAACGTGGTGACCAACCCGGTCAAGGCGTTGATGGATGCCAACTATATCGGGATCCTGGCGTGGGCCATCGGTCTGGGTATCGCCATGCGCCATGCCAACGAGAGCACCAAGGCGCTGATCACTGACCTGTCTCACGGTGTCTCCGCCATCGTGAAAGCGGTGATCCGCTGTGCCCCGCTCGGGATCCTGGGTCTGGTTGCCTCCACGCTGGCAGAGACCGGCTTTGACGCCCTGTTTGGCTATGCCCAACTGCTGGTGGTGCTGATCGGCTGCATGCTGTTTATCGCCTTTGTGGTCAACCCGTTGATCGTCTTCTGGAAGATCAAGCGCAACCCCTATCCGCTGGTGCTGACTTGCCTCAAAGAGAGCGGTGTGACCGCCTTCTTTACCCGCAGCTCTGCCGCCAACATCCCGGTCAACATGGCGCTGTGTGAAAAACTGCGCCTGCCCAAAGATACCTACGCTGTCTCCATCCCGCTGGGTGCCACCATCAACATGGCGGGTGCGGCCATCACCATCACAGTGCTGGCCATGGCGGCGGTACATACCCTGGGGATGGAAGTGGACATGGCAACGGCCATTCTGCTTTCCGTGGTCGCCACCGTCAGTGCCTGTGGCGCATCCGGTGTCGCCGGTGGCTCTTTGCTGCTGATCCCGCTGGCCTGCAGCCTGTTTGGCATCAGCAACGACATCGCCATGCAGGTGGTTGCTGTCGGCTTTATCATCGGCGTGTTGCAGGATTCTGCTGAGACAGCACTGAACAGCTCCACCGACGTGCTGTTCACCGCCGCTGCTTGCATGGCCGAAGATGAAACCCTGCTGGATGTGGCCCCGGTACCGAGCCGCGAAGCCTGATCTCGTAACGGTCAGTTTCGTAACACACTTGCGCCCTCTTCGGAGGGCGCTTTTTATTGTCGGCTTTGCTCTCTTTTCCTCTTTGAGCAATCTCATTGACTGATGTGCCAGACATTCTGTCGCCCTTGTCCAGGGCTCTGCCTTATCTTTATCCCTTCGAGTTGTGCTTACTCCCTCTGTTGTGAGTCACACACATTTGTCTGCTCTGCTAACAGCCGATTGCTATGGCTTACCCCAGATCTTCAGGATAATCACAGCATCACAGCATCACAGCATCACAGCATCACAGCATCACAGCATCACAGAAGAATGGAGGTGGCTGGCTGCGGCAAATAAACCCGTCCTATCAGACACGCCGTCATGGTTTGGTGAGGGGGAGTAAACGTGTTGAGGATATTGAGCTGCAGGCAGGGGGGTCATGTTGATACCCGATGTGCTCTGCCATGGCGCTGGTGAGCATACAGATATCCAACAAAGGGAGAAATAAGGAGAGAGCAGGGTAATCGCGGTGGCACAGATTGCAGAGATAAAAAAGCCAGCCGACTATTCGGCTGGCTTTTTGCTATCAGTGGCAGCTGGGGGATTAACCGACCAGCTGATAGAGGATGGCGGAGATGGCGATCATCCCCATCACAGCGACAAATACGTTGCTGATATGACCCTGATACTTCGCCATGGCCGGTACGCGCTTGATAGCGTACATCGGCATGATGAACAGGATGGTGGCGATGATCGGGCCGCCCAAGGATTCAATCATGCCCAGGATGGAGGGGTTGGCAATGGCAGTGCCCCACAGGGTCAGGATGAAGAAGGCGATGATGAACATCTCGACTTTCTTGGCGTTCGGCTCTTTGCCTGACTTGCGCATGTTCTGCACGATCATCCCCTTCAGACCTTCACGGGCACCCAGATAGTGGCCGAAGAAGGAGGATACGATGGCCACGAACGCAACCAGCGGACCGAAGTAGGAGATGATGGGGCTGGCATGCTGGTTGGCCAGATAGGAGAGCACGGCGATGTTCTGAGCCTTGGCTTCTGCCAGCTGAGCCGGAGTCAGGCTCATGACGCAAGAGAAGACGAAGAACATCACGAAGCCCAGCAGCACCATGGCGGTACGCTTGAGGATGGCATCGGCCTTCTCGACCGCCTGATCACCGTGGTCGCGGCGCTGGGCCAGGGAGAAGCTGGAGATGGCCGGGCTGTGGTTGAAGGAGAAAACCAGTACCGGGATGGTCAGCCACAGGGTAGTGGCGAAATCCTTGGCAGAGGGCACTTGCTCCAGCGCGGCACCGGTCCAGTCCGGAATGAGGTACAAAGAGATACCGGCCAGAATGGCGATCAGCGGATAAACCAGCAGCTCGGTCACTTTCAGCATCAGCTTTTCACCGGCCAGCATTACCGACATCATGCCCATGATCAGCACGATGGAGAGGATCCAGCGCGGCGGGGCACTCATCTGCAGCTGGTTGACCATAAAGCTTTCGACGGTGTTGGTGATACCCACGCCATAGATGAGCACGATGGGGTAGATGGCGAAGAAGTAGAGCAGGGTGATTAATTTACCGGCACCCACGCCAAAGTGCTCTTCCACCACTTCGGTGATGTCTGCATTTGGCTTTTTGGAGGAGAGCACGAAGCGGGCCAGACCACGGTGGGCCAGATAGGTCATGGGACTTACCAGCAGCGCCATGACGACCAGCGGCCAGAAACCGCCCATACCTGCGTTGATCGGCAGGAACAGGATCCCCGCGCCAACTGCGGTCCCGAACAGACTGATGACCCAGGTAGAGTCGCGTTTTTCCCAACGAGTGGTTTGAGTAGAGCGGATCCCTTGCTCTGTTGACGCCGCAACTCCCTGCGTGCCAGTGACTGTGTTTGACATCTATCTCACCCCGAATGTGTGGTTCTTATCAAGTCGGCGCAAGGATACGGTTTTTCTAATCAAAAATGTTGATCAAATTCATCTTTACGGCACGAAAAACCGCACTTTCTTATGGAAATGTGATCAAAACAAGAAAAATTCAATTATTGTTTATCAATTGGCACGTTATTTTAGTGTTAATGATTAAATCGCGCTCAGCCAAATGTAGGTAAATTGTTATTTTGCGAGATGCTGGGCTAGCTGGTTGATCATGCTGGCGGTAGCCCCCCAGATAAAGTGCTGTTGCCAGGGGATCCAGTAGATGGTGTGTGCTTTGCCCCCTCTGTAAAGGGTCAGGGGGATGTGGTTGCGCCGATCCAGCAGATGGGTCAGCGGCACTTCAAAGGCGTGATCCACCTCATCCGGACTCAGGATGAGGGGATAGTTGCCATCGAGCAGCCCCAGCACCGGCAGCACCTCGAATCGTGACACTGTATTGAGCGGGTTGAGGGTGCCGATCACTTCAATCAGCCGGGCCGGAATGCCGAGCTCCTCTTCGGTCTCCCGCAGCGCCGTGGCAATCAGGTTCTCGTCGCCGGGATCCTGTCGCCCGCCGGGGAAGCTGATCTGTCCCCCATGATGACGCAGCCGGGGGCTGCGCCGAGTCAGTAACACGCTGAGCCCCTCATCGCGCATCACCACCGGGATCAACACCGCCGCCGGGTTGAGCCCGCCGATGGCGAGGCGATGGGCCGGGGCGGGTCGCTGCAACTGGAAGCGGGTCAGCAGTTCGTGGCGATCCATGGCGGGGAGCTCTCCTGTGCGTTGGCCTGACAGTGGGGAGGATTACAGCGCCGACAGCGGCGGCAGGATGCGGGCAACCTTGTCATAGGTCTCCTGATATTCGCTGTCGGCATCGGAGTCGGCGATGATGCCGCCACCGGCCCAGCAGTGCAGGCGACCCGCTTCGGCGATCAAAGTGCGAATGCAGATGCTGGTATCCATCCGGCCATGCTGGCTGAGATAGCCGATGCTGCCGCAATAGGCATTGCGGCGCTGTGGCTCAAGCTCTTCGATGATCTCCATAGCCCGGATTTTGGGGGCGCCAGTGATGGAGCCACCCGGGAAACAGGCCCGCAGCAGATCGACTCCTTGCCAGCGTGCATCCAGCTCACCGTGGATGGTGGAGACCAGATGATGTACCGCCGGAAACGACTCCACAGTAAAGAGATGAGGCACGCTGACCGAGCCAGGCCGGCTGACCCGACCTATATCGTTGCGCAGCAGATCAACGATCATCAGATTCTCTGATCTGTCCTTGTCGGCCTGCGCCAGTTCCTGCGCGACTTGCCGATCGGTGGCCGGATCGGGGTGGCGAGGGCGAGTGCCTTTGATGGGTTTGGTTTCGATATGACGGCCATCGAGCAGCAGGAACCGCTCGGGGGAGAGGCTAAGCAGCGCACTCTCCGGCAGACGGATAAAGGCAGAGAAGGGGGCCTTGTTGGCGGTTGCCAGCAGGCAGTAGGCCTGCCACTCATCCCCCTGATAGGGGGCGCTGAAACGCTGGGTCAGGTTGATCTGGTAGCAATCCCCAGCAGCGAGGTATTCCTGAATACGGGCAAACTTCTCGCCATACTCGGCACGGCTCATATTGCTCTGCCACGACCCCTGCAAGGCAAAAGCGGGGGCCGGTTTGGCCTGCTGCTGTTCAAGCCAGGCCAGCCGCTTGGCAAGGCCTGTTTCATCCCCCCAGTGCATCAGCTGCCAGTCGCCGGTCGCCACATTGCGCAGCAGTGCCCAGTCGTAGATGCCCATCGCCATGTCTGGCACCGCGATATCGGCGGTTGCCTGTACGGGAAGACGTTCGAAGCGGCGGCCCAGATCATAGCCAAACAGGCCGAGGGCGCCGCCAATAAAGGGCAGGTGAGTGGCGCAAAGTTCCAGCTCCCCCAGCAACTGTTGCTGGGTATGGGCCAGCAGAGCGAGGGGATCTTCGTGGTGTTTGCTGATATCCGCCCCGACACGCAGAGTGGTCACCTCGCCGCGGGTTTCGAGGGTCGCCAGCGGATCGGCAGTGATGATATCAAAGCCGTTATCGGCGCCGAATGGCCCCGCTGATTCCAGCAACATAGCCCAGGGCTGATGTTGCAGGCGGGCAAAAAGCTGATGGAGTTCAGCACTATGGTCTAGATGATGGATATGAAGTGTTGGCGTCATTTTATGTTACACAGGCAACAGTTTGGTTCCCGAACCCTAGTCGGTGCTGGTGGGCAAGCGTATCATAGGTATCGGTGACTTAAGAAAAAACTGCCGTGTCGTTCGTTTTTTGCTGGTTGATAGTTTTTAGCCAGCACGTCAGCACGGCCCATCATATGGAAGCCCTTGCCCTGCTCCGTGGCAGAGACAAGGACCAGTGAGGATGATATGAGCATTATAAAAAAACAGGATTTCATCGATTCTATCGCAGATGCCCTCCAGTACATCTCCTATTACCACCCGGTGGATTTTGTTCAGGCTGCCAAAGCGGCGTATGACCGCGAGGCCAACCCGGCCGCCAAAGATGCGCTGGCACAGATCCTGATCAACTCCCGCATGTCCGCCGAAGGTCATCGTCCGCTCTGCCAGGACACCGGCATCGTGACCTGTTTCGTCAAGATCGGCATGCAAGTCCAGTGGGACAGCGACATGACGGTGCAGGAGATGGTGGACGAAGGGACCCGTCGTGCCTACACCAATCCTGACAACCCGCTGCGCGCCTCCGTGCTGGCCGATCCGGCTGGCAGTCGCAAGAATACCAAAGACAACGCCCCTGCCGTGGTCCATATCGACATGATCCCCGGCAACAAGGTGGAAGTGAGCATCGCGGCCAAAGGCGGCGGCTCCGAGAACAAATCCAAGATGGTGATGCTCAACCCCTCTGACGATATCGTCGAGTGGGTGCTGAAAACCGTGCCGACCATGGGCGCAGGCTGGTGCCCGCCCGGCATGCTGGGCATCGGCATCGGCGGTACCGCCGAGAAAGCCGCGGTACTGGCCAAAGAGGCCCTGATGGAGCACATCGACATTCAGGAGCTGATCGCCCGTGGCCCGCAAACCACCGAAGAGAAGCTGCGGGTCGAGCTCTACGACAAGGTCAACAAGCTGGGGATCGGTGCCCAGGGGTTGGGCGGCCTCACTACCGTGCTGGATGTGAAGGTTAAATCTGCGCCGACTCACGCCGCCTCCAAGCCGGTGGTGATGATCCCCAACTGCGCCGCCACCCGCCACGTTCACTTCGAGCTGGATGGTTCAGGCCCTGCCGAACTGACCCCGCCGAAACTGAGCGACTGGCCGGAGATCACCCGTGAAGCGGGTGGCAACGTGCGCCGCGTCAACGTCGATGGCATCACCAAGGCCGAGCTGGCCAGCTGGAAGAGCGGTGATACCGTACTGCTGTCAGGCAAGATCCTCACCGGTCGTGACGCAGCCCACAAGCGCATCGCCGACATGTTGAAAAATGGCGAAGGGCTGCCGGAAGGGGTCGATTTCACCAACCGCTTTATCTATTACGTTGGCCCGGTCGATGCGGTGCGTGACGAAGTTGTTGGCCCGGCTGGCCCCACCACCTCCACCCGGATGGACAAGTTCACCGACATGATGCTGGGTGAAACCGGCCTTATCGGCATGATCGGCAAATCCGAGCGTGGCCCGAAAACCGTCGAGAGCATCAAGCAGCACAAGGCCGTCTATCTGATGGCGGTGGGCGGCGCTGCTTATCTGGTGGCCAAAGCGATCAAGAAGGCGCGTGTGGTGGCCTTTGCCGATCTCGGCATGGAAGCGATCTACGAGTTTGAAGTGGAAGATATGCCGGTGACCGTTGCCGTCGATTCCGAAGGCAACAATATCCACGAAACCGGTCCGGCCTACTGGTCGGCCAAGATTGCCGAGCTGGACGGCAAGCTCTCCTCCTGAGTGATCGTTTCCGCTGCCGGTTAACGGCATCGGCCATGTAAACAAGGCGCGTCCATCCGGATGCGCCTTTTAGCTTTGGCTCGTCTGTTATGGGCTCAAGTTGGCCGTTTGCGGCAAGCGGGCATAAAAAAGGATGGCGTGACGCCATCCTTTTTCCGTTGTGCTTGTGCTCTGGCAGTAGACAGCAGAGCAATCGCGCTTGGCTTAGGCCTTTTTCAGGTAGGCGGCCACCAGTACGATCTGCACGCCGTTTACCTTGCCTTCGATATGGAGCGGGTTGTTGGTCAGACGGATGCCCTTGACCAAGGTGCCGCGCTTGGCGGTGAAACCGGCGCCTTTCACGTCCAGATCCTTGATCAGGGTGACGGAGTCGCCCTCTTGCAGCACGGCGCCGTTGGAGTCAACAGTCGGTACGTTGTCATCATCTTCGTCAGCAATACCAGCTTCAGCCCAGGCCTTGGCTTCGTCTTCCATGTACATCATGTCCAGCAGATCCTGAGCCCACACTTCACCCTTGCCGGAGAGTGCTTTCAGCTGGCGCCATGCCATCACCTGCACCGCAGGCACCTGGCTCCACATGCTGTCGCTCAGGCAACGCCAGTGGTTGACCACCAGGGTATCCGGTTGTTCCAGCTGACCACGGCAGGTATCACAGATAGCAACGCTGTGATCATCGTCGCTGGCGGGGGAGTGAGGCACCACGAAGGCGGTCAGCGCCTGCTCGGCGCTGCACAGTTCACACTTGGCGCCCGCGCGCGCTTGCAGAATGGCGTTGATGGTCATGTTGTTGGTTCCATAGCTAGTGGTAAAGCGACCCGCGTTGGGCGGGGCGCGTGAAAGAGGGGGCGGAATATAGCATAAAACCCCGCACTTTGTCAGGTTGGGTAGCAAGCCGGGTCAGGCTACACCCTTGAACGGCACTTTACTGCGCAGCAGGAGTGCAATTTGAAGCGGGATCGCTAGAATGAGCCTCCTTTTGACTGCCGGATAGAGGCTCCTGTGCTGGCGCAACGCTTTCAACAACTGGATCAGCTGCTGATCCGCCATCGGCGCTGGTGGCAATATCAGCCCTATCACCACCTGACCATGCCTTTTGCCAACGAGGCGCCGGAGCTGGTGGCGCAGTTCGATGCTCTCACGCTGGAGCAACTGGCTGAACTTGATGGCGACATGGCAGCCCTTGGCTCGTTGCTCTCCCCCTGGATTGCTGATGGCGAGTTGTTGCTGCAACTCAGTCAGCTTGAGCCTTTTACCCCCGAGCCCATCAGTTGCAGCAAGGAGATGGCGCTGCATATGCCGGGGCGCAAGCAGGCCCAGATCGAGTCGTTCACCGCCTGTTTGCCGGCCCATCAGGGCCCCTATCTGGAGTGGTGTGCCGGCAAGGGCCACCTTGGGCGGCTGGTGTCACTTCATCGACAGGCTCCGATCCTCAGTCTGGAGTTGCAAGAGCAGCTTTGTGACGAAGGTCGGCTGCTGGCCGAGCGGGATGGTGCCAATATGACCTTTACCTGCGCCGATGCCTTTGCCCCCGAATCGGCGGCGCTGATCGCCCCCGAACATCACGCCATGGCACTCCATGCCTGCGGTGAGCTGCACACCCATCTGCTGGAGCGGGTGGCCGAGCGCAGTGCCAGCGGAGTGACCATCTCTCCCTGCTGTTATCACCTGATCCGTACCAGCCACTATCGCCCGCTGTCGGCCGCGGCCAATGCCAGCCAGCTGGTGTTGAGCAAGGCGGATCTCAAGTTGCCGCTGCAGGAGACGGTGACTGGCGGTGCGCGGATCGCCCGCCTGCGCGAGCAGGAAGTGGTGTGGCGGCTCGGGTTTGACTGCCTGCAGCGTCAGGTGCGCGGGGTGGATGAGTATCTGCCGGTGCCCAATATGCAAAAGAGCCTGCTGACCGGCACCTTCGAGGCATTCTGCGTTTGGGCTGCTGAACGCAAAGGGATTGTGCTGCCCGCCGGGCTCGACTATTCCGCCTGGCTGGAACACGGGGAGCGCCGCTTTGGTGATGTCGCCCGCATGGAGCTGGTGCGTCATTTATTTCGCCGTCCCCTCGAGATCTGGCTGGCGCTGGATCGCGCGCTCTTTTTGCAAGAGCAGGGCTATCGGGTCGAAGTGGGGGAGTTCTGTGCCAAACCCATGACCCCGCGCAATATCCTGATCCGTGCCGTGCGTGCCTGACATCCGGCTATTTTGAGCATTTTTCTTGAACATTGATGATGGCTGATAGGTTGAGCCTGTCAGCCATTTTTTCCATCACGAACAATGACCGTATGGCAGGCCACCTGGCCGTCTCAACTGTTCTAAAAATGGGCGAAAGATCACGCTGTGGCGTTTTCGTTTGGGTTCTTTTTCTTTGTTTCAGCTGCACTGAATATCACAAGGTGAAATGGCTCACAAATTCTGCTTATTTCTTAATTCTCATCGTGAATTTAGTTGTTGAAACACCTACTCTTGGAACGCATTAATTCAAACAAGGACGATAAACATGTTCAAACCCAAGCGTTGTGCCTGGCTGATCGCTGCCGCCTGCGCATTGCCAAGCTATGCCGCAATGAGTGCAGCCATGAATATTCAACCCGATCCGCAAAATGCGGGAGGATATGTGATTGCGGCCCCGGATCTGGCTGCCATGGAAAAAGCCAAGACGGCCAATCCCATGTATGCAATATGGGCCAAGGCATTGGCGACCAGGTCAAATAAAATCGTTGATGCCATTGAACCGGGTCTGGCAAGCAATCCTGACAACGTAAAACGGGTTGAACGGGTATTTCCCCAATCTGAATGGGAATATTTAACCCAGATGGCAGCGCCGGAATATACTTATGTCCGCTTCTTGCGAGCCATCGGTAAATTTCCTGCGTTCTGTGGCGAATATACCGACGGTCGCGACTCTGATGCGATCTGTAAAAAATCCATCGTGACCGCCTTTGCGCACTTCTCTCAGGAGACCGGTGGCCATATTGCCAAGGAGAACGTCTCCGATAACCCGCTGGGGTTGGAGGAGTGGCAACAGGCACTGGTGCATGTGCGGGAGATGGGCTGGTCAGAGGGACAGACCGGCTACACCACCGGCTGTGGCCAGAACGACTGGCAGAACAAAAAGTGGCCCTGCAGCACGGGGCAGGGTTACTTCGGTCGCGGTGCCAAGCAGCTCTCCTACCACTTCAACTACGGCGCCTTCTCCGAGGCGATGTTTGACGGCGATGCCTCCGTGCTGCTCAACAACCCGGGGCTGGTGGCGGACTCCTGGCTCAACCTCGCTTCGGCCATCTGGTTCTTCCTCACCCCGCAGGCTCCGAAACCGGCCATGCTGCACGTGATTGATCGCACTTGGGTACCCTCAAAACGGGAAGCTGACGCCGGTATCGGCTATGGCTTCGGTACCACCATCAACGTGATCAACGGCGGTATCGAGTGTGGTGAACAAAACAAGGACAAGGGGCAGCCGGTCAATCGAATCCGCTACTGGGAAGGGCTGGCCAACCACTACCAGATCCCGATCAAGGCGGATGAGAAGAACACCTGCTGGCAGCAGACTCCTTATGGCAGCCTCAATCTCAATGGCGCTACCGACGTGCTCTACACCAACTGGGATGGCAATTGGAAATACTACCCGGATCGCCCGGGCGGTTACTCCTTCGAGTGTGAGTTGGTGGGCTTCCAGACCGCATATTCCGCGCTGGTACCGGGTGATTACGAGAAGTGTGTGACCAACTTCTACGGCTCCCACGCCAACTGGCCGAAAGTGCGGGTTGTGGACAAACTGACTCCACCACCGGTCGATCCGAGCGAACCCCCCATCGGTGGCAACCCGGCCTGGGAAGTGACCAAGGTCTACACCGCGGGCAACAAGGTGAGCTACAAGGGCGCCGTCTATCAGGCCAAATGGTGGACACAGGGGGATGATCCCGCCAAAGGCGGCCCCTGGGTTGTAGTTCCTGCCAAATAAGATGGCGTAATTTAACTCCCAAAGAGGAGAGGGGGGATAACTCCTTCTCCTCGTTAATTATCAGCAGTGCATCACTGAATATTATCTTGTATTTTCAATGGTGCTTATGTTCTAACTGATAAGGTGAGTTTTTATCTGAAAATTGAAATAAAATAGTGTTGAATCAACGTTGAGAATGAAATTTATATTCAGGTTCGTTAGCCCCTATAAACTGGCATCTTCTGATAAGAGTAGCGCGCTACTTGCTAATTCATTTTCCACCATAAATTGAAACCTCTCATTGCGAATATGAGGAGTATCTTCTCTATTGGTAAACTGTCATTTATCACCTGAAATGGTGAGGTCTTGCTATATCACTCAGCTTGATCTAGGTACTTTGTCGCTTATTCCCTTGAGAAAATTGATGTGAACGATCGGTTTATATTGGTAAGCTCTTTGACTTGTGCAAAATTGCAACAAAAGGGGCAAGATGAAGGGCGGTTGTCATTGCGGGGTGATCCGTTATGAGGTGCTGACTGCACCTTTTGCGGCCGATTTTTGTCACTGTCGGGATTGCCAGCGCACCACGGGTGCCCCGGTCGGGGCCTGGATGGACTTTCGCATCGAGCAGGTAGAGTGGCTTTGCGGCAAACCGACCGAGTATGCGTCTTCAGATTTTATCCGCCGGGGATTTTGCGCCGAGTGTGGCTCCTCCCTTACGTATCGCAGCACCCAGTACCCTGAGTATCTCACGTTGGCCATCGCCTCCCTCGATAATCCAGATACTGTTGCGCCAACCTACCACATCCATACCGACAGCCAGCTGCCCTGGTTGCCGATCCAGGACGAGCATCCTCGTTATCGCAAAGGGAAGTAAAACCAGGGTAGCCCCAACAAAGGAGGTCGGCATGGAGCTGGTCGTTATCCGCCATGGCGAGACGCAAGCCAATGCGGAAGGACGGTATCAGGGCGCGCTGGATATCGGGCTTAATGAGAGTGGCCAGAGGCACATTGCCCGATTGGCTGATGAGATAGCGGCCACTCAGGCCCCGTTCGATCGGCTGCTGGCTTCGCCGCTGCAGCGAACCAGAGAGAGCGCTGCGATCTTCGCTCGCCAGTTGGATTTGCCAGTGGAGCTTGCGCCAGCTTTTCGTGAGCGGCATGTCGGCCTCTTTGAGGGGTTGACACAGGCAGAGGCGAAATCGCGTTATCCCGAGCTGTGGGCGCGCAATATTACCCGGCGTTGGGCAGAGGCACCACCCGGTGGTGAGACCATTGATGAGGTGATTGCCCGGGTCTCGCAGGGACTCACGGAACTTGCTTCGACCATGCAAGGGGAGCGGATACTGCTGGTGGCGCATGGAGTGGTCGCCAAGGTGATCCGCGCCGTAACGATTGCCGGATTTGATGACTTCTTCGAGTGGCAATTGCCCAACAGCGGCATGCTGTCGGTGAGGCTCTCTCAGACTGATGGTGGCCCACTGCGCTTTAGCCGTCCCCTTGATGGTTGTGATTGAAAAGTGCACCAAAAGCAGGACGAAAAAAGCGCTACCGAAGAGAGTAGCGCTGTCTTTTGTATTCGTTGCGGTTGGTTATCTCTACAGGCACAGGTTAGCAGTGTCACCAGAGGGCAGGGGCGTGCGCCATCAGGTCGGCTCCGGCTCTTCTTTGCGGCAGCAGTTGCGCCCCTGCTTTTTGGCCAGATAGAGGGCGGTGTCGGCCCGTCTAACCATCTTCTCTACAGTGTCATGGCTGCCCTTGCTGGCGCTGATCCCGATACTGATGGTGAGGGAGATCTCAAGATCCCCCTCCAGTGCATGGTGCTGGGATTCGATGGCGAGCCTGATCCGCTCGGCACTGGCCCAGGCGAGTTCGAGGGAGGTTTCCGGCAGCAGCACGATAAACTCCTCGCCACCCCAGCGCCCCAGCATGTCCACCTCCCGCAACTGTTTGCTGATCCGTTTCACCAGACTCAGGATCGCCTGATCCCCCTGCTGGTGGCCAAAGGTATCGTTGACTTCCTTGAAGTGGTCGATATCGATCAGCAGCAGGCTCATGGTATGGCCAAAACGCTGGCAGCGTTGCATCTCGGCGTTGACCAGCTCGTTGAAGCGGCGCCGGTTGGCAATGCCGGTCAGGGGATCCGTGGTGGCGGCGACCTTCAACTCCTCCACCAGTCGGGCTCGCTCAGAGATATCCCGCAAGATGGCGGTCATCTCGGTGGTCGGGCCCAGATTGATCTTGGCGATGGTCACCTCCAGCGGAAATTCGCTGCCGTCTCGGCGCAGACCCATCACCGAAGCGCGGGCATGCATCGGGCGCGAATTGATGGGGGAGCTGCTGAAGGCTTTGAAATAGGTTTCGTGATTGGCGCGAAAACGCTGTGGCAGCAGGGTTTCCAGCCGCTTGCCGAGATAGCTTTCGTCGATGCCGAACATCTCGCAGGCGGCGGTGTTGATAAGCTCGATGCGTGACTCGCTGCTGACACTGATGATGCCGTCATAGGCGGAGTTGACCACTGCCTCGAAGCGGCGGCGACTGGTGGTGAGCGCCTCTTCCAGCTGCATCCTGGCGGTGATGTCGATAGCGGTCACGATGATCCGGTTGATCCGTGCCTGCTCGGGGATGATGGGGGAGAGAATAAAACGCCACCAACTGGTACGCGAAAGGCTGTCGATGGGCAGCTCGCTCTCGAGCCCAGTCTGCATGCGCACACATTCGTGCATTGGCGGCTCGATGGTATTGGTGATGTAGCGGGGAAACATCTCGCTCAGCTGTTTGCCAATGCTGCCAAGGACATCCAGCTCGAACGCCTTGGCAAAGGTATCGTTGGCAGAGACCAGCACAAAGTGATCATCTTTGTCGAGGCTGAACACCGCCACGGCAGCGCCGATGGCGTCGAGAGATGACTTTATGTCGGCATGGGAACCCTGTGTAAACATGCGACCTCCACGGCGAATAACGTATTGATATTCAGTATAGTGTGGTCATTTGGCTAACTACTCTTCGATATCCAGCAACACCAGAATGGCGCTGTCGCCGCCCCATTCGCGGGGGGCCTGATGGAAGGCGCGCACATTGGGGTGCTGGGCCAGCCAGCTGGGAATGCGCTGCTTGAGAATATGTTTGCCGATGCCGTGCATCACCGACGCGACGTGAATGTTCTCTTTCTGGCAGAGGGTGAGCAGAGCGGCCAATTCCTGTTTTGCCTGCTGCTGGTTCATACCGTGCAGATCGAGATAGATCTCCGGCGGATAAATGCCCCGCTTGAGCTTTTTCAGCTCAAATTTTGACACATCTTCCCGCACGTAACGTGTCGGCCCATCGTCGTCGAGATGGGGCTGATACTCATCGCTGAAATAGTGGTCAACCCCAAGCTTTTCGCGGGTTTCGCGCAATTCGCGTTTCTGCTTGACCGGGCGTAACTCGGCCCTTATGGTATCTTGCTTGATTTTCCGGGTACCTTTTATCGCATCGCGGAACAGCAGGGTTTCCTCGTCTGTCGGTGAGGGCGTTTTTTTCATCAGATGCTCATGTATTAGGTATGCGTCTTGCCCGCAACGTAAACGGGGCTCGGGCCGGATATTACTCGACTTGGAGGTGGATTTGGACAAGATATTTATCGATGAGGTGGTTGCCGAGATGCACACCATCCAGGACATGTTGCGTTGGGCCATGAGTCGTTTCAACGACGCCGGGATTTTTTACGGTCATGGAACCGACAACGCCTGGGATGAAGCTGTGCAGCTGGTACTGCCCGCGTTACATCTGCCACCGGATGTAGACCCGGCCATGCGCCACTCCCGTCTCACCAGCAGCGAGCGTCACCGTATCGCCGAGCTGATTATCCGCCGCGTACAGGAGCGGGTTCCGGCCGCCTATCTGACCAACAAGGCCTGGTATGCCGGTTGGGAGTTCTACGTGGACGAGCGGGTGCTCATTCCCCGTTCCCCCATTGCCGAGATGGTGGCCAACCGTTTCGCGCCTTTCCTCAAACATGAACCGACCCGGATCATGGACCTGTGCACTGGCTCCGGCTGTATCGCCATCATCATGGCTCACGAGTTCCCGGAAGCGGAAGTGGATGCCATCGACATCAGCATCGATGCGCTGAACGTGGCTGAGCGCAACATCAACGATCACGGGCTGGAGCAGCAGGTCATTCCGATCCGCTCCGATCTGTTCCGCGATCTGCCAGCGGGCGACAAGTACGATCTCATCGTCTCCAACCCGCCCTATGTTGACTCCGAAGATATGTCGGATCTGCCGGACGAGTTCCGTCACGAGCCCGAGCTGGCGCTGGCGTCCGGCTCCGATGGTCTCAAGCTGACCAAGCGTCTGCTGGCCCATGCGGCAGATTTCCTCAAGGATAACGGCGTGCTGGTGGTCGAAGTGGGCAACAGCATGATCCATCTGGAAGCCCAGTTCCCCGAGATCCCCTTTACCTGGGTTGAATTCGAAAACGGCGGTCACGGCGTCTTTGTGATGACCCGTGAAGAGCTGGTGCAGTATCAGGATCATTTCGCCATCTACAAGAACTAAGCAGGAGCGCGCATGGCAGGGAACAGTTTTGGTCAACTCTTTCGGGTCACCACCTTTGGCGAGAGCCACGGCCTGGCGCTGGGCGCCGTGGTCGATGGTTGCCCGCCGGGGCTGGAGATAAGCGAAGCGGATCTGCAGGGGGATCTGGATCGGCGCAAGCCCGGTACCTCCCGCTACACCACGCCGCGCCGCGAGCCGGATGAGGTGAAGATCCTCTCCGGAGTGTTTGAGGGCAAGACCACCGGTACCTCCATCGGGCTGCTCATCGAGAACACCGATCAGCGCTCCAAGGATTACTCCGACATCAAGGATCTGTTCCGGCCGGGTCACGCTGACTACACCTATCACCAGAAGTATGGTCAGCGGGACTATCGTGGCGGTGGTCGCTCCTCGGCACGCGAGACCGCGATGCGGGTAGCGGCGGGGGCGATCGCCAAGAAGTACCTCAAACAGGTGCATGGCATCGAGATCACCGGTTTTCTCTCCCAGCTCGGCCCCATCAAGGCAGAAGGCTTTGACGCGGCGCAGATCGAGCAGAATCCCTTCTTCTTTCCCGATGCGGGCAAGCTGGAAGCGCTCGATCAATACATGCGTGACCTGAAAAAAGAGGGCAACAGTATCGGTGCCAAGGTGCAGGTCATTGCCAGCAATGTGCCGGTGGGCCTCGGTGAGCCGGTGTTCGATCGCCTCGACGCCGACATTGCCCATGCCATGATGGGCATCAATGCGGTTAAAGGGGTGGAGATCGGCGACGGTTTCGCGGTGGTGGAGCAAAAAGGTTCCGAGCACCGTGACGAGATGACTCCGGCAGGCTTTGCCAGCAACCATGCGGGCGGCATTCTGGGTGGGATCTCGTCGGGTCAGGATATCGTGGTGAGCATGGCGCTCAAACCGACTTCCAGTATCACTGTGCCGGGCAAGACCATCAATACCGAAGGCGAGGCAATCGAGATGATCACCAAGGGTCGTCACGATCCTTGTGTCGGCATTCGCGCCGTACCCATCGCCGAAGCCATGCTGGCGCTGGTGTTGATGGATCATCTGCTGCGCCATCGCGCCCAGAACCAGGGGGTGTTGACCCATACCCCACAGCTACGCTGATCGCAGTTGCTGCGCATCGACTGATCGCTCCCTGTTTGGGGAACAAGTTCGACAATACCAAAAAGGCGACCTTCGGGTCGCCTTTGCTATTTCAGGTGGCGGCTCAACCCGTCAATGCTTGCGGAGAGTGCGGGTCAGCAGATCCGCGGCGCCCGGATCGGCATTGAGGCGACACCTGGGGGGCGAGAACTTGTTGTGGGGTTTGGGCAAGGCATGAATGGCCTCGTTGACTTTGAGGATCTGTTCTTCGCTCACGCTGTTTTTGGCAAACATCAGACTGACCGGCTGGTGGTGTAGCAACAGCTGGCAGCTGATAAACTCTTCGGCCCCCAGCTGGGCCAGCCGGTAGCGGGCATATTGCCACTCCATGATAATGCCATCGAGGCGGCGAGCCAGCAGCAGATCGAGCATCCGCTCATCGGCGTTGTATTCGGTCGCCATTTTAAGCGCCGGGCAGCTATCCATCTGATGCATGGGGCGGGTGCCGCGCAACTTGCCTATCTTGAGTCCTTTCTCGTGGCACAGCGCGGGCAGATTATCGAGCTGCGCCCAGCGATCCTGATGGCCGGGAATCGGGTCATTGCTCAGCAGCACATAGGCACTCTGGCGGTAGGGTGTCGAGAAGCGGGCATAGCTCTGGCGCTCCGGCAGAGGGAGGGCGGCCATCGCCACATCCAACTGATCGTGTTCTACCAGATGCAGTGCCCGCGCCCAGGGAAGCTCGCGAAACTTGGGGGCAAAGCCCGCCTGGGTGAGGATCTGGCGGGTCAGGCTGACATCCAGCCCATCCAGCTCACCCCGGTTGTTGATTTGGCTGAAGGGGGGCCAGTGACTCCAGGCCACGGTCAGAGTCTGACTGGCCTGCAGCGCAGGGCTTAGCAGCAGAAGCAGCAGGCCAATCCTTGCCTGCCAGCTGCCGCGGGGACGATATGGCGTGGTCATAGCTAAACCTCGTTATTGTGTTCTTTTATCCCGTGCGTTTGCCCCGCGAGCCATGCCTGCGAGGGCTGATATTGTGTTGCCAGTTAATAGTGTGGTGCGTGCTACATCAACAACGGGATTATTCGGGGGGCAGGAGGGGGATTTTCTGTTCGTGCTGGGAGGAGCATCACATTTTTCTCGTTTATCCCGGACAACTCCGTTAGACTGGGCCTCTATTCTTTCCCCTTTGCTCTGCTCCCCGGGGAAATCGTTGTTTTCTCAATAGGCCCAGATCTTGTGAGATGGCATCGGCTCAGCAGAGGAGCCCCACCACAAATCCCCGGCGCCCCTATCTCTAGCAGGTAATTATGAGTTTTACTTCCCTCGGTCTGGCCGAACCCTTGTTGCGTGCCGTTGCCGAACAAGGCTACGACACCCCGTCTCCCATTCAGCAGCAAGCGATCCCCGCCGTTCTGGCTGGCCGCGATCTGATGGCGGCGGCCCAAACAGGGACCGGCAAGACCGCAGGCTTTACCCTGCCGATGCTGCAACGTCTGATGGAGAGCAAGCGCAAGGTCTCTCCGAACCGCGTCCGTGCGCTGGTACTGACCCCGACGCGCGAGCTGGCTGCCCAAGTGGGCGAGAGCGTGCGCAATTACGGCAAGCATCTGCCCCTGCGCAGCCACGTGGTATTTGGTGGCGTAAGCATCAACCCGCAGATGATGGCGACCCGCCGTGGTCTGGACGTGCTGGTGGCCTGTCCGGGCCGTCTGATCGATCTCTACAACCAGAATGCCGTCAAGTTTGACGAGGTGGAGATCCTGGTACTGGACGAAGCGGATCGCATGCTCGACATGGGCTTTATCCGCGACATCCGCCGCATCCTGACCCTGCTGCCGAAGAAGCGCCAGAACCTGCTCTTCTCCGCCACCTTCGCCGACGAGATCCGCGAGCTGGCAACTGGCCTGTTGGACAACCCGGCGGTCATTGAAGTCGCCCCGCGCAACAGCACCGCCGAGCGTATCGAGCAGCTGGTGCACCCGTGCGACAAGGCCAACAAGATTGCCCTGCTGAGCCACCTGATCTCCAGCAACAACTGGCAGCAGGTGCTGGTCTTTACCCGTACCAAGCACATCGCCAACCGGGTTGCCGAGAAGCTTGAAAAAGACGGCATCAGCGCCGCCGCCATTCACGGCAACAAGAGCCAGGGTGCCCGTACCCGCGCGCTGGCCGGTTTCAAGGATGGCAGCGTGCGCGTGATGGTGGCGACCGACATCGCGGCCCGTGGCCTCGATATCGACAAGCTGCCGCAGGTAGTGAACTTCGAGCTGCCGAACGTGGCGGAAGATTACGTGCACCGTATCGGTCGTACCGGTCGTGCCGGCGCTGCCGGTCACGCCATCTCCCTGGTTGCAGCCGATGAAGGGAAGCTTATCAAGGCCATCGAGCGTCTGACCAAGCAGAACATCCCCTGCGAGCAGGTGCCCGGCTTCGAAGCATCCCGCGAGACCCTCGACAACATCGCCCGTGGTATCGGCGCGCCGCTGCGCAAAGAGCCCCGTGATCCGAGCGAGCAGCGCCGAGCGCCGCGTCCGCAAGGTCAAGGCCAGCGTCAGGGTGCCGCTCGCTCCGGCAACAATGGTGGCAACGCAGGCGCTAACCGCTCCGGCAACGGCGGCAAGCCCAAGCCCCAGGGTGGTCAGCGTCCGGCTGATGGCGCCGCCAAGCCGGCTCAGGCCCGTCGTCCACGTCGTTCTACTCACAATCAGTAAGCGGCTCGGGAGCTTGACTCCCCAGCTATGCGGTTGACTGACAAAGCCCTGCCAATCTGGCAGGGCTTTTTGTTTTTTCA